>NZ_CP113361.1:1324082-1655102 GCF_026684035.1 Methanogenium organophilum
GCCGGGAAACCGTAGCGCACGCAGGCGCGGGCGGGGGCCATCCCGGCAAAGACGGCGTGCACAAGGTCTCCGTTCCGTATCGCAGTATTTTCTGCTCCGCCGGACTGCAGGAGACTTCTGGGGTCCGGCCCCCCATCTATTGTCTCTGAAGCATATGCATGGATGGCCGTTGCCGGCAGAGGGGGGAGGGACGGTGGTGCAGAGCGGGAGAGCGGCGGGGTCATCCATGCGGCGTCTGCTCTCTTTGCGGGCAGAGGGGCGGTGATCATTACCGGCACCTGTGGCGGGGTGGCCGGCCCTGTCAGCGCACTCTTCTCTGCGGTAATGATTGGTATCCGCCATTTCCGGCCGTCCGGGGTTGTGCAGGCTTTTTCTCCTGCCGTCACATCTCCGGGAGTGATGCAGAGTGCCGCAAATGTCCGGTGCATCCGGGTCTTGCCGGTCTCCTGCCCGAGGGCGACCATCTCCATATCCGGCAGGGTTCCGGAGAGGAGAATGTGGTCACGGGCTCGGGTGACCGCCACATAGAAGAGGCGACGTGCCTCTGCCGCTTCTTTCTCCTTGCGCCGGTGCTGTATCAAGAGGGAGATGGGTGCATCCACCGGTCCGTCCGGGCCGGGAATCTTTGTGGCAAGGCCCAGTCCCTCCTCAAAGACCACTCCGTTTCTCCGGCCGGTGGTGTCAGCGTTTGTGAAGGGCAGCACAACGACCGGAAATTCCAGCCCTTTAGAGGCATGGACGGTCATCACTGTAACAGCGTCTTCCTCCGCAACGAATAGGGGTGCATCCTCCTCTTTCGGTGCGTCCCGCACCGCACGCCTGAGGTCTGCGGCGAACTCATCAAATCCATAGCATCCTCCGGATTCCCGGGACCGGGCGATCCCGATGATCTTGCGGAGGTTTGCTGTCTGCTGATCACCATTCTTTCGCCCGCCGCAGACTACATACATACCTGACTCCCGGAGGATGCGGGTCACAAACGCCGACGGGGGTTCCCGCCGTGCATACGCCTGCCAGCGCTCCAGCATCCGGCAGGCTGTGGCAGCCGGGCCGGTGGCATGCTCTTTAAGCCGGGAAAAGAGACGCCTGCCGCGACCATCTGCAGCACGGAATATTTCTGCATCAGAGAGTCCGAAGAAGGGAGAACGGAGGGCACCATACAGGGCGATGTCATCGGTATTATCTGCAAGGAAAGCGATCACCGCTGCACAGTCTCGCACTTCCTGCCGGTCATAGTAGGCGGTCCCGCCATGGATCTGGTAGGGCACACCGGCCCGCCGGAAGGCATCTTCGATGAGGTGCAGGCGGCCCCGTGTCTCGATGAGGACCGCACAGTCCCCGAATGCGGCAGGCCGGCTGTTCCACTTTCCGTCCTCCCGTTTTTCATAGATTGTCTTTTTCTCTCCGCAGACTATATCGCGGAGCCACGCAGCGACTGCTTCTGCTTCTTTGAGGTCCCGCTCTGCGGCCTTTTTCTCGGTTGGGGTGATGAGGATCTCCGCTGTTCCACGGTGTGTTCCCCTCTTTTCGGTGACCGCAAGCAGGTCATAGCCAAATTCCCATGGCTGCCGGTCGGCGCCGAGTATCGTTTTGAAGAGGGTGTTTACGAAACCGATTATTTCCGGTGCGCTGCGGAAACTGGTGTCAAGTGCCACCTCCTGTCCCCCCCGCTCGACCGTGATGTGTTCGCGGGTTGCCTTAAACTGTGTCACGTCGGCGTTCCGGAAGAGGTAGATGGACTGTTTCGGGTCTCCGACCACAAAGAGGGATCGTTCCTTCCCTGCGGCTGTGAGGATGTCGGAGATGATGGCCGCCTGCAGGGGGTCGGTGTCCTGAAACTCGTCAACCATGATAGCCCGGTACTTTGCGGCAATCCCGTTGCGTGCCGTCGGGTTTTCTGCAAGCAGGGCCTGGGTGAGGATGAGCATGTCCCCAAAGTCGATGCCCCCACGCTGCGCCTTCTGCCGCCCGATGGCACCTGCAAACCAGAAGAAGGCCGTGCCAAGCGCCTGCAGGACGTGGATGGTCTCCTGAGTCTTCGGGTCATCCGGAGAGACGGTGAGCGTCAGCAGACCGCGGGGATTGTCGTCTCCCCACTCTTTCAGGGCACTGTATGCCGTGTTCAGGTGTTTCTTTACATCCGCCCCGAGAACCTTTGCAGACCCCATCCCGCGTCTCCCTTTACAGGAGAGCAGGGCGGCAAGGGCCTTGCAGGTTGTGTCCGGGCGTGCAGGATCAAGGGCCTCCAGGCAGGGGGCGGCTTCTGCAAGATAGTGGGCTGCCGGGTCGCTCTCGCCAGCATACACCAGGGCCAGATCCCGGAGCACGGCTGCCGCTTCCCCTGCAGGGGATGCAAAGAATTGCGTACATATATCATCTTTTTCTGCATCTACCGCAGCCGACCATGCAGCGATGACGTCTTCGGGGTTCTCCCGAACCTGACGGAAGAACCTCTCTGCATTCCATCGGTCGTTATAGAGGCTGGTCAGGACCTGTTGTATCTGCCAGACGCCAAAGGTTCGCAGGCAGACGAGGGTCGCTTCCCGGACGGGTTCCGGCAGGGTAGTATACAGGAGACGGTAGAGGGCCTCTTCTGTCATCTGCGTGAGGTCGTGGTCATCGATAACGGCAAACCCGGGTTCCAGGCCGGCTTCGAGTGCATATTCCCTCAGTATTCGTGTACAGAAAGAATGGATCGTGGAGATGCCGGCCCACATCAGGTCGTCACGGAACCGGGCGGCATCCTCCCCCTCTGCTGACGCAAGGGCCTGACGGACACGGTCCTTCATCTCTGCTGCTGCCTTCTCGGTGAAGGTAAGAGCAAGGATCTCCTGCACGCCTGCCTGTTCGTCACCTTCCCGTTCGAGGAGGTCGAGGTAACGGCTGACAAGTACATAGGTCTTCCCCGTCCCGGCACCAGCCGTCACACAGAGGCTGCCCGGCGAGGTGATGGCAATCTCCTGAACCGGTGTTCGCTGTGGTGGCATCTATGCCCCCTCCTCTGTGCGGTGTGTCGCAAGTGTCCGGAGGATACTGTTCCGGCATATGTGGGAATATTCACAGTATCCGGGACAATTGCCTGCATCTGCTGCCAGTGGGAAGCGGCCTGCCCGGATGCCTGCTGCAGCACGGGCGGCGGCCAAAACAGCCGTGTCGATGATCTCCCGGAAGGGTGGTGCGTCTTTTTTCATTTTCTTCACCGGGTAGGGGGCAAGGACGTCTGCATAGCGGGTATCATGCACCACCACACTGTTCACCACACCCCGGCGTTTCATCTCATAGTATGATGCACCCGCACCGGCAGCGCCGCTCGCCACCTCAAGGGCCCGGACATAGAGGGCCAGCTGGAGGGCCTCCCCTGCGATGATCGCCGATTGGTTCGGGTGGGAACCGGTCTTGTAGTCTGTCACCAGAAACGCTCCGTCTGCCATCCGGTCCACCCGGTCGATAACGCCCCGCAGAAGGAGGGTTCGCTCCTCTCCCGGCACAGGCAGGGCGACCGGTGCATCATGAATGCTGCCGGGGCGGTCCGGAGTGCCGAAATCCACCTCAAAGAGGGACGGCACAAACTGAGCAGCCCGTGTCCCGGTCTCCTGCAGAATAAACTCCTCAAAAAGCCCAGGACCCGCCCCGTCTGTCCCGAGAAAGGCCTCCATGCCTGCTTCCCATGCAGCGCCGGAACGGGTATGTCGGGCAAGCACGGTCTCTGCCTGTGCAAGGATACGTGCGGTTGCCTCCTCTTTTTCACCCGGTCCCGGCCCGGTGTCATGGCTGGCCATCCAGCCCGTGTAGAAGATCTGGCAGACCTCATGGACGATGGTCCCGTGTGCGGTGGCGGAGAGGTCACGGTCCTCTTCGGGCAGGGGTTCGGCGCCCAGAACATGCCGCAGGTAAAACCGGAAGGGGCAGGTGACATAGTCCTCCAGCGTGGTTGCCGACCAGACGGTGTCCTCCGGGTAGCGTGCGGCAAGCATCGGGGGGATCTCCGGGTCGGTGTCAAGCATGCCGTCAAAAGGTGAGTCACACGCCCCCTCGCGGTGATACTCCTCTGCGGTGATGCGGGCGGCCACCGATTCGGCGGAGCAGCCTTCCGGCAGCCAGAGTGCCGGTGGCAGAAATCCGTCCCTGATGGCATGGCCGGCCTGTTCCATCCGGCTCTCTTTCGAGGCGGGCATGACCCTACACTGCCATTCGTCGTGTGGGAAGGCATCCTCTGCGGCGGCATAGAAGGGGGAGGGGATGAGCACCCCGCCGTCACTTTCCGCGTGGCTGAGATACAGTTTATTCCCGGCAGAGAGGAGGGCTGCGAGGAAGTAGTAGCGTTCTTCCCTGAGCTTCTCACGCCTTCGCATCGTGCCCATCGCCCGTTCCTCCTGTTCGGTGGTATAGGGGAGGAGGGGCGGAATGTCCGGGAACCGTCCGTCGGTCAGGTCCGCGATGAAGACCACCGGCAGGTGCAGCCCCTGAAGTTCACGGATACCGCAGATCTGGACGGCCTCTGTATCTGGTTCATGCTCGGGTCGTGCCTCTGCCGCTGCGGCTGTGAGGACCGCCGCCGCCTCGCGTACGCTCACTACCGGCCCTTCTTCTCCCGGGGTACCAGCCATCCTGTCCAGCAGTTGATGGAACTCACGCAGGGCGGTCTTTTCACGTTCTTCGACCATTGCATCCGGTGCCGGCGGGATGTGGGGTGCATCCCACCGGGTATAGAGGTCCCGGAGTGATTGGATATGGGCTCCCATTGGTTTTGGTGTCGTAAGCGGCTGCAGGTCCCGGATAAGTTGAGCAACCACCCTTTCGACCCGTTCGGTCGCAGCAAAGTCGCGTGCGGCGCCTTCCTGTCGGTAGGGCGGTTCTGCGGAATTTTCTGCGGTCTCTTTCAGGCGCCCTTTCAGACGGGCAAATCCGTCTTCCCATGCTGCTATGCCTCCCCGGATGCCAGCCTCACAGGCCCGATGGTTCACCTCACTCCCGGAGACCGGCCGTCCGTCAGCGTCACTGAACCGGAAGAACGGCTGGGAGAAGAGCTGCACCACCGTCTGTCGTTCATATCCGTCTGCCACCACCCGGAGCGGCAGAAGAAGCGCCTGAACCAGCGGTTCTTGTGCTAAGGGCAGGGTGGTGGATGAGGCGGCGGGGATACTGAAGTCTTCAAATATGGCTGTAAGCCGTCTCTCTTCTGCGCGGAGGTCCGGCAGGGCGACTGCGATCGCTTCCGGCGGAGTGCCGGTATGGATGAGGTCAGAGATCTGCTGCGCGACGGCCCGGAACTCTGTCCTGCGGTCCGGAAACGTGCCGCAGGAAAGTGATGCCGGCGGGGTGAGCCGGCCGGTATCCGAGAAGAGCCATTCCGGGCCGTTGCCGGTCTCCGGGGACGGGAGCGCCTCCGGCCCGAAGATTGCCGGGTTTGCCCCGGCTGGCCGGCAGACCATCCAGCGTCCGCCGCTCCCACTGAGCGCTGACAGGAACCGTTTTGCCTCAGGCAGGGGTGCATGGATGCCGTAGATACAGCCGGAGTACGTGATCGGTGAGCGGGCAAGCGCATCTGCAGCGACGCTGCAAATCGATGGGCTGTCCACTGCCCCCTCTGCTGCCATACGTGCCCGGTAGTCTGCAAAGATCTCCCCTATGACCCGGCTCTTCTCTCCTCCGGCAGCACCGAGGCAGGAGGGGTAGTCGATGCCCCGTTCGGCGATCACGCGGAAGAGGCGGGAGAGGTCCTGTACGAGGCGCTGCCCCCCCTCCTTCCCGCCGGGGGTGAGGATGCCCCGCCCCGGGTGGGCCCGGATGGCCTGGTGCATCAGAACTCTGGCCTCTTCGGCAGGGATGATACGCAGGTCCGGTGCCATCCGGACGAGGATCTCTTTTGCGAGGTCTGCCGCTGTCCCCACAAGGGTTTGGGTATGGGGTATCTCCTCCCGGATCATCCGTGTGCGCAGGGTGGATGCAAGGCGTATGGTCGGCAGGCAGAAGGCGGCGGTAAATGGGTCTTCTGCTGCACATGTTGCAAAGAACCGGAGGCATTCTTCCTGCAGGTCACCCGGCAGAATCGGGATGTCGTTCTCTCTTTCAGCGGTCATGTTGGGAGACCCCCCGGTAGTACATGGCTAATATATTGTGTTCCGTTGCCTTACCTCTCGCGATATGCGCTGCCGAAAAAAGAAGGGGAAGAGGCTGCCTGCAGCTGTCACCCGAGGTTTGCGATCTTCTTTCCGATAGCGGCTGCATCCTCAAGCGCTGCTGCATCGTCTTTGATCTCGCCCGGCAGGAATGCCTTTCCGGTCACTGAACCTGCATAAATAAACTCGTGGGCATTGGCAAACCCTTCGAGTGTCTCAAGGGCACGGTCTGCACCGCAGTCCCCGTTCACCGCGACGGTGACTACATATTTGCCGGAGAGTTTCCGGTCGTGCCAGAGTGAGTAGGTCCGGTCGATGAAGTTCTTAATCTGTCCGCAAACGTCATAGTAATAGACAGGTGTTCCGATAACAAGGACGTCACATTCCTGCATCTTTGCGGCAATCTGTCCCCAGTCGTCGTTGGTGATCGTACATTCCTTCTTCTCCCGGCACTGGAGACACCCGGTGCACGGATAGATGTGGTGGCCTCCAAGTGAGACAAACTCGCAGGTTGCCTCTGCGTTCGCTTCTGTTACTGCTTCAAGGATCATCTTAATGAGATAGGCGGTATTTCCGTTCGCCTGCATGCTCCCTGAGATTCCCAGGACATTCATAGTGGAAAGTCGAATGCAACCTATTTGAGCGTTATGGCTGTACTAAACTCCTGTCCGTCCGTGGGGGACATGAATTTCCACCGGAATGCACCCGCAGTCCGTGAGAGCACGGCGGCACTCACCCTGCGGATTCTCTTTGCGGTACAGGAGATGAGTGGTGCACCGGCAGTCACTGCACCCGAACCCTTTTACACCGTCATATCCGAGACGCTGGGCGAGGGTGCATTCCAGCCGCTCTGTCGTCTCTGCAGAGATCACACGTTCAAGCACGAATTGGTTGTCCGTGAGGAGATAGTCAATATGCCACCGTGGTGGGGAAGTGCTATCTCCGTGAAAGAGACGGATGTGGCGGGCAACCCGTGCGAGTCCCCCCGGGCCGAGGGCCGAACCGACATAGATGTACCATCCGGCGGGAAACACCACTTCACCCAGTGCACCCACCGAAGCGATCGCCCCTTCTGTGTACAGGATGAGGCAGTAGATGCCTTTCTCTACCATATGAGTCTCCCCATTTCCACTCCTTAGTACTGTTCAGTCCTTCTCAGTAATATCCGATCATCCGGCGTGCAGCCTCGATATGCCGGAATCCTTTCTCGGTGACTGGCATTCCGTGACCTGGCCAGAGTTTCTGCACATCATACCCTGCCAGCCGCTCAAGCGACTGCACCAACGCCTCCTGGGATCCGCCGGGAAAGTCGGTGCGGCCCGCCCCGCCGTCTGCAAAGACGGTGTCACCGGATATGAGGTTCTCATCTTCTGAATCCCAGAGACATATTGACCCCGGTGTATGTCCGGGTGTGTGTATCACCTTCAGACCGCCGATGGTGTCTCCGTCCTCCAGTGTTCCGGTAAGGGGCACGGCGGGTGTGCGTTCCCCAAAGAGTGCTGAGAGGGTTACCTCTGTTCGCCCCTGTGATAGTGCCGGTTCGTCCGCCTCGTGTATGAATACCTCTGCTTCGCACATATACGCAATGTGATGGGCATGGGCGATATGGTCATAATGGCAATGAGTCAGTACAATCGTTGTTATCTGCGAGGCAAAAGCCTCCACCTGCATCGGGGTAACACCCGCGTCTACCAGCACGTCTCCGCAGAGATAGGAGTTTGCCCAGTATCCTTCTCCCGGAATCCATCTCACCTGCATGCATGATAATAAGGTTTTACCACCAAATGTCTGTTATGCAGACCCTTATCAGGGAGTGCCTCTCCGGTGTGCCGGATGAGATCGAGGCACTGGCCCGTAGAGAAGGGCTTGATGGGCGAAAGATGGCACGTGATGTCGTGCGGGGACGTATCGTCGTTCCGGCAAACCCACGACGTGAACACCGTCTCTGTGCCATCGGGTCCGGATGCCGGGTGAAAGTAAATGTGAACATCGGGACCTCGGGTGCCCGGTGCGACCCGGATCTTGAACTGAAAAAGGGAGAGGCAGCGCTTGCAAACGGCGCAGATGCCCTTATGGACCTCTCCACCGGCGGAGATCTCGCCGCAATACGAAAGAGTATTCTGGCGCTGGATACAACAGTCGGCACTGTACCCATCTACGATGCAGTCCGTCGTGCGGGCAGCGCCCCCGATATCACCGCAGACATACTCTTCAATACCATCCGTGACCACTGCCGTGACGGGGTTGACTTTCTCACTTTGCACTGTGGGGTCAACCGTGAGGCGCTCGCCTCCCTGCGGCGCGACCCACGGGTAATGGGTGTAGTCTCCCGGGGAGGTGCATTCCATGTGACAATGATGGATGCCACCGGTGAGGAGAACCCCCTGTATGCGGAGTATGACTATCTGATGGAGATTCTCAAAGAAGAAGACGTTTGTATCTCGCTTGGGGACGGCATGCGCCCTGGGGCTGTCGTTGATGCAGGACGGCAGGCAAAGAGCGTTGAGTATCTCACCCTTGGTACCCTTGCCGCACGGGCGCAGGAATTGGGTGTCCAGCGGATGATTGAGGGGCCGGGACATATGCCGATAGATCAGATCACGTACAATGTGAAGATGATCAAGGAACTCACCGATCAGGCTCCGCTCTACCTATTAGGGCCGCTAGTGACAGACATTGTTCCCGGATATGACCATGTCTCTGCTGCTGTTGGCGGTTCAATTGCGGCGATGGCCGGTGCGGACTTCCTCTGCATGGTTTCTCCGGCAGAACATCTTGCCCTGCCGGATCTGGCAGACATCGAGGAGGGTACACGGGTGGCAAAAGTTGCCGCACACATTGGCGATACCACACGGAGGCCCGATAAATGGTACACGGAAGGGGAGCGGCAGATGGCCGATGCCCGTCATGCCCTCGACTGGGACCGGCAGTTCTCTCTTGCAATGTTCCCTGAGCATGCGAAACGGATTCATGAACGGGACGGGGAGATTGATACCTGCTCCATGTGCGGGGATCTCTGCGCGGTAAAACTGGTCCGTGATATCCTGAACGAGAAGAAAGACGAACCTTCAATCTGAATATATTCAGGTTCTCTGTTTTTTGCGCGTTCGTCCTCTTGTTTCGGGTGATATTTTGTTCTCTTTCTCTTCCACCTCTGTCACGTTGTCGTATGTGATGGTACGGTATTTTGTCCTCTGCCGGAGGCCGCCGGGGCGGTGTTCCGGGACCCACCCGTGATAGGCGCAAGGCTAATATGGCAAAACGCAGATGATCCAAAACCCGCGGTGCGGCAGAGGAGAGAGGATATGTCGTGGTATATGTGTGATGTCTGTCATTCGTTTTCGTATGATGATGAAGTTGGATCAGCTGAGGGGGGCATTCCTGCTGGTATGACTCCTGACGATCTGCCGGATGAGTGGGCATGTCCTGTCTGCATGTCTGACAGGACGCACCTGAAAAAGAAACCCGGTGCTGCAACAAGGGAGGAACGGACACCGCCTGTGGAGGTGGACCCGGCGGCTCATATCTGCCGGTCACCGGACTATATCGAACCGCACTTTGTCCAGATCAAGACCTCGGCTCTGACCGGAGAATCGGTCATCGAACCGATGCGGACATCCCGGCTGATGGTCTCATGGGATGAGGTCCTCATCATCGCAGCAGCACTGCGCCGAATGGCCCTCAATCAGGAGGAACCGGTTAATATGGAGACTGTTATAGGTCCTGATGCGAAGCAGCCGATGTTCCTCTCGGTTCCCTTTTATGTGACTCATATGTCATTCGGGGCCCTATCGCGGGAAATAAAAATTGCTCTTGCAAAGGGAAGTGCCCGTGTGGGGACGGCATGCGGTTCCGGTGAGGGGGGTATTCTTCCCGCCGAGTTTGAGCATGCCCACCGCTATATCTATGAGTATGTGCCGAACCGCTACAGCGCTACTCCGGACTACATGCAGACATCAGATGCCATAGAGATCAAGATTAGCCAGTCAGCAAAACCGGGAATGGGGGGTTTTCTCCCCGGTGCAAAGGTAACAGAAGAGATTGCAACCATCCGTGGTTTTCCGCAGGGGCATGACATCCTGAGTCCGGCCCGGTTTGATGACATTCGCTCTCCGGAAGATCTGAAGGTCAAGGTGGATTATCTGAGGGATGTCTCCGGCGGTAGACCTATCGGTATCAAGTTTGCAGCAGGTGATGTTGAAGGAGACCTTGAAGTTGCCATTGCTGCAGAGCCGGATTTCATCACGATTGACGGGAGGCCCGGTGGGACAGCGGCCGCACCGAAGGCAATTAAGGACGCCACTTCAGTCCCGACAATCTATGCCCTTGACCGTGCCCGGCGGTATCTGGATGAACATGGAGTGGAAGGTATCTCTCTTGTGATGACCGGAGGATTCCGTATTTCTGCAGATATTGCAAAGGGCCTTGCGCTCGGTGCTGATGCCGTAGCGCTGGGTACGGCCTCGATGATCGCTGCCGGGTGTGACCAGTATCGCATCTGCCACACCGGGGACTGTCCCACCGGGGTGACAACGCAGGATCCCGACCTGCGTGCAAGGGTGGATGTCGAGCGTGCTGCAGACGGTGTTGCCCGGTTCTTTTCTGTCACCCGCACAGAACTGGAGGACTTTGCCCGTCTCTGTGGCTATCACGATGTGCATGATCTGTCGGTAAGTGACCTCTGTACCACCAATACGGAGATCTCGGATTATACCCGTATTCGGCATGTGTAGCAGTGAAATAATTCATTCATTTATTCATTCAAATCCATTTTCTGCTTTTACCGTGATAATACGATATAAATGAGATTGATATCTATATAACTGAACATAACGAGTGAATTCTCTATGATACCTGAAGATCATTCTCCCCCGGTCACCATAGCCGCACAGGTGCTAATCACAACGGTCATGACGAAAGATCTGGTATTTGTCTCACCAGATGTATCCATATCCGTGGCGGCGGCCCGCATGGCAGAAGAGGGAACCGGGAGTTGTCTGGTCATGGATGAGGGAATGCTTCGGGGAATCATTACTGAACAGGATCTGGCCCGGAAGGTTGTGGCAGGTATGCTCAGTGCCGGGGAAACGCCGGTCTCCCGTATCATGTCATCGCCGGTTATTACCATTGGAGCAGAGAATACTGTCGGGGATGCTGCCGACCTGATGGTCACCCACCAGATACGACGCACTGTGGTTGAAGATGATGGCCTCCCGATAGGTATTGTGACCGCACGTGATGTGCTTGGCTTTGCAAGCAGGATGAACACCATTTTGCAGGAAATCTCAGGGATGTACGGGACCCTGATGTTTCTGGACCATGATATGGAGGTTTTGTGGGTGAACAAACAGCATGAAGGAGGTGGTACCGACGGTGAGGGAGCGGTGCACTGCTATGAACTCCTGCATGGCAGCCTCCGGCCCTGCCCTGGGTGTCCTCTGTTTCTCTCCTGCGATACTTCCGGTGAGAAGGTACGGACATCTGAGATAATCGACCGTGACCACCGTATCTGGCAGGTGCAGTGCCACCCGGTCAGCTGGAGGGGCGGGGCGGTTATCGGGGTAATTGAGTCCGCAATTGAGGTCACCAATGAACGGGAACTGGAACAGACCCTTCGCGATCACCAAAATCAGCTTCATATCGCAGCTGAAAGTGCGGATGTCGAGACCTGGTACTGCCGTGCTGACGGGAAAGGAATGGTGTTCGGATCCGAAGGAGGGGTGGTATTTGCACCGGAGTGTCGGTTTTCCGGCATCGGAGAACTGTATGGGTATCTGCAGCCCCGGCTGCACCCGGATGATATGCGGCTCCTGCGTGCGATGGTGGATGGTTTCATTAAAGGGAGGAAGCATTCAGCTGAAGTCAGGTTGCGTATGCTTGTTCCGGGGGGGGGATGGCGATGGATACGGACGGTTGGACGGGTCATTGAGACAGCACAGGATGGAACGGCGGTTACCATTGCCGGTGCCAATATTGATATCACTGATCTTACCAACTACCGTGCGGCCATTCAACGGGTAAATAAAAAGCTCAATCTCCTCGCGTCAGTCACCCGCCATGATGTCCTCAACCAGGTGAGTGCCATCATGCTTGCCGGTGAACTGCTGGAAATGGATGGCTATCTGGATGGGGGCAGTGAGCTGGCAGAGAATATCGGGCGAATTCTCTCTTCCGCGGGTACCATCGAACGCCAGATCCTCTTTACCAAAGAGTACCGGGGACTCGGGGAGGCCGATCCTGAGTGGCAGAATGTATGTCTTCTTGTAGAGAAAGCAGCAGATGAATTTGGACCGAATCTCCTCTCTGTGACTATGTCGTGTGCATGTGAGGGGCTGGAGATATATGCAGATCCAATGTTTGGGCATGTTCTCTTCAATCTCATTGACAATGCGATTCGCCACGGAGTTGACACATCCCATATTACCATCGGGTTTTCAGATACAAGAGACGGAGGGAGACTTATCATTGAAGATGATGGCAGGGGAGTTCGGGACGATATCAAGGAACAGATATTTGCCCGAGGGTATGGACATAACACCGGACTGGGTCTGTTCCTTTCCCGGGAGATCCTGGATATCACAGGCATTTCAATCCGTGAATGTGGAGAATTTGGCAGGGGTGCCCGTTTTGAGATGTTTATTCCCCACTGCGGGTACCGCTTCGTCTGAATGCAGGGAATGTGATGTGAGAAAGATATACCTTTTGTGAGGATCATATGGGGGTATCAGACGGAGGAGAGAGAACAATGTCAGAGAAGGGGCCAATATGCCCGGAATGTGGAAATCCGCTTCCCGAAGGGATGACCGGGCTTTGTCCTGCCTGCAGTACCTGGAAAGAGTCGGCCCTTCCCCCCCCTCAGAAGAATGTGCATGCGGCGGTGGTGCTGTCCTTCTTCTTCCCCGGTTTTGGGCAGGTCTATAACGGGCAGTATAAAAAAGGCATCCTTGTGCTGGTGGCAACAATATTCGGGCTCTATTTCTTTCTGGTTCCGGGGATTGTCATTCTTGTCGCAGGGGTGTATGATGCCTACCGGACAGCTCAGCGGCAGAACGCCGGTATTCTTCCGTATTGTGATATGCACGTATACCATGTTGTGTTATATGCGGCGTTATTCATCATCGTCTGGTTTGCAGCGATGTCTGTCTCGTCTGTTTTTATGATGCCGTGACAGTGAGCGGCTCATGACTGCTGCTTCCGGAGAGGGGTTCTGATATACTCCCCCATATTTCAGTCCCAACAGTGAGGGGGATTTCATCTCCCAGGGGAATGCATCCTGTACAGGTACATGAGGGTAATTTTGGTGAAAGATATCACATAACCTGCTCCTTACAGACCGTCCATCTTCCCGATTCCCTCTTCTTCGCAATCTCAAATGAGGGACCGGTACGAAGTCCACAAAACCGGTATCCGACACCTGTTTGAAACAAACCTTCCTTTTATGGTTGCAGACGGCAAATCTCACGGCAATGGCGATGGAATGCACAATACTGGCTGACAATACCGCTCTTACCGATCGGTACCTTCTATCGGAATCCGGATTTTCCGCATATATCCGGGACGGGGATGTGCGGGTGCTCTTTGATACCGGATTTTCCGGTGTGTTTATGGACAATGCACGGCGGATGGGCATTGAACCGGCGGATACCACCCATGTTGTCTTCTCACATGGGCACCTTGACCATACCTGGGGGCTGCAGTCACTGCTGCCGGAACTGGGGAATGAAACAACCGAGGACGAGGGCCACGGCCGTCCGGTTTTCCTTTCCCATCCGGATGTTTACCTCCCCCGCAGACGGCCAGGTAATTCAGAGATCGGTACGCTCTACTCAGCAGAGATTCTGGCCCGTTTCGGTACGGTGCAGCTCTCGAAGGAGCCGGTATGGATCACCGACAGGCTGGTCTTCCTTGGTGAAGTCCCCAGAGTGCATGACTGGGAGGCATTCGCACCGAATGCAGATGTGACGCTCCCGGACGGCACCACCGCACCTGACCATCTCACCGATGACACTGCGCTTGCCTACAACAGTGACGAAGGACTGGTGATCATCAGCGGTTGTTCGCACTCCGGCATTGTTAATATCATAGATCATGCCCGGACAGTCTGTGGCGAGGCCCGCATCCGGTCAGTCATCGGCGGCCTGCACCTAATGTACGCTGATCAGGAGCGAATAGACAAAACGGCCCGTGCACTGGAGGCAATGAACCTCACCTCCCTGCATGCCTGCCACTGCACCGGGTTTACGGCCCTGCATACCTTCTCCCGTACACTGCCCCTCAAAGAGACTGGCACCGGGCTAAAGACGGTGTGGTAATTCCCCCTCATTTTCGCCGTGGCATGGGGTGTATATCATGTTCATACTGTCTCCCGAATCGTTGTGTCTTTGGGATTGGGCACGGTCTGCCTGTTTTGTCCGGGTATATCGGAATGCAGCATTAACCGGATGTTGCAACTGCCCCGGTGACGTTCTCATTTCTGTTTGCTCCCCCGACAGTAACGGTCATAATCCGGAAAGTCAAATCACATTGCATGAAAAATGTTGAAATGACGCTTGAAGGCACGATTCTTACGATGAAAATTGATATCTCCAAAGATTTTGGCCCCTCTAAATCAGGAAAGTCCATCACGATTGCATCAACCGAGGGAAACATTTCTCTCCCTGAGGCAGAAGATGTCAGGATTGGCCTGAATGTTTATAAAAGCAATAAATAGGAGTTTTTGTTCTTTGTCCCGAAAGGCACGAACGATTAATGTCTCCCTGTCTGACAGGGACTCTGGATCCTTTTTTAGAAAATCATCTGTTTCCCTTTTCCTGTTCCCGTACATCCGGTAACGTACCGGTCATACAAGCGGGAGGGTGACGGTGTGCGATGACATTACCATCGGGAGAATGTTTGTGGCCATATCCAGCCATTGACTGCATGCACGTGCTGTGTTGTAAAAAAAATATTGCAGGAGTATTTTGCCGGTTTACCCGGTAATACCGCTTGTAATGGTGGAGAGAAGAAGTTGTTTGTTGATTGGTTTCGGGAGGAATGCATATGGTTTTACCCCCTCTGCACGACCCTTTGTCTGAGTATCAGTGTACGCAGAGAGGAAGATGATAGGGATGTTGGAGAATTCCCTTATCTGGTTTGCTGCCTCAATACCGTCTATGTCGCCTTTGAGGTTGATGTCCATCAGCATGACCTCTGGTGTATTCTCGCGGACGCAGTCCACTGCCTCTTTACCGGTTTTTACCGTGCAGACCACGTCAAATCCCTCGCGTGTCAGCAGTTCCCGCAGAAGCATCGCTATCATTCCTTCATCTTCAACAATTCCGACGGAGCGTTTTTCTTTCTTTTCCATGCTGTATTTGTTCTCTCCTCATTTTTGCAATTAGTTGATATCATCATAGGGGAATTGTATTATCCATGTGGTTCCGCCGGAACCTGTTGAAATACGGTAACAACCGTCCAGTTGGTAATTCACAAAAGTTTTTACCATCCGCATCCCCAAGGATGTCGCCTTTTCCGGTTCAAATCCATCCGGAAAGCCGACTCCGGAATCACTGAAGGTAAGAACAACTCCTGCCTTGCTACATTTCATCCGTATGGTGATTATACCTTCTGTTGATGCTATGAAGGCATACTTCATCGCGTTCGTGAGGAGTTCATTGATGATGAGACTTACGGGAATCGCTTTTTCGAGAGTAAGGGTACATCCCTTTGCATCTACCACGGTACTGACTGCTGCTGCATTGGGGAAGGAGCTGATGATCTCATATGTCAGACGTTCAAAGTGGGGCTGGACGGTAATTGATCCAAATGATTCTGACCGGTAGAGTTCTTCGTGGACTGTAGCCATTGAGGATATGCGTCTTTCTGCCTCCCGGATCTGGGTTGCCACATCGGGGTTGGCCTCTTCCTCTTTCACCGCCTGCATCTCCAGCATGGAGGAGATTATTGCGAGATTGTTTTTTACCCGGTGGTGCACCTCCTGCAGGAGGACCGTCTTCTCCTGCAGTGAATCCCGAATTTTTTGTTCGGCCTCTTTTTGTTCGGTGATATCCATACCCACCGACTGATACTCGACAGCCCTGCCGTCCTCATCAAAGATCATGTGGTCATCCCAGCGGTGCCAGCGGATACTGCCGTCATCCAGTATGACCCGTTGTTCGATCATCTGGTTGGTAGTGCCAGCATGAAGGGCGGCAAAATGGGCGGCAACCCGGGCCCGGTCATCATCGTGGACATTGGCACGAAATTTTGTTCCCGTGGCATTCTCCGGGTTGATTTTAAAGTACCTGGCATAGGCGGAGTTGATGAAGATGATGGTGCCGTCGGCCCGGAACCGGGTGATCATCTCCGTCTGGCCGTCTACCACTGAGCGATAGAGGTGCTCGCTTTTTGTCAGGAGTGCCCGTGTGTTTGTGAGTGCTATATTCTGAAAGATAAGAATCACAACAAGGATTGCAAGGATGAATGCAACAGCTGCGACACCTATTGCGACTTCCCGGCCAACGGTAATAAAATCAGGCGGTTGGTTGATGATGTTTGTCCCCTCTGGCAGGGCTGATTGTGCGATGCCAAAGCGCTGCATCTCGTCATAATCGAAGATGGGTGTGGTTTCCGGTGTATAGGTCACAGGGTCGGTGCCCTGGGGCGGATTTTCTTCCAACACCCACAGGGCATGGTTAGCTGCATTGTATCCCAAGTCATAAGGGGAGATCTGCACGCCTCCGACGATTCCTTTGTTGTTGTAAATACTTGCGACAGAATAGAGGGGAACGGGGCTTACAGCAGAGATTTCAGTAGAGATTTCATCAATATGATAGGGGGTGATATCCTGATCGGCCAGATAGTACGTGATGATCAGAACGGCTGCGGTCTCTGGCAGTTCTGCCAGGTCTGCTTTGATTTCACTGATGCCATCACCGGGTTTGGGGTAGAGGAAGGAGATGGTGTCAGTGTAGGCTGTGGTCTGCTCTTCTACCTGTGTGCGGATGGAACGGCCGGTGTAGGTATTGTCCAGAATGACATAGATGGTGTCTGTATCCGGGTTGATCGCCCGGATCACGTCCACTGTATCCCGTATCGGCATGATTTCAACGGTGCCAATATACAATGCGGTTTTCTCTCCTGCCTGTACAAGGTTCGATGCATTATTCACCCCGGTGAAGACGACCGGAACACCGGGGAAGAGCCGGTTGCCGTATGTGTCCATGAAAAAGAGGGCGGGGTCGTCAGAGATGATGATAGCGTCGGGATTTGTACTTTCATATTTATGAGCAAAAGTCTGGTACAGGTTTTCAAAATGCTCTGTGTCGCTGATGACTTTTGCATCAAGATATTCGATGGATAACTGGACGTGCGTGTGTTCTGAATCCGCGATTGCCGCCACTATTCCTGCTTCAATCTCCTGATTCCATATGTATCCCGGCCCGTAGGAACTGATGTAGATGATCTGGTCATGCCCACCGGTATCCACTGCGGTGACAGGCAGTATCAGGAAGAGAATAAGGAGGATTCCCACCAGTGTAGGGATCCATGGTTCTGTTCGCATCTACAGATGCATAAGATATTTAACACGGATAAAGGAATGTTATGTTCCATTTATGCAGGGGCATTGTCCGGACAGGGAACTCAGGTGATTACATCTTTAGAATGCGCACCGCAAGGTGGGCGGCGTTGGCACCGTTCCCAATGCCGACACAGGCCACCGGAACACCTCGGGGCATCTGGGCGATTGCGAGGAGTGCGTCCAAGCCGCCGAGGGTGCCTGCTGCAACGGGAACGCCTATGACCGGTTTTTCCGTCAGGGATGCAACGACCCCCGGAAGTGCCGCGGAGAGTCCTGCAATGGTAATAAACACCTTTGCCTCAGAATTCTTTACATATGTAGCCAGTTCCTCCGGGTCCCGGTGGGCTGAGAGAACCTGAAAGTCATAGGTGATACTCTCTTCATCAAGTACAATTGTTGCTTTGCTTACAATTTCTCCATCTGATGCCGAACCGGCGATCACTGCCACGTCTACCATTGCAGGGAATGTATCGAAGTATCTCCATAAAGAGGTTGACCCTCAGCATGTCGGGAGCGGGTGAGGGTAAATTTCTGAGATATTTCAATAGTACTTAAAAAAATATCTCACCATTCATGGGGTTTTTATCCCCCGATAGCTCCCTCCATGGGGTGCGCCCTGTTATTGGTGAGTGAGGTAAATTTCCGTTTCAGGTATTCCCTTGCTACCTTCATATTCTCCTCCTCACCTGGACTACTTACCCATCTTCTCAGCAGTTATTTTGCATAACTTCCATATGGCATTACCGCTAAGATTTATCGCACTGATCAATATGCAAAATGAATCACTTCTTTTAATGCCAGGCCCGGTCCCCATGCCGGAACGTGTACGGTTTGCGATGGCACGACAGGCAATGAACCACCGCGGCGCGGAGTTTGGCCAGGTCGTTGAAGAGACAACCACGATGCTCAAAGAGATCTTCTGTACCAAAAACGATCTTTTAACGATAAGCGGCTCCGGAACGGCCGGTATGGAGGCTGCGATCTCCAACTTCTGTCAGGGCAAAAAGATTGCATGCCTTGTCAACGGAAAGTTTGGTGACCGCCTCTACAAGGTGAGCCAGCGCTATGGTGACCCGGTCGCATTAACATCTGATTGGGGCACTCCTCTACCGCTTGAAGCGCTGGAGAATGCGCTTGAAGAAGGTGCGGAGGCAGTCACCCTCGTGCACAATGAGACCTCTGCTGCCATCCTGAATCCGGCAGAGGAAGTCGGGCGCCTTGCACAGAAGCACGGGGCACTCTTCATTATGGACGGTATCACCTCCATCGGTGCGGATGAGGTATATCCGGACAAATGGGGTGTGGATGTAGCAATCACCGGGTCACAAAAGTGTCTTGCCGCACCGGCAGGACTTGCGGCCGTCTCGGTCTCGCAGAAAGCATGGGATGCACAGTGTGAGAACCCGCCATTCTACCTTGACCTTCCGGCATACAAAAAGAGCGCTGACAAGAACCAGACCCCGTTCACCCCTGCCGTGCCGCTCTATCTCGCCCTGCGTGAAGCGTGTGCCATCGCACTTGAGGAGGGTATGGAAGCCCGGATTGCACGCCACCGGAAGATGGCGGATGCCGTCCGGACAGCGGTGGATGTCTGGGGCCTCTCTCTCTTTGCACAGCCTGATGCTCTGCACTCCTATTCCAACACCGCAACCGCGATCTGCTATCCTGAAGGTATCACCGATGCAGCCATCCGCGGAAAAGTCAAAGACCTTGGCATTGAAGTTTCCGGAGGGCAGGACCACATTAAAGGGAAGATATTCCGCATCGGAACCATGGGCGCCACTGGTGCACCTGAACTTCTTGCCGTCCTTGCAATGGTGCAGGGCGCATTCAACGCGGCAGGATACTCCCTCAAGGGCGACGGAGTCTCTGCCGCCTGCGAGGTGCTTCTTGCATGAAAGTCGGGGTCTGTGACACCACCTTCGCCCGTGTCAACATGGGCGCTGCCGCGGTGGACGAGCTCAGGCGCCACGCGTCTGTTGCAATCGAACGCTACACGGTACCTGGGGTAAAAGACCTCCCCGTTGCTGCAAAGATCCTTATCGAGGAGCGGGGTTGTGACATTGTGATGGCTCTCGGTATGCCCGGCGGCAAGGAGAAGGACCGCCTTTGTGCCCACGAGGCATCACAGGGTCTGATCCAGTGTCAGCTGATGACCAACCATCACATCATTGAGGTATTTGTCCACGAGGACGAGGCAAAAGACGACAAGGAGCTTGCATGGCTTGCCGAACAACGGGCTCGTGAACATGCAGAGAATACAGTGAAGCTGATTCTCCGCCCCGATGCGCTCATAAAAGAGGCGGGCACCGGTCAGCGCCAGGGATTTGAGGATGCAGGTCCCGCCCGCCACTAATATTTTTCACGGAATGTTCGTTTTTCTCAGGTTTCTCTTGTTTTCAGTCTCCCCGTGGCAGCACCACGCGCCTTTTGGATATGGTGTTTATCGGGGATTCGTTTCGGTTCCCGTTTTCCCATTGTCGCGCCCACTTTCGGGAAGCATCACTTTTATGGGATGAGTGCCAATCTGTAATTATCTGAAACGTACGATAGGAGCTGAAGAGAATATGGCTGTTAAACTCGGATTTGTTGTCGCAGAATTCAACCGTGACCTGACCTATATGATGGAAATTGAAGGCGAAGAACATGCAAAGTTCCTCGGTGCCGAAGTCACCGAGAAGTTCTATGTCCCCGGTGCCTATGATATGCCGCTTGCCATCAAGAAGATGCTCGAAGACGGCGATGTCGATGCGGTTGTAACCATTGGTTGTGTTATTGAGGGTGCCACCCAGCACGATGAGATCGTCGTCCAGCATGCAGCCCGGAAAATAATCGATCTCTCTCTGGAGTACAACAAACCGGTCACGCTTGGCATCTCCGGCCCCGGCATGACCCGGCTTGAGGCACACCAGAGAATTGATTACGCCCGTCGTGCTGTTGAGTCGGCAATCAAGCTCGTCCAGCGGTTAGCATGAAAGCACTCTCCCGGAAAGTGGCAGACATCGCACCGTCTGCAACGATAGAGATATCTGACCGGGCAGCACAGATGCGGGCGGCAGGCATCGATGTCATCGGGCTCTCCATCGGGGAGCCGGACTTCCCGACCCCCGCTCACATCACCCGGGCATGCATCAATGCCTTGGAACGTGGAGAGACTCACTATGCCCCTTCCCCCGGTATTCCGGCACTCCGTGAGGCGATTTCCCAGAAGCTGGAGACGGAGAATGATATTCCCTGTACACCGGGGCAGGTCATCGTTGCCTGCGGCGCAAAAGACTCTATCTATGAAGCCATGGAGGCAACCCTCAACCCCGGTGACGAGGTCATAATCATCGACCCCTCGTGGGTCAGTTACGAACCCTGCGTGCAGCTGTCGGGCGGGGTGCCGGTCCATTGCGGGGTCCGTGAGAGCGATTTTCAGGTGGACGACTCCCTCCTTGAGGCAATCACCCCGAATACGAAGATGATCATCTGTAACAGTCCGTCCAACCCGTCGGGTGCCGTAATGAACGATGCCTCCCTCCGGCTGATTGCCGATGCGGCAACCGACAATGACTGCTATGTACTCTCGGATGAAATATACGAGAAGCTCATCTACGGAAAAGACCATGTCTCCATCGGTTCGTTTGACGGCATGGCCGACCGTACCATTACGGTAAATGGGTTTTCCAAGGCATATGCAATGACCGGCTGGCGTATCGGGTATGCAGCGGCCCCTGATCCGGTGGCAAAACAGATGATCAAGGTCCAGCAGCACACGATTAGCCACCCGGCCACCTTTGCGATGCATGGCGCAGTGGCGGCTCTGACCGGTGATCAGCAGTGTGTCGAAGAGATGCGATGTGAGTTTGACGTCCGCCGTCAGTATCTTACCGGTGCCCTGCATGAGATGGGCTATGAGACGGCGCCTGCAGAGGGTGCCTTCTACGCCTACGTAAAGACTGGCGGAGATGATATGGCAGTGTCTGCACGATGGCTCGCGGACGCCCATGTGGCAGTCACCCCGGGAACGGCCTTCGGCACCCCCGGATGGGTTCGCCTCTCCTACGCAGCATCTCTGGACCGCCTGAAAGAGGCGATGCACCGCATCGCTGTTCTTCCGGAAAAATAACCTTTTTTAGTATCTGCAATGACTCCTGACCCGCACCGCGTCCTTTTTGTCTGCACGTATAATTCAGTCCGTTCACCGATGGCTGCGGCAATCCTGAATGCAGTGGCATCGGAAAGATATGTGGCAGAGAGTGCCGGTCTCTTCCCGTCCCCGGTGGATCCCGGGGTGGTGTCTGTGATGCGCGAGAGGGGAATTGACCTGTCGTCCCATTGCCCGCGTTCTCTCGGTGACTGTTCATCATCTGCCTATGGCACCATCATTGTTCTTTCACCAGCGGTGCGGGAGTATGCGTATTCCCTCCCTCCTGCGGGCAGGCTCATCTCCCTGGATATTCCGGTCCCCGGTGCAAAAGGGGCGGACGGGCTGGACGGACTCCGTCAGCTCTGCCGGGTGCTCGCGGATGCTATTGGGGATTGCTTCCCGGATGCAGGCGTTGTTTTCTGATCATGCGTCTGGGTGGTGATTTATCTGAATCTGAGGTGATCAGGATTACTGAGAAAGCCTTATTGGATACTGGTTCAGAATCATTCTGATTATCTGTGAATTACCGGCGTGTACGTAATACTCTCATACTGACCTTTTTCATGAACCTCTTTGTATCCCTTGCAAAGGGGATTGTCGGAGCCCTTGCCGGCTCCGTGAGTATGGTTGCCGATGCATTTCACTCCCTCTTTGATTCGGTATCAAACATTGTGGGACTCATCAGTATTCAGATCGCCGATACTCCCCCGGATCTCCGGCACCAGTATGGGCACGGGAAGTTTGAGACCATCGGTACGATGGTGGTCGGCTCCCTGCTTCTGATCACCGGGTTTGTTGTTGGATACGAGGGTTTTGGACGGTTCTTTTCCGGAACTGTTCCTGAAATAACTCCGGTCACCGTTGCAGTGATGCTCGTAACCATCTGTGTGAATATCACTATTTCCCTCTATGAGCGCCGAATCGGTAAAGAAGAGAACAGTTCTTTTCTTCTGGCCGATTCGCAGCATACGGCAAGTGATATCTTTGTATCGCTCTCTGTACTCGGCGGTTTTGTCTTCATCTGGCTGGGGTATCCGGTGGCAGATGCCATCATCGCACTCGGGATTGCCGTTCTTATCATAAAGATGGGGGCTGAGATCCTCTATAATGCGGTGCAGGTGCTCACAGATGCATCAGCCCCGGTTGATTATGACATGATTACGAGGATCATTGAGACAACGGAAGGTGTCCGCAGCTACCATGATTTCCGCTGCCGGGGAAAACCCGGTGAGATTTTCTGCGATCTGCATGTGGTGGTCGATCCGGATATTACCGTCCGTGAGGGCCATCTCATCGGCAACCGGGTACGTGACCGTCTCAAAGGGGAAGTGGGGGGTGTGGTGGATGTAATTGTACATATCGACCCGTACTATGGCGGTGCAATATCGCTGGCTGCAGAGAAGGATACTGATAAGGATACCGTATATGCAAAATAATGTGAGACACAGCCATGAAACAGGACATTCTTTTCGTCTGTAATCATAATGCAGGCAGGTCACAGATGGCGGAGGCATATATGAATACCCGCTACGGGGAGCGGTATGCTGCATTTTCGGCAGGCAACTATCCCTCTGCATCAATGAGTGAATACACCATCCGGGTGATGGAGGAGGCAGGTATTGTGATGACGGGGCATTCACCAAAACCACTTACATCGTTTATGGGCCGGCAGTTCGACACGATTGCCCGTCTCTGTGACTGCTCGGGCACCTGCCCGGTTCTGCCACCTGCCCGCCGGGTGATTGACCACCCCTTCCCCGATCCGTCAGAGTTCGTTGGAAGTGATGGTGATATCATGGCGGGATTTCGACATGTCCGTGACCTTGTCTTTGCCTGGGTTGACGAAATCTTTGGTGTAGCAGCAGGTGTCAGGATTACCTGGCAGCGCCCGGAAGGGCCCATGCCGCCTGCGATTCTCTGTTCCGATACCGGACGACAGCTGCAGGATGTTATCCATGACATCTGTCTACAGCTCACAAATAGGGGTATTCCCTGCACCATTGCAGAAGAGGATGGCCCCCTGCAGTTGTCCTTTAACGGTGTCCCCTTTGAGGAGATCGTCCCCATATATATACCGAAGTCCTGCTCGATGTGCGGGTCCTGTGATGGCTCCGAGGGGGAATGCGCCGGCGGGAGGCGGTATGAGGGTATCCCGGAGTCTGTGGTGCGGCTTGCTGGCATGCGTGCGGCGGGCCTGAAATAACCTTTCTTCAAATTATTTATATCCCTGTTTTTCTGTAATCTATGCCCTTATTGCGATGATTTTCCGCTTCTCCCGGTAGGATATCGTCAGTATCTGTTCCTTATCCAAATGCCCGCGACAGCGAAATGCAGGAAATAGATATATGTGAGAAATAACACACACTGTGTTAGAATAATGTAACATTGTGTGGGGTATATCTCATATGCTGGAAAAGAAATCAATGAAACAGATGTGGTGGGGCATTATATTTGGCCTCCTGTTTATTGTGGCTGCCGTTGCAGCCTGGCTAATCTCCGGAGGTACGGCAGACACGATGGGCCTTACTGTTCTGGTGGTCCTCGGAATACTGATGATTATTCTGACAGTGGTGAAAATAAAAGCAGACCGCCGGTATTTCCTCGTCATGGCAGTGATCGGCGTTGTGATGGTTGTGACAGGTACGCTTGGTATGCTCACCGGCGCCATCCCTGCTGAAGGGGGATCTCTCATATCCGGGGGGCTTGTCATGATACTCTGCGGCGGCCTCTGGCTTGCACGCCATAAAGAAGAAAAGATTGTTGACGAACGCTCACAGAAGATCGGTACCTATGGGACCGCTTTATCATGGTATATCATCTTTATGGCCGTGGTGATCCTGTACTGGCTTGATATGCTTGGCGTTCTTGAAGTACAGGCATCCACCATCCTTGGTGGTCTGATGTTTCTGATGATAGGCTCCGCCCTCTTCTTCCAGTGGTATTTCAACCGGCAGGGGGACGTCTACTGACGGACACTCAGAGGGTGGTATAAATTCAGACACGCATGAAGGAGTTTCGGGCGCGTATGGGCATGACACAGGCAGCTCTCGCAGAAGCGGTCGGTGTCCGGCGTGAGACGATTGTCTTTCTCGAGAAGGGGAAATACAATCCATCACTCAGGCTTGCCTGGCAGGTGGCCTCTGCCCTTGAGACATCCATTGATGAACTGTTCCTGTTCGGAGATGAAGACAAATGATATGCAAGACAAATGATATGCGCTGCGTGCATGTCGGACGTCATCGTACACAAAGAGGATCTCGTCCTCAGTGTTCTCCTGCTCCTGGTCATCGTATGAGGCGGGTGCTGCCTGCAACGCAGCGTACACGAGAAAATCCCAATGAAGCAGCCTGCGATGATGGCCATGACAACCGGTGCAAAAATGATGAGAAGAATGAATATGCAGATTCCGATGCACGTGAGCACTGCCACCTGTGTTCGGTTTATAGGGGTCATTTTCAACCTGTGAATATATTAGTATGTGAGGATTATCAATGAATATAATGATGAATATTACTGATCTTCTGCTCCGGCCTGCGGCCTTCTTTCCCGGCCGCATAGAGGGGGATAAACCGGACCTGAAGATGCCTCTTGTAATTGTACTGCTCTATGGCATTGTGAGCGCACTCTCTGCTGCGAATGTCTCATCGGTGACGATGGCAATGATGCCTGCAGAGATTGCAGGGATGGGAACCATGATAATTGGCATCGGTGTTGTTTCGGCATTTATCGGTGCTTTAATTTACTGGGTGATCATTGCTGCCGTCTTTCATGGCATATCTGCCCTGCGGGGTGGGAAAGGGGATTTCCAGCGCACCCTTGCGGTGGCCGGATATGGTGCCCTGCCTATGATATTCGGGAGCATCCTCTCCGGGATTATCATCTACTTCACGCTCTCGGATGTGACCATACGCCCGATATCCGATCCGATGCAGGTCAGCGCTGCCGTAACTGAACTCATGTCCACTCCCTCTATGCAGATAGCAGGAGTCGTATCGCTCCTTTTCGTCCTCTGGAGTGCAAATATCTGGGTATTCGGGATGCAGGAGGCACGAAACCTCTCCGGAAAAGATGCCCTGATAACAGTTGGTATTCCGGTTCTGATTTACTGTCTGATGACCATCCTTCCGCTTATTTGGTGATATAAATGACATATAATAATCTGATCGCTGCTCTTGTAATTATGCTGGCTCTCTGTGCTGTTCCGTCAATGGCAGCGGATCCCTCAACAACAGTTGAAGGCCAGCTTGGTGTCACCGATGTGGCCATAGACCCCGGCGTGTTCATGTACGGTGACAGCGGGACGGTCAAGGTCACCGTGACAAATACCGGCACAACATCGGTGGCAATAGCACGCGCAAAACTCTATTCCAATGAATTGGATGTCATGGGGGACGAGAATTATGGCTCCGTCGGTTCCATCGGGCCGGGCAACAGCCTGCAGTTCACTTTTACGGTAACCGCAGATGCAGCAGATGGCATCTACTATCCGCTTTTCTACCTTGATCTGCGGGATGCATCCAGTCTGCGCTACCGTGTGCCGGTTAAAGTGGAGAACACCGGGCTCTCGGTTTCGGTGACAGACCGTCCGGACGCCTTCACATCCGGCAAAAAGGAAGACATCACCATCATGGTCGGGAACCCACGGGAAAACACCGTCAACGGTGTTGTTATCACTCCGGCGATGAACGGTTATGAGACGACGGAGACGTCGCATTTCATCGGCACGCTTGAGGCAGATCAGGCGGCTGAGGCAACCTTTGCCGTCACGCCCTATGTAGAGACTCCGATGGAATTCACCGTGCACTATCGCAACGGAATGAATGACCACGAGGTTACCATAGCCGTGCCGGTCATCTTTGGCACCGACCGGAAACAGGCCGAGACCGTACTCAATAATATTGCGGTTACCCCGGAGGGAGACCACTATATTGTGACAGGCGATGTCACCAATGCGGGTCTTGAGGATGCGAAGTCTGTGGTGGTCACCACCGGTGCACCTGCTGTTCCGGTGGACCCCTATCGTTCATATGTGGTCGGTGCCTTGGAACCGGACGACTTTGCAAGCTTTGAGGTGACCTTCTACGCAGAACCGGAGACCGAGGATATCCAGCTGGTCACGAACTACAAAGACAAGGACGGTAACCTCTATTCATCACAGCTCACTCTCCCTCTGGAGTCTGCTGCAGTTTCTGACAAAAAAAGTCCTGTAGCGGGGGATGACCTGCCCATCGTCTGGATTGTGGTTGTTCTGATCTGTGCGGCGGTTGTTGCCGGCGTTATCTACTACTCATGGAAGAAGAAGTGATCAAACCGAACAGTGCTGCGGTCTGCACCGATATTCCAAAAGATGCGGTAATCCGGCTGGAGGATGCTACGAAGGTCTACTCCCTGCCCTTTGGCGACGTAGTGGCACTGGATAAGGTCTGCATCTCGGTGATACCGGGTGAGTTTATCGCCATCATGGGCCCTTCCGGTTCCGGGAAGTCCACCCTCCTCAATCTCATCGGTAGCCTGGATGTCCCGACCTCGGGTGATATTTATATTGACGGCCGCAACACCCGGACGCTCTCGGATGATGAGCTCACCGAGTTACGACGGGACCGTATCGGCTTCATCTTCCAGCAGTTCAACCTGATCCCGCTTTTAACGGTCCTTGAAAACGTGGAGTATCCCATGATTCTCAAGAGCCGGCAGGCGGTGAAGGGCAGTTCGCGTGCCCATGACCTCCTGATGCGGATCGGACTCACCGAGCAGATGCTTGCGCACAAGCCAAAGGAGCTCTCTGGCGGGCAGCAGCAACGTGTTGCCATCGCCCGGGCGCTTATCAATGACCCGGCAATTCTGCTCTGCGATGAACCGACGGGGAATCTGGATCAGGCGACCGGGCGGATCATCATGGACTTGCTTTTAGAGGTGAACCGCCGGGGGAAGACGATCATCATGGTTACGCATGACGCTGATATTGCCGCGTATGCGAGTCGGACGATTACCATTGTGGACGGGAAGGTTGCATGATATTTTTTGAAATCTCTAAACGTAACATACGCCTCAACTGGCTGCGCTCGTTTCTCGCGGCAGCAGGCATCGTGATCGGTGTGGTTGCGATCTCCTCTATGGGCATGCTTGGCAGTTCCCTTACGCTTTCGGTCACTGATTCCCTCTCGACAGTGGGTGACTCGGTCATTATTATTCCTGTAGTGGGGCAGCCTGGTCAGAATATGGTGACAACTGAGTCACTCATCACGGACCGGCAGCTCCAGCAAATAGTCAGGGTCGTTGCCCCCAATGAGGCGGTGCCCATTTACGCCGGAGCAGACCGAATTGAGATTGGGCCCGATAAGGCGGTGGCGTCTCTATACGGCATCAGGCCGGACCAGATTCCCTTAATGGTTGATATCGCCGACGGCATTGTTCCCCGCAGTACCAGTGGTGCCCTTGCCGGTGCCACACTGGCAGACGAGTACGACCTGAAGACTGGCAGCCGGGTTAAAGTCGGCAATGAGACCGTGCGGATCACGGGCATTCTGGAGGAACAGGGTATGGGCTTTGACATCAACCCGGACAATGCACTCATAGTATCTGACCGGTGGTATTCCACTACTTACGATCAGGACGACTATGATCAGGTGATCGTCAAGGTACGTGACATTAATGACATCGATGCGGTCAAACTTGCAATAGAACGGACACTCAACCGCCGTGATGATGAAGTAACCGTCTACGACACCCGGATGATCCTTGAGATGATTGTTGAGACCTTCAATCAGATATCGGTCTTTACGACGGCAATTGGTGGTATATCTCTTGTCGTCGCCGGTGTCTCGATCTTCAATGTCCAGATGATGTCGGTGACCGAGCGCATCAAGGAGATAGGCATCATCCGGAGTATTGGGACGAAGCGTTCAGAGGTGATGAAGATGTTTCTCTATGAGGCGTTCATCCTGGGACTGGTTGGGTCGGGTATTGGCGGGCTACTCTCTTTTGCAGGTGGCTTCATCGCGGTATCTGTCATGCTGCAGGACACATCCTATCTCTTCAATCCTCAGACACTCTTCTATATCCCTTACGGGATGGGTATCGGGCTTATTGTCACACTCGCATCCGGTCTCTATCCGGCATGGAAGGCGGCCCACCTCAACCCGATTGAAGCACTCCGGTTTGAGTGAAAATAAAATCGTATCTTATTTTTTTTGTGTTTGAGGCGCTTGTTCCTGAAAGACGGCTTGCAGGGTCTGCAATTCAGGATATGCATCAATGAGTTCATTCCACCATGCATATGACCCGGTAAACGAGACGATGCGGAGAGTGGTGCCAGCGTGTATCAGCAGACCGAGCGGTTCTTTCTCTCCCATTCCCCCTCCGGGATATGCAGTAGTGCGGCATTGGAATATGGGGGTAATGGTCACATCGCTTAGTACGTATGGACCCTCCGCCCCAATTCTCTCTTTCATCTGTTTCTCACCATTTTCCATACCGCCGGATGGCGGATGATTCTGATCACCGGCGGGACGAGAGAGAGGGGGTGGGCAATCCGTATGGCCCCCTCTGCCTCACCTTCTATCACCGGTTCGTCGAATACTGCAACCGCTGCAAGGGAGGCCTTTCCACCGGTTGCCATGAGCATGCCACGCAGGGCCATCAAACAGCCAAATACCTCTCCTGTCATGGCTGCATCACCCAGCCCGAACCTGAGGGAGGCACGAAGATGGTCAATGGAGATCTGGCGGAGAAGGGCACCGGTATATGTCAGTACAGCATCGACAATACCAAGGATGTCAGGTGACGATGTTCTTTTTCCGGAGTCTGTCTCCAGTTCTTTTTCTTCCCCACGGCCCCCTGTTTCAGGCTGTTTCGGAGTGGCTGTCTCCAGTGCTATCCGGCGGACTGTCCGCCCGAACAGAATGATATCGATCTTCTCCTCATCTGGTATCTGCGTCTGAAGAGAGAGCGCTCCCCAATGCACACAGAATGCAAAAATGAGCGTCGGTGCTTCATGGCGGAGTTCGCCCCGTCCGGTGAACGTCACAGGTACTGCCCAGAGAATAATGAGCAGTGCTGCAATGACCATGATAAGCAGTACAGCTATGGTGAGAAGTATCCCGGAGATCATAAAAAGAGAGGTGGGGGCCTGCCCGGTTATGCAGTGCCTGACTCTTCCGGAACTTCGGTCGGTGCTTCAGATTCGGCGGTTTTTTCCGGTTCGCTCTTTTTTGTCATCGTCTTCAGGGTTTCCGTCACCTGCGGAAGGACATTCTCCCCGATGGTGGCGATGGCTTCAGAAAGTGCAGTGTGTTTCTTGAGCGAAATTACCTGAACACTCTCAATGCCGGTCAGGTTTTTGTGAAGAATGATAAGTGCAACAGGGGAGACACCACCACCGGCTCCGGCTCCGGCGCCTTCGCCATTTCCTTCACCCTTTCCTTCGCCTTTGCCTGATCCCTGTGCCATTCCGCCGCCAAATCCGAATCCGAAGGATGCGATTGGTATGATGACCTTGTCTCCGGCATCAATTGCATCGCCCATTATGGTATTGGCATTGATGAGGCTGTCAAGTTCATCAGTTGCCAGTTTAAAGAAGTCTTCTCCTGACATGTGTTTCACCAGCCTTAGATATATTCCTATACTGTTTAAAATTACCGTATTCCGGTTCGGAGATTATTCTCCCGGTTCATTCTGTAGATATTCTCCATCTCCATTCGCGCCTTCCAGTTTTCTGGTACTTGTAATCATTGTCTACGGTCTGAGTATGATGCTGGGGAAGACGGCCATCCCTGACGCGGATGATGGAGGCGGTGGGGGTTCATTGTATGATCTCGATGGCACCGCCCCTCCTCCGTCTGTGCGGTACCTGTGCTCCCGTTCAGATATTCTCAGGGTCCTGCAGGGCCGGGCAGTAATTGCAGATGGAGTGCCAGATCTCCTCTTCCTTGTCGCGGATTGCGCAGTAATATTTTCCCTTTTTCCGATGGACAAAAAACCCGCCGGGAAACGGTGTCCCTTCCGGATGGCCGGGTTCGTCACGGACATACATCGCAAAGGCAGAGAGCAGGTAGTAAAAAAGCAGGTAGAACGGGACCATTGTCTCATTTTCGCCGGGGTATGGTGCGTCCGGATTATCCCGGAGGCAGGCGTCGGGGATCATGCGGCAGAATTTATCAAACGTTTGCCGGTCGGTGATGGGGTCCAGCATCTGTTGCCACGTGCCTTCCCGGTCGCACTTCAGGAGTTCATGGTAGCGGCCAAAAAACCACTTCTCCGCATAGGGACGAAATTTTTCTCGATAGGGCTTTGGCAGGAGTTCCACCTCCTGCCGGACCCGTGCGCTGATCACGGTGAGGTCATACCGGCTGAACCGTTTCACCTCGCGGGCCAGAATCTCTCCCAGCTCCCCTTTTGTCTTTGCCGCCTGCATCACCGCTGCAATCCGGCGGATTTCCGTATCCGGGTCGGTGACCGTACGCATCAGGTATTCTTCTCCGGGAGTTCCCTGCCGCCGGCATGGGTGTAATGCTCGACTGCACCAACGATTGTGAGAGCCCCGTCACGGTACTCCGAGACCGCTCCATGGCCCCCGAAGACCGTGCATGGGCGCCCGGTCTCTTCGGTAAACTCCTGTGCAAGCCCTATGAGGGCACGCCGTTCGGCCCGTGCAAGATCTGAGTCCACGTTCACCGATGTGACGAGATAGTCTGCATAGGAGTTGTAGCGCCGCCGTTCTTCCGTGAGGCTGGCAAAGTTCATGAGACTGTCCGCGGTGAAGAGGTATCCCTTCTCCGGACAGTAGAGGACGAGTTCACCCACCTGGTGGCCGCCGGGTGTTTCCAGCACCTCAAAGCCAAGGTCGCCAATCGTGAGGCGGCATACAACCGGGAAGATGGAGCGCTTTTCATCGGTTTCCGGACATATGAGGCGGATGTTGTCCTCAGCCGGGGGGTTCCACCGGGAGTAGAGGGCAATCATTGTGGTATAAATCTCTTCGAGCACCAGTCCCTCGTTCCGGGACCCCCATGCACGGTTGCCGGTACGGATGATCTCCCGTGTTGCCGGATGCATGATTGCGGGCACGTCAAAGAATCCGCCCGCTCCGCAATGGTCTGCATCTCCATGGGATGTGATGATGCGGGTGAGCTGTTCAGCAACCGGCAGGGCATATGCGGCAAAGAGCTGCATCACGTCCTGATGGTAGACTGCATACCCGGTATCGAGCATTTCAAAGCCATCCAGGGTCCGGAACAGGTAAATATTGCCGCCTCCGGGCAGCTGGATGGCGTAGAGCGTCACCTCTTCGGAAAGGTGCACAATCTGCACATCTGCATAAAATCCATCTCCACAGGTGGTAGCGATATATTCACCGGCTTCAAGCACATTACGAAACACTGTTTTCGGGTCTTCCCCACGTGCGGTGAGGTCCTGAGCGGTGTGATTGATGTCGCCAAGGAACCGCAGCAGAAAGTCATCGTCATCTGATTCGATGAGAGTGCGCATCTTCTGGGCGAATCGCAGGTAGAATACGGTGTCGTCGAGTGTCTCACCGGTGTTGTCAAACTCCAGCACCTCAATCGGGTAGCGTGATTTGAGTGCATCAAGGAGCTGTTCAGCAGGGCCAATCTCGCGGACGCTCATTGCTATTGTCACCCGGTCGGGATGGATGCCTGCGTCATCAAAGGTGATGGAGGTGACCTGAGCTCCCGCACCGGTAGTCATGATTAAAAATTCATTGAGTGCACCGGATTCATGCGGGAGATGAATATGAATTTTTAGGGAAGCGAAGGTTTCAAGAGATGTCTGCAGATAGCCGATATCTGTAAGTTCCTGACGTATCTGTTCATACTCTTCGGGTTTCGCGGTCACTTCAAAAAAGACCGTATGGGGGTCGATGCTGCGATCGAAGTGAACCCGGTTGATATTGCCGTTGTGCCTGGTGATAATGGCGACACCGCGCTGCAGAGCCCCGGTACGGATGGGGATGGTGGTGACAAATGCGTATCGTTTCATGGTTTCATTCCAATGGTGTTGTCTGGTTACTGTCAGAATATTATCAGGCCGGGCAAAAGAGGATCATTGTCCAGCCGACCGCTTCGCGTCCGAAGAGGATGTATTCGTCCTGGATAGCTTCGAGGTAGGCGGCGAGTTCTGCTGCTTCCGGTGCGTCGGGATGATCCCGCAGCCAAGTGGCTGTGTGTGTCCAGATGCCGGATTCGTACCTGTCCCAGTCTTCAGGTGTTGCGTGCCATAGCCATACCGGTACATACCCTGCCTCCCGCCCGGCGGAGACCAGTTCGTAGAGGGTCCGCACCTCGGGCCATTCGCGGGCGAACTCCGGGGGTGTGCGTGCACCCTCCCATACCCGGTCTCCGAAGAGGATAGATCCGTTCTCCCCGGCGAGAACTGCACAGGCACGGATAGCCTCGTCAGGGCCGCCCCAGCAGTCGGCAGAGCCAAGGGAGATCACAAGGTTTGCCCCGTCCGGGAATGCAGATTTTGTTGCATCGCCGCAGGTAAACTCCAGACGGTCGGAAAGTCCGGCATCTGCTGCTGCAATATCTGCGGTTCTGCAGGCGTCCTCGCGGATGTCAATGCCATATCCGCGGCACCCGTAGTGTTCGGCCAGCAGGATAAGTGCGGTGCCGTTGCCGGAGCCTGCATCAAGGATAAAACTCTCCTCTCCGATACCCGCGGCCCGTCCTGCTTCGAGAACCGCCATATCGGTCATGGGGTTCATGTGCCGCAGACTGCCCTGGGTGATGTGAATGAGTGTATGTTCGTTCATATGTATCGGTGACCGGTTTTGGCCCGTCATGAAAGATATGTATGGTATCCAAAAAAAAAGGTTGGCAGGGTACCCGGCTATCTCGAGAGGAAATCACGGTATACATCCGGGATCTCGTTTGCATCCGAGAGAATCTCGTGGTTCAGTTCCCGGATTGTTCCGGATGCCCGTGCAGCATGTGCAGCCTGCACCAGAATCTGTGCATGTATCTCCTCATCCGTCACCTCTCCTGCGATATCTTCCAGATTTTTGCTGATATCATTCAGGGGTTCTTTCAGCCGCAGCGCTGTTTCTGTGATATATCCTACAAGTGCGAAATGTTCTTTCTCGGCCATTCCGGAGATGATCCAGACGATGACTGCCACAACAAAGTACATCACACCCTGTAGAATAACCGCCGGCTCAAAGATGCCCGTCTGCAGATATAACACATATTCGTCAATGATATGCAGAAATCCGAGGGCGGCACCCATATATACGACTCCTTTCCTGTACCAGAGGCCCCCGATTGCAATCACAAGGTAGGAGAATGAAGTGTATATGGTGGAGATACCCATGACCAGATGACAGTAGAATTCCATGAGTACTGCAATAACAACGAGAGCAACCCAGATGGCGGGTTTTGTTACTTCAGATCCTTTCCCTTCCGGTGTGAATGCCATCATATCACTTCCTGACTGAGGGTATGTCCGCGCGAAGAAAAAGGCCTTTGGTTTGATGGTCTTCATGGCCGGAGATTCTGTTCACGGTACCATTCATCATAATATGTGTTTTTTTCTAAAATTCTGGCGATTTAGCGGGTATTGGGAAATTTAATCGACGGAATGTCGTTATTTATTTGAATTGCAATAATTATCCTTTATTTTAAAAAATGGGCCGTATTTGTGCGTTTTTTAAAAAGATATGTAATTTATATCATACGAACTCACGTATTCATGTATGAAGAAGACAATCGGAAAAATCGTCGGGGTGCTGGTATTCTTTATCCTCCTCTTATGGCCCATGGACCCCGCCTTTTTCCCGGTGCAGGCGACCGCAGCGGCTACTGCCCTTATGGTGATATGGTGGATCACCGAGGCAATTCCCATTCAGGCGACTGCTCTCCTGCCGATAGTGCTCTTTCCCACCCTTGGTGTTTTGACCGCTAGTGAGGCAACTGCCCCCTATGCTGATAAGGTCATCTTCCTGTTTATGGGGGGTTTTATCATTGCAATGTCCATGCAGCGTTGGGGTCTGCATGAACGGATCGCGCTTGCGATTCTCAATAAAGCGGGTTCGAGTTCACGCATGCTGATATTCGGGTTTATGGTCGCAACGGCATTTCTCTCGATGTGGATATCCAATACCGCAACGGCGATGATGATGGTTCCTATTGCGATAGCGATCATCGCCACCATCTTGCCGAGAAATGATCTGAAACTTGAGGAAATGGACAAGACACAGCGTGACTTTGCAGAATGTATTGTCATCTCCATTGCCTATGCAGCGAGTATCGGAGGTCTTGCAACGATCATTGGTACACCGCCAAACGGCATATTCCTCGCGCAAATGGAAACAATATTCCCCACTGCTCCAACGATAGATTTCTTTACCTGGATGAAGTTCGGGCTGCCGCTTGTGATCATTTTCCTTCCGATTTCGTGGTTATGGCTCACCTATGGGCCGTATCGGCATATGCCGAAGAAGATCTCCCATGGGCATAATATTATCCAGCAGCGAATTTCAGAACTGGGCCCGATGAGCCGGGGTGAGCGCTGGACACTGCTTGTCTTTGTGCTGACGGCGGTAGCCTGGATTATGCGTTCTGAAAAGGACATTGGCGGGCTCATCATCCCTGGCATCAATACCTATCTGCCATGGGTGCATGACTCAACCATTGCCATTGCAGGTGCTATTCTGCTCTTCCTGTTGCCGGTTGACCGGAAACAGGGCATATATACGATGAACTGGGAATGGGCCAAGAAGATTCCGTGGGGGATTCTCATCCTCTTTGGCGGCGGAATTGCCCTCTCAAAGGCGTTCATCGCATCCGGCCTTGCGCAGGTAATTATTGAAACGTTTACAGTATTCCATGGCCTCCCTATCGTGGTGGCAGTCGTTGCTGTGGCAATCATTGTCTCTTTCCTGACCGAAGTGACGTCCAATACGGCGATGGCATCGGTAATGATTCCGATCATGGCGGTCACCTCTGTGTCTATGGGCATTCACCCGTGGATCCTGATGCTCACCGCAACCTTTGCGGCATCGATGGCGTTCATGCTGCCGGTAGCAACGCCACCGAATGCGGTTGCCTACGGTTCCGGATACATTACCATGCATGATATGATGCGTTCCGGATGGGTGCTCAACTTCATTGGTATTGGTATTCTGACGGCAATGATGTTCACGATCATCACCTGGGCCCTTGGTATCGGCCCGGAGATGCCGCTCTGGGCATTAGAGCCCGTGCTTGGTCCCTGAACCGGGCACGTTTTCTTTTATTGGACGGGAATTTTCTGTCCTGATTCCACCCTGAATGAGTTCTTTTCAATTATATCGGTCTGCCGAAGGTAGTAACATTATTATGTCGCGGGTCGACGTGTTCAGTATGGCACGGGAACGGTTCTTAAAATCTGATCTTGATGCAGGGCTGGGCGTTGAGGGGAAACGCCCCCGCGATGCAAAGGCCAGTGTTGATGAAGAGGCAGACCGCCCTCTCGCACAGGAGGGGCGGCCGAGTCCTGAAAAGCAGGGTCAGCAGGAAAAAGGAAAGAAAAAAAAGTCGTTTGATCGCCTTTCAATTAACGAAAAGGATGATTCTGATATCTTCCGGTAGGATGCAGAGACTCACTGCATCCGGATGGCAATGTCATTTGGAGATGCAACGACAATCTCTTTTTTTCCACGGTATGTCTGAACCGTACCGATAACACTGACTGTCTCTCCGATTGCCTTCTCTGGTTCGTCCAGTGCGCCATCCGGGATGAAGACGGAGGTGTTGTTTACGGTGAGCATCAGGTGGCCGCCTGTTTTGGTATTGGCTGCTGCAGTTACGGAACCGGTCAGAACCGAAAGGGTGCCATCCTCCAGTGTATCAGAGAACGGGGCCGCAAATGTCTCTTTTCCTGTTGAATCGATCAGATATGAGCACACGGCAAGCAGAATAAGGACACTGATGATGAGGAAGATGGCGGTCCGTTCCTGCAGATGTTGCATAATATCAGAAGGGTTGGCCTCAATCATCGTAAATGTGGCGGCAGCGGGATTGGCGGGAGGAATTCTTGCCGGTTGTAAACTTTGTTTAATTAATCTGTGGTAAAATAAACATAACTAATATGAGCTGAAGCTACAAACGGTTTAAAAATCAGGTGGGTAATGATTTTCCGTAGCTTCTGTTCAGGTTTGTTGTGTATTTTCCTTCTTGGCTGTATTGTCATGCCTGTCATAGCTACCGATACGCTCACGGTGGCACGGTATGCCTCCGTGGAGAGTGAACCGGAATTTGAGGAGACTTACACCATTGCGTGGATGGAAGAGAATCTGCCGGTTATGGGGGATGGGACTACTCATTACTACCTGCAGGGCCCGGTCTTTGATGAGTCTGAGGACTCGTGGAATCCGGACGAGGACATCAACTGTTATCCGAATAAGGACATGGGTGCGGTCAGGGGGACCGATGTGGCGGACCTCTGTGAAATGGCAGGGGGTGCACACCAGGGTGATGTGATCCTTATCCGTGCCGACGATGGGTTCCGGAAGTCGTTCCCCTATGAGAATATCTATACTCCGCCAGCCCGGCAGGGCAGAATGGTGATTGCATGGGAAAAAGACGGACAGAAGGCGGGTGCCGGGTATTATGATGGGATGCGGCTTCAGTTCTTTGCGGACACCTCAGTGAACCCATGGGGCGAGCACATCTTTGGCAACAGTGATATGCGTTTTGCCCTTCCTGAGGAATACTGGCACTTCTTCCAGCCGGGGCTGCCTTCGAGTACCGGGCTCTCTGTGCAGTCTGTCTCCCGCATAGAAATATATGAATCAACCGGCGGTCAACCCCCGGTGGTTCCCTCTGGCGATAATGACGGGGGTGCCGATCTCTGGACACCCGCAACCGGGACGCTGACGGTTCTCTCCGTTCCTGCGGATGCCGCAGTGGTTATCGACGGTGCGACAAGTGATTATCTGACCAATGTATCCATTCCGGATATGCCTGAGGGTTCCTACGGTGTCACCGTGGAGCGTGAGGGGTATGAAACACCTGATGAGGAATGGCTGATGGTCTCAGACGGTTCCAATGCCACGGTCTCCTTTTCCCTGACGGGTATCACCGCACCCTGCACGATAGTATCACATCCTGCGAATGCCCGCATCGCTGTGGATGGGGTGGATACCGGCACCACAGCGGATACAGATTCCCTTTCCCTGATTGTCGGGAATCATACCATCACCCTTACGATGGACGGGTATGTACCGCTTGAGATTCCGGTCCGGATCACGGACGGGGGAACGAACCGTGTGGAGGGTGTGCTTGTTCCCGTTTGTGGTGAAGATGACATTCCCCTGCTCTCCACAGGGCCGCACGGCAGCCTGAAGGGGTCTCTCTCAGTGAAGACAACAGGTGGATACCCGGGCTTTATTGCGGGCGGAGAATCGGTTCCTATGCATATGCCTGAAGGAGAAGGAAATGAGATCACGTCTTACCTGCTCTTTTCTCATGGATATGACACGGCATCGGGTCTTCCGGCTGAACCACAGCCGTCTCTCTCATCCGGCGGTGAACGCCTGATCCCCCGGCTTCTTGCAAACACCATCACCCCTGCGGGTACTGTAGACCAGACCTGTGCCCTCTTCCCGTTCCCGTCTCCTAATTTCACGATCAGCAGTTCGGGAGGGGACGAGGATGTCTTCAGTCTTTCTGCTGCGATCTCCCTTCTTGCACGTGATGGGCCGGACACATTCGCATATGCGGTGTATGAGGGATGTGTCCCTGCGACAGGAGAGATCTGCACGATCCCAGCGGATGCCCTGCCAAATGGAGGCACCCGTACACTTACTGTTCTTTGTACAGAGGCAGGGGTGGGGACAGATGCACCGGGAATCTCGGTGAACGGGATGACACTTGATGCGGTTTATGCAACACTGGAGCAGGGTCTGGTGCAGATCACCGCACCCCTCCCCCCCGGCGGTGGAGCATATACTGTCATGGTAGAGAATGCATCTTCCGGATGGATAGTGCGGGTTGTGATTTTAACCGCAGCAGAACCGTCCTCCGTTCCGGATGTGGCGGATCCGGAAAAGAAGTCTGATATTTCCAGTGATACGGATGACGGAATTATGTCAGGTATCTATCGTTTTTTTGCTTCTCTTTTCTCTCTGAACGCAGTAAATCCCGCCGCAGCATCTGACACACCATCCCCCGCCGGGGCTGGCAGTCAGCAAAATGTGACACCTGTTTCCCCCGTATCTGTCCCGGAGACGACTCTGGATTCTGTGCCGCCTTCACTGGTGTTTGCACCGGCAGAGGGGGTTCGTTCTCCTGCCCTGACCGGTGGCCTGCTGGTGGATTCCGTGCCCTCGGGAGCATGGATCAGTCTCGACGGAAAATCGACCGGAAAAAAGACTCCTGCCCTCTTTGCCGGCCTCAAGGAGGGCACACATCGCATCGGGGTCTCATCAGCACTCACGGGCGATACACGCTCAGAGAAGGCCTGGGTCTATCCGGGTGCCCTTATCCCCGTCTTCTTTGATTTTTCCTCCGTGCTCCCGGAAGCGACCGTACAGGTTGAAAGTGGAACTGGCGAACCGGTGGTCTTTACGGTGAACGGAATACTACCGGAACAGACGACACCTGCTCAGGTGACCATCACGGATACGGAATCATTCGTTGCGGTCACTTCAGACGAGGGCTGGCAGACATATCCTGTCACCTACCAGCGTGTTGACGGGACGCTAACTCTGGTGCCGCCGGTCTGCGGGACATGCACGGTCGCTGTCGCATCCAGCCCGGCAGATGCCGAGATTATTATTGACGGCAAACGTACCGGAGACAGAACTCCTGCTGAAATCTCCTGTCTCTCCCCTGGTCCTCATCGTATTGTATGTTCCCTGCCGGGATATTATCCGGATGCACAGGTTATTTCAGTGAGTGATAGCTCTGGAAAACCGGATGCAGAGGTATCGTTCACGCTTACACCGTATTCTAATGGTGCCCTCTCGGTAACCTCGGTGCCTGCCGGTGCACAGATCTATCTCCATGATCGCTACACCGGTTTGGTTACTCCTGCAACGATCTCCGGCCTTCCGATCGGTACCTATGAGATTGGGCTTTCCACTGACGATGAGACCGTTATCCGGGAGATGACGGTCCTGCCGGACACGGTGGTAGCGTATGAGTTTCGATTTGGAGAAGAATAGCTAAAGGATAAAATTGAGCATGAACCTGATTTCAATGACTACGGAAATAAAGAGCCTTTACGGGCGTAACAACCTCTGCCGCATTGGTGTGGCAGTGCTGATAGCAGCACTTCTTCTCTGTGCAGGGGCAGCCGCAGGACCGACGACAAATATCACGGTAACAAAGATCTCTGCTACCGGCGACATCATCGCAGAAAAGACGGTGGATTATCTCTGGATGCAGGACAACCTGCCGGTACAGGGAGATGGTGTGACGCATTACTACCATCAGGGCCCGGTCTTCTCTGATGATAAGGACGTGGCCTGGGATCGCAATGAGACAGCAAACTACAAAGATCATGGCGCAGTGATGGGGACTGATATCGCTGATCTCTGTGGCCTTGTGGGCGGCGCCGCACCGGGAGATGAAATCATGGTGAGGTCTTCAGATGGCTACCACGTTGAGTTCCCGTATGAGAACGTCTTCACGCCTGACCCGCGCCAGGGACCGATGGTTGTCACCTGGTACAACGGTGAGGACGCGGTGTCTGGAGAACGGAGCGGAGTCGGGTACACGCCGGATGACTACTACAGCGGAATGCGCCTTATCTTTTTTGCGGACAACTCCACCAATGCAGACGGGAACCATATCTATGGTAACTGGGACATGCACGAGACGATGCCCGGTAGCGCCCAGCACTTCTTTGACCTGATGCCATCAACCAATGGTTTCACGGCGAAGTGGGTGGATGAGGTCCGCATCTATGAAGGCGGTTTTTCAGGGGATACCTCGGCACCGGTTAAATCCCTGCAGTCTGATGATGCAGAAAGCACAACCGGTGCCGTGCCGGACACCACCCCCGCTCCCGCTCCGGTTGCACTCATCGCTGCAGGTCTCGCCCTCGCCCTCGTGCCGCTGCGCCGGAGGCTCTGATGAAGCGGCTGATTCCCATTTTATGTCTCTGTCTCTGCATTCTGACGGGGGCCTGTGTCTGCGGCTGCACCGGGAACGCTGACCCGGCACCGACCACGCCGGTCATCCCGGAGCCCCTGCCGGGCAATCTTACCATAATAAACGGGGACACTGAGGTTGTCCTGGACTGGGATGCCATAACCGCAATGCCTGCATTTGTCGGGTACGGGTATGCGGTCTCTACCGTGGGAATCAAATACGGCCCCTATGACGTGAAAGGTGTGCGCCTCACCGACCTGATCGCGCTCGCCGGAGATTTTGGAGAGGAAAATCAGACCTGGGTCTCCGCACCGGACGGTTATCTCTGGGTCTTTGACTATGATCAGGTGCAGGGAGAGGGGTTCATCACCTTCGATGCTGACCTCAAAGAAGTGCCCGCCCCATCTCTCACTGTTATCATCATGTATGAGCAGGATGGCATGCCACTCACCTCCGGGGAAGGCGGTCCCTTCCGGATGGTGGTGGCAACCGACACTCCTGATGTGATCACCGAAGGCAGTTCCTGGGTGAAGTGGGTTGATACCATTGAAGTCAGGTAGCTCAAAAATATCTCCCCTCCCTTTTTTGCTTCTTGGTATTGGAATGGTTACCCTGGTCCTCGCTGCCGGGTGCAGTGACACCGGGGAGAAGACTGTTGTCAATGTGCTCCCGGCAGGTAGTCTCCTGGGGCCAATGGAGACGATGGAAGCCGAATATGAAGCACTGCACCCGGATATCGACATCCGGAGCGAAGGGCACGGCAGTATCCAGTGCATCCGGCAGGTAACTGACCTCCATCGGGACTTTGATGTCATTATCGTTGCCGATGAATCCCTCATCCCGGATATGATGTATATTCCCCGTGAGGACGGAAACGGCACCTATGCCACGTCATACATTCCTGTGGCCCGCAATGAGATGGTCATCGCCTATACCAGCCAGAGCCGGTACGCAGATGAGTGTACAGAGGAGAACTGGGTGGAGATTCTCCGCCGTCCGGACGTCAGGACTGGTATCTCAAATCCGATGCTTGATGCGGCCGGATACCGTGGGCTAATGGTGCTTCTTCTGGCAGAAGAGTACTATGGGACAGATGGCATCTTTGACACAATTGTTACCCGCAATCTTGCTGATGAACCCGTTGTGGTGCGCAACGGCACCACCACAGAGGTGGTCCTCCCGGAGATGATGAAGACGTCAGGCCCCGGCCTTGTGATCCGGGACGGCAGTGTTTATCTGCTCTCCCTTCTGGAGGCGGGCGGTATTGATTATGCCTTTGAATACCGGAGCGTGGCAGAGGAGCACGGGCTGAAATATATCTCCCTTCCTGCTGAAATCGATCTCAGTTCTCCGGCATATGCCGACAAGTATGATGACGTCACCGTGAATCTCGGCTACCAGCGTTTCACGTCCATCGGGAGTGAACGAACAGGACGGCCCATTGTCTACGGCATCACGGTTCCGACAACAGCCAGCCATCCGGAAGCAGGAGAGGACTTTGCAGCGTTTGTCATTGATTCGATGGCAGCAGGATATGATACCTGGCCACGTCCATACACACCGCCGTCAGTCTCACTCTCCCAGTAATATTTTTCCCGTGACTGCGCTGAACCATACCGGGACACCGAACATATCCTGCGGTTGGGTATCCAATACCAGCAGGTAATGCTTTAGTATTTCATGATTTTGCAGCATTTACCGGATATATTTTGGGACGGATTTGTTTCCTGAGAGAAATGGGCTGATCGTTATGCCCATGATGCCAAAAGCATCATATGGTTTACGGAAGGCGGTGTATCGGAGTACTTTCACAGTAGAAGCATCCTCTCCTGGAGTGAAAACCAGATTCGGGGAGGGCGTCCGGCCGGAAAAAAATCAGAGTGTGTTTAAGTCCATCACGGGTTTGATGGTTCCTGGCACCTTCCGGGTGATGGTAAAGGGCTCACCTTTGCCGGCCTGCACCTGAATTGAGAAAGCCGTTTCAGGGGTGAGTCCAGCAGAAGGATACACGAGAATGGTGAATATCTCTCCCGGCTCAATGATGAAGTCGTTATCGGCCTGCTCCCCTGCCTGTACGTGGGTTCTGGATGCAACCGTCCAGTTTGGACGCTGAAGCGGCATATTTCCGGAATACCGGAGCCCCTCGATGTGCTCGTTCCAGGAGATCCGCACGTCTGCTGACTCCATATCAACCCCGCCCATCTCTCCCTCCATAAGGCGCAGGGAGAGTGAGACCGCGCCCATGGTATCCGGGTTCGTCAGGCCTTCTGCCACGGTGACTCCTTCATATGGTCCGCCGGTGTCGGCAAAGCCGTAGACGTCACCGTCTGTGATGAGTGCATCTGCAGAAGCTTCGATGTTCTGAGGAATGGCTCCCTCATCATGGTCTGCGGTAAAGGGGGAGCCCAGCAGGATGTGGATGACAAACAGGACGCCAAGTACCACAATGAAGGCGATCACCAGATCCGCACCGGTGACGGCATCCTCCCGCCTGTTGTTCATACTATCTCTTCTCTCCTCTTCTGTTAAATAATCGCCTTTAGCGTCGCCAGCGTCGGATGATATACCCAATGCAAAAGAGCCCGACAACCCCTGCCGCGATCTCTTGGCGGAGACGGGTGTCGTCAACAGGATTTCCTTCGTCATCCGAAATTGGACCTGCGTCCACCCAGTCTGCAGTGAAGACCTCGCTGAAGTATGTCCCTACTTCGTCGTCTTCGATGATGACGCCCGCCTCCCGGTTGAATGAGGGTGAATTTTCGTTCCAGTTGATGGATGAGATGAGCACCGCATCGCCATCTACGATGACACCCTTGTTGTGGACCTTCTCCGGGTATCCCGGCCCGAGACAGGCAAGTCGTGCCTCCAGCGGCAGATTCTCTGCGGCAGCAACAGCATTAATGCGAGCAGCCATCTCATCATTGTCGTTCTCCCCTTCGGTATTGAACCAGTAACTGTCAAGGATGATTCGGACCGTAACCCCCCGGCGGGCTGCGTCCACAGCCGCTTCGAGGTATGGGTTGGGAGCGTTCTTTGTCCAGTTGCTGATGTACGCCTGCTGGATGTCAACGCTCTGCTCTGCTCCTTTGATGAGTGCCGGAATGAGGGATGCAGTGTCCGGTGCAAAAACAGGAGTCACGGTCGCTCCGCTAAAGGATTGTGTGCCAAAATCCGGCTGATAGGGTACTCCTGATTTGTCATCCGAATCCGAAAGGGTACCGACTGGCGTAAATGGCACAATATCTTCTCCTCCGACGTCTGCCGTGAAGACATCTGCAAAGTAGTCTGCTACCCGTGGGTCAGTAATCAGGACACCCCACCCCCGGTTTCCGGTATCCCCTCTCTCAGGAAATCCGCTCGCCTTGAAATTTTCAGAGACCACGAGCACCGCCTCGCGGTCGGCGATGAGATACTTGGCATGGTCATACCGGTAGCGGGCATGGGCGGCATCGGTCGTCTCCATGGTATATACTGCAGCGCCGGTGTTTCGGAGATATGCAGCGACCTCCGTTTCTTCTGCACTGATGCCCCCGACCGGCCCTCCTTCCAGAAGCAGGGTGACAGTAACACCGTCATCCCGTGCGGCGGCCACGTCAGCGGCGATGCCGGGGTCTGCAAATTCATAGACATTGATGAGCAGTTCATCCTCTGCGAGACGGATGGTGTGTAACAGCATCTCCCGGGATGCATCCGGCGCTGCAAACGCCGTCCCGGAAACGCCGGTGAAGGTGACGGGGGCAAATCGCGACTGACCAATCATCAGGGGGCGGGGGTCCCAGACTCCATCTTCAAAGTAATGCACCTGCCCTTCCCGGCAGACGACATCTCCCGGCCAGGTGACCCGGCAGGTCTCCGTTCTCCCTTTCCGCAGGATCACTTCATCACCGCTGTTGCCCAGTTTCAGGGTGCCGGTGCGGATAAGATCCGGCACGGCGGGTGTGGAGTCATACCATTCATAATCCGGATATACCCCGTGGACGGTGCGGTAAGCCTCTGCCTGCTGTGCCACGACAATGTTCCCGTCTGCCCGTTCACCGTCCGGAAATCGTGCGCTTCCCTCTCCGTCTGATACTGATACCCCGGTGAGACTTCCGGTACCCGTGATGATGATATATTCATCCCCCTCTCCCTTGTACCAGGTGTCCGGGCAGACCCCGGTTATCGTGAATGCTGCGGTGGCCGTGCTGCAGCAGAGAAGTAACAGTATAATGAGAAGAGGGAGGGTGCGCATATCTGAGAGATGCACGGGCCGGGAGATACCCTTTCCGCATTGTATTTGTCAGTGTATCCTACGACGAACGCCTTATACCTCCGGATGATGATGGTATATCTGATTACTGATGGATGTGGCAGAAGAAAAGAGAACAGAGATTCTGGTTGTCAAGGCAGGGGGGAGCCTTATCACAGAGATTCCTGCACTGTATGCCCTGCTGGAATCATCCGGGCGTGACCTCCTGGTCGTCCCGGGCGGGGGGCTCTTCGCCGATGCCGTGCGGCAGAGTGGTGCTGAAGGGTCACCTGCGCACTGGATGGCCGTCTGTGCGATGGAAGAGACAGCCTGGCTATGGGTGGCGGCAGGAGCAACGCCAGTGGAAGAATGGTATTCTCCGGTGGAAGGTGTTTCTGTCCTGCTGCCGTACCGGGTGATGCGCGAGGCTGATCCCCTGCCGCATTCGTGGGATGTGACGTCTGATACCATCGCTGCCTGGGTTGCATCATCGCGAAATGCCCCGCTTCTGCTTCTGAAGTCAGTGGATGGCATTCTCTGCGGGGGGGAGGTCTGTGAAGCGATCCCCCAGGTTCTAGAGACAGGAACGGCGGTAACAGACGTGGTGGATTCTGCATTCCTCCCCTTTGCCCGTGTTTCCGGTATCCGCTGGGCGATTGTGAACGGCCGCAAACCGGAACGTATCCGTATGTTCCTTGCGGGGGGGAGACCCCTTGGCACCTATTCCAATCCACATCTTTAATAGTTTTGATGCCGAATTAATGAGTTAATTATGGCAACAGAGAAGTGTACCTCCTGTAATGTCCCGCTCGCAAATGAGGGCTGGACAAAGTTCCCCTGCCCAAAGTGTGGGGAAATCATATACCGGTGCCACGACTGCCGGCACCAGAGTATTCCATACGAATGCAAGAAATGCGGATTCATGGGGCCCTGAAGTATGGGTGACGTAGCGGTAATTATCAAGATTATGCCCACTTCACCTGAGGTTGACCTCGATGCTCTGCAGGCATTAATCAAGGAAAAGCTTCCCGGAACACAGGACCTGGTTGTCGAGCCTATCGGCTTTGGCCTCTCCAGCCTGAAAGCTGCAATCGTTGTCCCGGACGCTGAAGGGAGCACCGAAGAAGCTGAGGCAACACTCCGCGGCCTTGAGGGTGTTGAGTCTGCCGAGATTGTCTCTGTAACTCTTACCTGAGAACAGAGTATCTGTTCTTATCATTTTTTCCTGCAGGGCGCAGGTTTTGTCTATTCTGCATTTTCCGAGATATGCTGTACACGAAACTGAGTAATTATCAAATCAGTATTCAGCCATATGTCTGAACTACTTGTAACGGGTATTGACACCCATTTTCGGAGAGCGGATCTCTCTTGTTTCCACCGGGAAAGGGTTATCAGGAAAGTTGTCACACCTCATATGTATGTCGGATGATTACTATGCGTTCAGCGAGATATCCGGTGCGGTCGACCGGACCAAAAATCTCCTCTGGCCGTTTCAGTGGGGAGTCTGGTTCCGTATTGCCCTCATTGCCCTTTTCATCGGCGGGGGCGGGTTCAATTTCCCTGGCAGCTCCTATGGTGACGTCTCCGACACCGGCCTTGCCCCCGGCAGTCTCCCGGACCTCGGGATGGATAATATCGGCATCATCCTGATCATCGTGGGTGTGGTCCTGCTGCTGGCGCTCATCTGGATGTTCATCGGATCGGTCCTCCAGTTCGTCTTTGTTGACTGCCTCACGAGTGGCCGGATCCTGCTTACCCGGACATTTAAAGAACGCAGCGGCAAGGGTGTTCGCCTGCTGCTCTTCAACATCGGCATCGGCCTAATTTTCCTCCTTATCATCGCCGTTTTGGCTCTCATATTCTTCCTGCCGGTTATGGACGGGACGCCGCCGGGGGACGCTCTGGTGATCGGCACGGTGCTGATGTTTGTCCTTCTTATACTGGTGCTACTCATCCCGCTGGCCCTCATTGCGATTTTCACCACCGACTTTGTTGTTCCCGTCATGATCCGGGATGACTGCGGTGTGATCGCGGCATGGCGGCAGGTCATCGCCATCTTCGCACCCGAGTGGAAGCAGGCGGTCGTCTACGTACTTGTGAAATTTGTGCTTGGGATTGCCGCAGCTATTCTCCTGTTCATCGCCGTCCTGATCGCCGTAATCATCATCGGTATACCTTTCGTGATCATCGGGGTTGTACTCGCGACGGTCTTCAAGCTGATGAATATCATGCTCCTCCTCCTCCTGCTCATCCCCTTCGTTGTGATTGTGATCCCGGTAACGCTGCTGATCGAAGTGCCCTTCGTCACCTTCTTCCGCTACTACTCCCTCCAGGTACTGGGGAGAATAAGCGAGAAGTACGCCCTTCTCCCAAACGAATCCATGGATGAGCCCGCCGTGTGATCAGGGGCCGGTTGGCACAGTGATATGTGGAGATTTTCCAGACACAGAAAAAAGGCGGTGGTCAACGTGGTGGAAGGAGCGTTTTCCTAATCCCCTGCTCTGATACTCAGGACTTCTCTTTCCCACCCCCGGCAGTCAACACTGGAAACGGTACTGACTATGGGAGAGGAGATACACCTGGCTTTGGAATTGCAATCCTCATCGCCGTACTGTTGATCAATGCATTTGCGGTGGGAAAATGATAAACATACATCCAACAGGAGACTGTGATGAGACTGGCAACAGGGATAACGAGGGGCAGGTTCCTGAGATTTATGAACATTATTTCCCGTGTGCCATTGGCTAATCTTTCCTGATTTGCACTGATGGGAGCACAAATTTGTCCCGGGTAACAAAAATGGTGTGATATCTACCGTGATGTTAGACGATATCTGCCTCATATATTCTGGTGAGAATTCGTTCATTGCCAATGTCTACGGTTGTTATATGTTCTCCGTGTCTCACTCTGGCATCGTTTGGCAGTTCAGTAATATGCATTGCATGTGAGTCATAGAAGGCATCAATCTGGATGCCATCACTGTCAAAAATCCGAAATACCCCGTCCGTGGAAAGGAGCATGACTGCCCCATATGGGATCTCATACCTCTGTGTTCGTTCGTCTGCCGGGACCACCATGACAGCATGCGTCAAAAGGACCGGTTCCATCGATTGGTTCACGGTAAGTGGCGGCAGCTGAAGATGTTCCCAGTCAATGATATTTACAGGCCGGGGAGTTGGCGACGGTTCCGGCATGAGATTGAACACCTGTATTGTCTTGATGTTGTATCGTTCATTGGAGGGCCACACCTCTATGAAATATTCTCCGGGACTGAGCAGTGATGCATTGATACTGCAGAAATACCTGCCTATCGTGAGGTCTGTCCATTGAACGATAGTATTTGTTTCTGCTATCTCGTGAGAATGATCAGAGTATTTTCCGGAAGGATGGTTCATGGTGGTCATCGCGGCCACACCAATTATCTCTCCATCGGGAAGGTTGGTAGTTCCTGACACCTGGATGGTATTTTTGTGTGCCGTTCCTATTGGGTCGATTTCAATCCAGGGGTCCTGCGCAATTTCACTGCTGCTATTTCCGCTGTTATGGGGGGCCGTGTCTGTGATATCCCGGTTTTCGGTAGTGGTGACCGTGGTGGGACGGGTATTCTGCATCGAGGATGCATTGCCACTCGAAAGCGAAGGTGAATTGGCTGGCCGGAAGACTGCTGTGCGGTGATATGTGATGCCGGGTTCATCAGGCATTGTATTTGAGATGAAGGTGAACCGCTCTTCAGTTCCTGACTTATGCACCATGACAGGGTATATTATGCCGGCAAATATCCGTGTAATTTCCGCAGTGCAATGTTCTCCGTAAGAATTATCGGGATATATTTGCTGTTCATTTGTGGGTGGTGCATTAAGCCCGGGCAGCCATATCCCGGCGGTGGAGTTGTCATTTAACAGAGCAGTGGATGATAAGGGGCACACAGCTGCCGCAACACCTCCGCACACCACGGCAAAGAGTGCGATTGTCGAGAGCAGAAGAACAGACGTATGGTATATGGAGTGTTGTACCGGAACCTGCATGGCTGATTCTATATTGATACCTGACCATGAATGTATTTGATATATTTTTCAACAGGAGATTTTGCCAGACCCTCATTCAAAGATCTTCTCATATGAGACAAATATGTCGGTGGCACTACCTCTCTCAAAGGATTATTGAATCTTTTTCTCACCAAATTTCCCCGCCCATGCCGGCATCCCCGCAAGATACGTTTCTGCTTTTAACTCCGCAGCATCCTGGGCCATATTCTGTGATTCCATAAGAAAATTAACCATCCCCTTCTGCACTTCATCAAAGCTCTTCAGGCTGCTGTCGTTATTTGTGCAGTGCACACAATAGGGACTTGCCGGATTTCCGCCGCCGAAATCCTCCGGTTTATTCATCGGCATGCCGCAGCTCTGGCATTGTCTGGCAGTGACTTTGGTGAATGCAAGATGGTATCCGTCAGTATCCTCGATGGTAAAATCACGGACACCATAGGGTTCGTCTTTAATATCTTCCGTGATATTGACATTGTTCTCCTTTAGTTCCTGATAATATTCGTCGATATCCCCGTCAATGTTCATATAGAGGATTACACCGGTGCCGAACTTTTCCGTAGCGTTGATTCCGTGTTCCTCAGCCGGGATAAACATCAGCACCATTCCATCCTTTGAGAGGTCAGCATACTCGGGTTGATCAACGTTGGGAAAGAGCATGCCCATCTCAAACCCGAGGGATTTGGTGTAGAATTCAATCGTTTTCTTCATATTTCGTGCGGCAAGCAGGGGCGACAGAATACCCATTTATCATCATCTCCTTTGTAGGTCAGCGAAAGAATAGCGCATCTGTTCTTTATACTGTTTTCCCTCACCGGGCATGCAGAAAATATGTGGACAAGGGAATGCCAAAAATTTCGGGAATGCATGCGGCTGGAACAATTCTGAGCAGGATGATTGGAAAGGGGGCTGTAAATAGAGTATAATATATTTCAGAGGGTTTGTGTCAACCTCATGAACACACATAATAATACGCCAAAAAATATTACATATATTCTGGATTTATGGGATAGAGTGGTTCTGATGGATGTGCCGAACACTCCCCCATAGGACATTACATGCCACAGTTATCGAATCTGCCGCAGTCTGTCACTCAGATAATCAATGGACAATTTCACATCATCCAGATTCTTTGCCCCCGTTAGGATGAATTTACCGGACGAGAACAGTAATGCCACCACTTTTGGATCATCTATCCGGTATACAAGTCCTGGGAACTGTTCCGGCTCATATTCAACGCTTTCATGGCTGAGTGTGAGCACCACTTTATTGAGATTGATAAAATCCCCGCTGTCATAGGAGCATACCATATTTGATATGACTACATCCGGCGATGCAAGAGTCTCAATGCCATGGTGCTGCAACTGGCTGATAATGGCGGAAAGTCCTTCCTGAAATTCATCCTTATTTGATATGCCGGTCATAACGATCTTCCCCGATGAGAAGAGCAGGAGTGCAATTTCAGGGGTTTTCATGTGATACACAGCCCCGGGGAATTTTTTCTTATTGAGGACGCACCCATCCAGTACACCGGAAAGATATTCAATATCCAACGCTTCTGCGATGCGCCCGGAAGCGACGATATTTTCAATTTTCAGTGAATCATATAGACCTTCAACATCCATTGCCCTCTTTGTATTGATTCTAATACGATAACAATTGGCCAATCATTTTATCCTTGGGTTGAGCATGAATGGTTTCAGATGGAGATCTGTGGGTATTTACTCAACGAATCGGGTGGACAAATCTCCGGACTGCTATCCTGATCTTTGGTGAGGCGTGCATACACGGGAAGTACGGGGAGAAAAGATATTTGAGGTGCTTCATCCGTCTCCGTGGATATAATTTTGTCACGGGTGTCTGAATTGGTGTTCTTTTCCGGCATTGTTTTCTATAAGTATTTACGATAGAGATTTTCTGTGATCTCAGGGTATGGAGGAGGTTGCCTTGCATATGTCCTCTGGGTGATGTTTCAGGATCAATTTATATTATTTATCTGACATCTTAGGTCATGGAAGAGAGCGGGCATAGAAAAGATATCCTGTTTTTTGTCTATAATGTGGACAGCGATATTTTCAGCGAATTAAAGGATTATTTCCATAAAGCTGTTTCTCCGTCTCCGTATGATTGCCCTCTGCGTGCACTTACCTACGGAAGTACGGGGATGAAACGGGAATGGAAGAAATTTTTAATGGGGCTTGACTTCAGGGTTGAATTCCTGCACCGGGATGAAATGTCAAAGAAATACCCTGCGGTGGCAGTCCCCCTTCCGGCTGTTTTTAAGAGTTCGAATCATTCTTTGAATCTGGTATTGAATGCGGGAGAGATCGGGTCATGCCGGGATCTTGAGGATCTGATGGATCTGTTGACATATAAACTGAAACATGTTGGTGTTATGCTGAATGTTCATTAATATTGGTGTCTTCCAGTCCTGAATGATATGAAACCCATTTTTTAAAACTGAATGATGTTGAAATTTTTTGTGGCTGGGGAGTATTTTGGGTTTTGGAAATTTCCATCACCTGCCCGTCTTCATGAACAATTTTAAATCACATTGACCGAATCCATAAATCTCTCCTTAATCTCAATCGGAGAGAGCGGGATGTTCTTTGCGTCAGAATTTCCCGGTTTCAGGAGAATATGAATGAAGCATGGTCCGTCCCCTCTGTTTTGCCATACCTGTTTCAGTTCATCTGCGGTGTGAACTTTTTGGGTATTTGTGATCCCTGCGGTAATGGCATACAGTTCCATATCAACGCCACCCCAGGCATGTGTCATCTGGTTGCCGGTACTCCCGAATGCGCCGTTATCAAGACAGACGATGGTCAGATTTGTAGGGTTTTCTGCAGCGACAACCGGCAGAATTGCTGTTCCCAGAAGACTTCCGTCTCCGTCAAGAACCACGACACCGCGTTTTGTTCCGAGGCTGATTCCAAACCCCAGCGGCGATGCCTGCGTATAGCTCCCAAGCATGTAGAAGTTTTTATTCCTGTCTGTTGCGGCGTAGAGTTCCTTTCCCGGCACACCGATGTTTGAAACAACGCACTCATCATCCAGCAGTTCTGCGATGATGTTGATGGCGTCCGCCCGCCTCATGACAGGATTCCGGAATCTTCGTTTGTATGTGAGTTCAACATCACGCTGCCGGGAGGGGAATTCGGCTTTTTCAACAGAACACCGGCTGAATTCCCAGACTTTTGGGACAATAAGCGCCACATGCGGACGTGAATTGGTATAGGAATCCCTGATTACATCCCTGACGCTGTCGAGTTCAGAAACATCAGAGATGACGGTGTATGGAATTTCCAGTTCATCCAGGAGACCTGGAATATGTATGTTGAAGGACACCTGGGCAGGGATCTTCTCCTCGTAGACCCCTCTCCAGCTTGCAAGGATGGGAAGCGGCAAATTGTAAAGAACAGTCAGAGACATGATAGCGTTGAGCATATTTCCGAGGCCGGAACTCTGGATGTGCATCACCGGTTTTTTTCCGGCAAGACAGAGGCCTGCACAGAGTCCGACTCCGTCTTCCTCCCGCATAATGGTAATGGTCTCAGAATATGCCTCCAGAAGGGAACAGAAGTCTTTTGTCCTGTCGCACGGAAGAATTACGGTAATATCCACTCCCTCTTCCTTGAGGATGGAGAGCACCTGTTCTTCAGGCATGGCCATTCACCCATGTGTCGATTTCACTCCTGATTTCCTCAACCGGGCTGCCTCCCTTCACGCTGAACATGGGTTCCACAGGGAAACGGTTCTTATCTTCGGCTACGCGTTTGTATCCACCGCCTGCGATGTTGAGAAGGATGTAATCATCCTTCCCGACAGTACCCGTTTCAACGGCCTTTATCAACGATGCCACACAGACAGATGCCGCCGGGTCGGGATCGATCTCTTCTGCATCAATAAATATTTTCTCGGCTTCCTTTGCCTGAACATTTGTTATCCCGTCCATCGTGCCTCCCGTTGCGGACAGTGCATCATACACACCTCCCTTCACTGAGTAGGGGGGATGGCGGTTGGTAAGGACATCGGCATAGACCTGACTGATTGCCCGACGGGCATCCGCCATGTCGGTTTCAGGAAGTATTTCCCTTCTGCCTTCCTGCCAGGCTTTCATCATAGGAACAAATGGTTCGTTTTGTGTAAGATACAGGTGTGGCAGGATTGTTCCAAACCTCCCGTCACCGACAAGACGCATCGAGGCCTCCCATGCGGCAATGCCCCCTGTTCCGCTTCCTACAGCCTGGAAATAGTAGTCCGGCAGCCTTCCTGCTGTAACCGCACCGTCCAGCATCACTGTTCCCATGCCGTCCCTGCGGGCGACATTGCGTGCGCCGCCTTCAGCGACAATTCCCGGTATGGAGCAGATTGCGTTCCCGAATTCAATCGAATCGGTATAATCCCCCTCCACGGTGATCAGGCAGACATTTTCTGCAGGTGTGGTCGTCCAGAGCCGTTCTTTCGATGATTCGGGCACCACAACCACCACCGGAGCGCCGGTAAGCGCTGAAACCTGACAGAATGCCCGTCCGGTATTTCCGGCCGAAGATATCTGAAGAATGCCGTGCCCTTTTTCTTTCATCCGGACGGTAGTCGGCAGGGCTTCCAGTTCCTTGAACGAGCATGACTCAATTGCTGCACCACGCTCCGGCCAGTAACCCGAAAAACCAATGTAGAGGTTTGAGAGTCCCAGTTCCTGTGCCAGTGCTTCGCTTTTGTAGGTGATTGGCCCGGCATCGGACGGTAGGTGACCTTCTACCGGAAGCCAGTCGGAGAACCTGAAGATTCCCGGAAGCGGCTGGATGTCCAGTTGTTTTTTCCAGTAGTACGCCCTGATAAGGCCGGTGCACCCCGTGGGGCATACATTTGTGTACCTGTCAGGGATTTCTTCACTGCAGTCCGGGCATTTGAGTGTATATTTTTCCGTCATATTCATCACATCTGAAGATTTTCGTTACATATCCTGTTTTTTTGTTCAGAGCGGTGCTCTTCTGCTCTCATCCACCCGGACTGCCTGTGTATTGCGGGAACCGCTAAATCCTTTGCTCTGATTGATTTCAAAGGCGTATATCCTCCACCCGGATGTGCATCCCTGACGACTTGTTCAGGATCATATTTACAACACCTGTGTGAGCGAGATACATCATACAGAATCCCGGCAGGAATGTCTGTCTTTTGCCAAACACAGGTTCATGGTTTACTGTTTTTGCAATGCCTTCAAACCCGCTTATGTGGTATGCTTCGAGATCTTTGTATTCCCGTCCCCGTGAGAATTGCGGACCAACCACGTGGGTGGTTATTACCCCGGTGACGGGGGACGCGTCAATCACTTTCAGGACATGCTGAACCGGACATCCGGCACCCATCGGCCTGCCAACCACGATGTCCCCTTCTTTAATATCCCACTTTTCAACAAGATCCGGCCGGAACGGAACAATTATTTTCCTGGCTGAAACTTCGCCCGGAAGAGGTTCAAGGATGAAATCATATGGCGTCCCATGGATGTCAGAACCGGAATATATTGCATCATGGGTGTTTTTGTTTCCAGATTCGCATGGAGTGTAGAATGGGCAGTCCCCGTATGATTTTTTCCCCTCTTCGATATACGCAAGAAAATCTGCACATGACTTCGCACCGCATGCACCACAGTCTTTTCCCGGGGGTGTCCAGTCCATACTTTAATCCCCCCGATAGAGGTAATCCGCCCCGTCAAGTTTTCTGATCACGCCGAAATGGTTTTGCCATCCGATATCGGTCTTGCCAATGCAGATCGTGCACACCCCAAGTGGCGGGGCGCCCCTGAGCGTAATCGTGTCGGGGTTGTTGATTTCCGGGTACTCTTCAATTGCACGCAGGAGATACCGCATTCCTGTTCCCTGCACGGCGTTGGCTTCGATGATGTCGAGATCCCCGTTCACTTCCCTGATACGCTCACGGAATACCTCTTTTTCGGCCTGTGACACCAGATCAATCCGTGTAACGACCGCCATATCGGCAAGGGCTATCATCGGCGCCATCTTCAGGGGTGTGTTTATGCCGTTAACCGCGCTGGTCACGACAATGCCCAGTGATTGTGTGGTATAGGGAGAACACCTCAGGCAGAGTCCGGCGCTCTCGACAATAAGGATGTCCGCCTGTTCTTCCTTTGCCCATCCGATTGCATCTTTCATAACCATGACACTTGCATGATCGGGACAGAGATCCCCCGAGTAGACTTTCTTTGTCGGGATGCCGAATTCCTGTTTCAGTTCCTCATCTTCAAATGCCCGTGTGACATCAATTTTAAGGTATGCGATTTTTTGGGAATCACCAAGATTAGTGATTATCTGTTTTACAACGGCGGTCTTCCCGCATGAGGGCGGCCCGGCAATGACGATCAGTTTCATGTAAATGCCCGGTCACACATCATTTCCCCTGCACGGATCTGTTCACGCATCCGGTACATGATTCTGTCAAGCTCGATCACTTTTTCAAGCGCCTTTTTTTCACTTCCGTTTGGTTCGAGGACTTTATGTACCGCGCCATCTTTCATGACAATTCGCCTGTCGGACATGAGGGATACCATTGGATCGTGGGTGACAAAAATCAGGGCTTTTTTATACTTTTTCAGGGTCTCTATTACTCTGTCTTTGAAGATTCCCGCATTTTCAACCTCATCAAGAAGAATGAGGGGAGTGTTGCTGATCATTATTGCATCGGCAACCATGAGCGATCTGGTCTGGCCTCCAGAAAGTGCAGTCATCTTCACATCCGGACGGATTTTTTCGCCTGTGAACTCATTTGCAAGGTCAATTGTCTTTCCTGCTATTTCTGCCTCAATAATTCCACGTGACTTTATGTGCATCTCAAGAAATTCGCGTACCTTCAGGTCCGCAAGGCATTTTGTATTCTGGGTTATGAGTGCCACCGGCTTTTTTGCAGGGTCGCGGATATATTCTTCCGGCGGTTGCTCCCCGTTTATCAGTATGGTTCTTCGGGTAACAGTGTCATTGGCGGCAAAAATTTCAATGTCATTTATGAACGCACTCTTTCCTGAACCGGTTGGTCCGACTATTGATATTGTGTCACCGGGCCGTATGACAATTTCATCAAAGTTCTCCGTTTCTCCCGAACGGTTCCTTCCGGGCAGAATTGTGATCTCCCTGATTGTCTCAGAGTTCATATCTATAGTAAACACCTATTGGATATTATGATTGTCCAATATGGTGCAATTAATTGGCCATATATGTATAAATTTTGAAAAAATCTGACATATTGGGGAATGCTTGCCCTAAATTCTAAAAGAGTTCGTTTGTCACTTCCTGCAAAATATCTTCATGGAGACGCAGGGACCCCGATGATATGCATTGCAGACGATTCCTTCGCATGTGTGAATCCCGTATTAACGGTATAAAATCATCCCGGAAAACCTGAAGATGGCCATCCTGCATCAGAAAAGAGATCTAAAGTTCCGTGAAAAAATAATGAAAGGGTTTTGTTTCTTTCAGCAGCCTTCATCCAGCCGTTCAATTACTTCCTGGGTGATGCCACGGACCTTCTCAACAGATTTCCGGAATTCATCGACCTCGTGTTCACTGATGTTGATGGCAAGAGGTTTGGCGCCGTTTTTGTCCAGGAGGGCGGGGGTGCCGATGCAGACATCCCCGATGTTGTGAATCTCACTGCTGATGAAGGTGGACACGGTAAGGACCCGTTTCTCATTCCCAAGGATGGTACGCACAATGGTTGCGATTGCATCTCCCGGACCGTATACAGTCGCACCGATCCGGCTTATTATGGCAGACCCGGCGTTCATGACATTGTCCATGATACGGTCCTCGGGAAGGTTTTCGAACTCAGGGAGGTTCTGGATGGAGATGCCTCCGATAGTGGTTGCCGACCATAACGGAACCATTGAGTCCCCATGTTCCCCGATGATGCGTGTATGGACTTCACTCACGTGGACATCAAAGAACCGGGAGAGATTCCATTTCAGGCGCATCGAGTCCAGATGCGTTCCGAGTCCGATGACCTGGCCGGGTTTCATTCCGGAATATTTCAGCGCTACCGCGGTCATCACATCGACCGGGTTTGAGACGATGAATAAAATGGCATCTGGTGCATACCATCCGACCATAGCGGCAAACTCAGAGATCATCCGTGCATTCTCGTGGGCAAGATCAATTCTGTCCTGACCTTCCTTTCGCGGAACACCGGATGTTACGATGATGATGTCAGAGCCTTCAAGGTCCTTTGGGGTACTGGAAAATTTCACATCTGTCTGGCTGCCGCGTGCGGCAAACGAGTCCTGGAGGTCATATGCGAGACCGTGGAGTACCTCTTCTCTCCCGGGGCGTCCAAACAGCAGCAGTTCACTGACGTATGGAATGTATGAAACTGCAAGAGCAGTGTACCGGCCGACATTGCCGGTTGCTCCTATGATTGCTACTTTTGCCATAAAAACACCAGAATAGGGACATATCCGGAGTAGACAATACGTGCCTGACGTATTCTGCCACTCCATCCTCCACCCCGCACCCCCATGGGCGCCGAATGTTCACGGTAAGCCTGCTCCCTTCCGGGCCTCGGCCGGTCTCCGCGACAAGGGGCAGGATATTCCCTACGGAATAGCCAGATTCCCCGCCATTGACCTCATGGGACAAGGCTTCGCAGTCAGGATATGGCAGCTTCAGAAAGGTCGCCAAAGCCGTCTCCGGACTATCACCCCCCGCGTATCGGCGGTTTCGGGCAACAGGTGACGCCTAACCACCCGGGCTAGTCCCCGTATAGTGTTGTTCTTATGGAATAAAAACCTCGCCGCCTGTCTGTTTCTTCCACTGGCGAATTGCGGCTGCCATCCTGACCCGGTTATCCTTGCCAAAGAGGTCGATGACGGTGAGATCCACTCGTTTTGGGAGAACGTCTGTGAGGCGGTTCATATCACCCCACCATACTTCGTAGTGTTTCCCATCCCCGAATGCATCGGCCGCCTTCAGGGGCTCTTTTCTCACGGGAGCTCCTTGTACGTCCTCGTAGGTGATATGTATCTCTACGCTCTCCAGTCCCAGTGCGTCGCGGTTGATATCCAGATTAACGGCCGCCCAGTATGCCGCATATCCCCAGGCGTCGTTCATGATGATTTGTGGGATGTCATATTGTCCTGCGGTAATGCCGAGTGTCCCGGCCCCGCACGCCGCATCGACAAAGACCTCAGGTTGATGCCGTATCACTTCGGTTGCAGTGGTGACCAGTTTTGGGTCAAACCCCCGGGGATACTCGATGTGCGCACAGGACTGCTGCATAAATACGGTGATCGGTGCCTCACCTGTTTCAAAGATATTGGCCCTGACGTCGCACCCGGCAAGGGGTTTGTGGGTATGGTATTCAGGAAGGATAGCTTCCATTTCTGCAATGCCGGGGACCGTCCCCGTATCGTGCACTACTCCTTTGATCTCCGGGATCTCTGCCATGATGCGTTCGGCAGCTGGCAGGGTGACTGAACGAGAGAGAAAGACCATGGAAGCGTTTCCCAGGTGGGGTGGTTCAGTGAGTGCCACCCCCGGGTGGATGAGAGGGATACCTGCTGCCATGACGGGGGCCGTTGCGGGGAGATCGCCTGCTTCTGCCATAATGGTCCAGCAGTCTGCCACGACCTCGTCCAGAGGACGTTTTCCACAGGCGGGGCATGGCGCTTTTCTGCGAAATGACGGAGGTGAACGTTTATCGAGAATGGTGGTCCTGCATGAAGGACAGGGGAGATGGCCTGTTTCCCGCTGCAGAATTATTTCTGTTGCGTTTTCGAGGCAGGAGCCGCCACAAACCGGGCATTTCATTATTCAGGTATTTGTATGCCGTTCCTGATAATAGTTCGCGGCCGGGTTGTCTGGTACGAAACCGAATGCTTTATATTCCGTTTTCAAACAACTGTATGGATTTAATGAAAGACAGGCTCAGAACTTACACACCGCATCTCTTTGCCTCGGTCTTTGGCCTTTCCCTCCTCATGGGAATGGGAGGATATATGATATATGAGGGCCAGTCTGCCGAAATTACGGTTATTGAGATGGAAGGAGCACCCAACGATATCGTCTTTATTGCAGACCCGCACCTCAAGAGCGGGAATCTGGCATTTATGCATTCAGTGGCAGAGGAGATCAATGCGCTGAATGCCTCTGTGGTTCTTATAGGGGGGGATTTTATCACCGGGGATGATGACGATCTCGCCTACCAGCAGGTCTGGGCTGAGATCGACGCACCGGTCTATGCGGTTCTTGGCAATCATGACTATAATGCAGGTGTTCACGGTCTGAACGGTCCTGCGAAGATGCTTGCGATGCAGGAGGCCGATCTCTCGGTGGAGGGCTATGATGTCTCGATGCTGCAGGATGATCCGCTGATTGACTGGGGACTGGCAGAGGATGTCACCGCAGCCCTTGAAGGCGCCGGTGTGCATGTGATGAAGAATGAGTATGAACTGTTGAACCTCGGGGGAACAGAACTCATGCTTGTCGGTGTGGATGACGCATGGGCAGGCAAGTCCGATCCCCCGGAGGTGCCGGAGACGGATGCCTTTACCATCTATATGATCCACGAGCCGGGCGCCCGTGCCGACTGGGATGCGGACATCATCCTCTCCGGCCACCTGCACGGCGGGCAGTTCAGTGCACCGGGCCTCGACCTGATCAAGGAGCTGGGCATCGTTGATCTGCAGGGGTTCTGTTCCGGTGGGGAGACGCCGTGCTTCATCACCCGCGGCATCGGGTCTTCGAGCATGATCGAGCAGGATCTGCGGTTCGATGTCCCGCCCGAGATTGTGGTGATTAACCCGTCTGTTCCGATTGATGGGGCCGATGTTGTGCAGCCGTGATGGGAACCAAACCCGCCGGTTGCTCTTTCCCTCCTTTAACTGTGGGATATCATTTTCTTTCTTTTCAGGCAGAATATCTGGTTCTGCAGCAAAGCATTCTTAAATATATATAATATCTCTCAAATCGCATTTTCTGTGGGCAGGAGACGCAGTTAACCAAAAACGAACGGCTGCTCCTGCTTCTATCGCAGGGATGAATCTGGAGGTTTTCACTGTCCGACTTTTCCAGGACGCCCCTGGTCTCTTGTATAAACAGATCTATTAGCTGTTCCACGGATACACCAGCAGCAGGGCAACCTACACTGGTATCCTCGACAATGTATCCCCGAAAAATGTTCCACAGCAAATCTCCCGCAATGGTAGCAGAACAATGCAGATGACAACAGGCATACGGGAGGTGGGAGCGATGCGTCAGGTTCCACTCTTCCACCTCGTTTCCACCTATATTTGGCAAAAAGTGGAAACAAAAAAATTGGCATATTGGGGTTTATTCTTGTAAAGAGGATAGTAGTATAGATCTATGTACATATAGTACAGGAGTTTTCCACCCAAATCAGATATCATTCAGCGATTTGTTTTCCGGTGCGGATGGTAGCGGGTGTGTGTGTATGTGTGATCCGGGGGAAAGTGGAACTAAATTGGATTAAACGCCTCTCCACAATCAGATATTTGTTTCATTAGCGTAAATTGCTCTAAACGAGTGGAAAACAAAGTGGAACATAGTTGGGAATGGGTGGTACTGTAGGAATAAAGAAGGCAGGACACACACTCCCGCTCCGGGGCATCCCCGACTATTGGGACTTTGAGCGCTCATCTGCCTCTCTGGGGAACTGCATGCTCTGCGGCGACGGGACGGCGGTGTACCATTCCAAAGAGCAACGGGGGAGCGTTAGTGAAACGTATTATGTCCGGCTCGTCCGGGAGTGGAACCGGGGATAAGGGGTGCGGTGAGTATCGTATAGTTTCCGCAGGTGATTGACTTCAAACTGGCAAAATTGGGTGATGTAATACTTTGACATATACTGCATCCTCTAATATCCCGCTATACAGTCTGTTCTCTTCGTGTATATGACCCGATTCTGCTGAGTTCATTTATATTGTATTCTGTTTGGAGAGGGATGAAATTGGAATTGAGGGTTGCACCTATCCCTCCTTGCGCAGGTGTGATGCACGATTCGTATAATTTTTAACGAAATCATGTAATTCCGGCCAAATGTATTTTAATTGGACATTCTGTGGGCCTATGCCTTGGAAAACATGTTCACACAGAAGCCCGGAGAGGGCAGTTCTCAGTGAAGATGGTCTATACATCATCCAAAAATTCCCTTCCAATAGCGGCCGCTCAGTAGTCCACAATTAACCGTATTTTAAGCAAATAACCTGCTTTCATGCCGTATTTTTCCGATATGAAAAAGAAGCAAAAAAGATGGACGTGTTGGCTTCCGATTCTCAAATAAAAGGGGTCAAAAAGAGTGAGTCAGAGAGAGTGGAAAATGAGGTGACAAATGGCATGGTAAATATCAGACAATTGAAGGGTATAGCCGACAGATGAATCATCTGGATATAGCCGGCGGCACGTGCAGGTTTTGATTTAAGGTGATACTATCACAGATACTGTCAGCATAGAGTTTGTTCCGCGTCATAAGCAGCGTTCGAAGTATGACTGGGTTAACATCTCTTTTCAGAACACCAGAGTCGGAAAGGCGCGATGCCTGATTGATGGGGACACCATCACCATATACTCGATAAATATATTTCCTGAGTTTCAGGGACGGGGTTACGGAAGTTTTGTGGTTGGAAAGCTAAAAGAAGTCTATTCAGGTCTTACGGCAGACCGGGTGCGGCCGACTGCACGAAGTTTCTGGTTAAAACAGGGGTTTGTGGATGCCGGTGACGGAAATTATGTGTATGTGAATAAACAGATCAAATAGTTCATTTTGTACTGGTAATTCCCGAATTCCATCCTTTACTCCATCATTTAGGTAAAATCCATATAATTCTCAACCCCCACTTCCCCTCTCGCATACGCGTCATGCCACCGTTCCGGGACAGGATAGTCCCGGTAGAGTTCCTCACGCCGGGCCTCGAGGAGCAGTGGCTCACGTCCCATGAATTCTGCAGCGGAGACGACATTCCCTCCTGCCGCATCAGAGAGTTCCTCCGTCCACCGGCATCCCCCGTGTGAACGGCGTACATGGTGGTCGAGGATGAGGGTGCCACAGCCAATGGCCACCGAGAGGGCGTTTTTCCAGGCTTCGGTGCGGTCCTTTTCCGTCAGGCGCAGGAGATAGAGGGGTGGCCCGGATGCGAGCACTACATCGGGTTCCCATGCCCGGATGGCCGCGACTCCCTCCCGGTTGAGCATCTGGATGTCGGAGGCATGGACGAACGTCTGGTCACCGTCCCGGATACAGGTCATCATCACTTTTCCCAGATGAGAGCGCGGTGATCCGTGGGGGACAGGGGCGGAAAATGAGAAAATTCCCTCGCTGATGCCATCCGCCACCGGGAGCGGACGCCCGAGATGTGCAGCGATTTCCTCCCGGCGTTGGCGGGAACGGAAAGAGAGAAATTCGGTTCCCCGGCACCAGAACCGGGTGCCTTCAAGGGGAGGGATGCGGTTCAGGGAAAGCTGATAGGGGTTTGCGTCCGCAAGCGGGACATGATCTCCATGATAGTGGCTGATCACAATATCCGTTGCCTCCCCCATGGCGGCGATGATCTGCTCCCGCACGACTGCCCCTACCGCCACCTGACAGGGATGAGGGAGGTGGCCGTGTCTGAGATATCCCAGCGCCACCCCCGGATCGATGAGAACCCGCCTCTCGCCCGCCCGCACCGTACACGAGAGACCCCGCACCCCGAGGGATTCGGTACCGATGACCGTGATCTCCATTGATTTTAGTCTGGCAGGGGAGGATGCATAAGGCTTATGCCGGCGGGCAATAATTCAACACATCTGAAAGGAAAACAGAGTGTCAGGAGTTGATCGGGGTATGACAGAACAGAAGTATGTTCATGGATACGGGAAAGAAGACTCGGAACGGCTCGTGAAACAATCGGAGGCTCTGGAAGGGATACTCCATGCAGAGGAGGATTTCCCAGCAGGTACACAGATCCTTGAGGCGGGATGCGGTGTCGGCGCCCAGACCGTGATCCTTGCCCACCGGTTTCCGGAGGCAGAGATTCTTTCGGTGGATATCTCAGAGACCTATCTCGCTCAGGCCGAAGAGCGGGTGCGGTCCTTTGGGTATACAAATGTCACCTTTCGTCATGCCGATCTCGCATCGACCGATCTCCCTCCCGAGAGTGCGGACCATATTTTCGTTTGTTTTGTCCTTGAGCATATACCGGAACCGGAGGCGGCGCTTGCGAATCTCTACCGGGCCCTCCGTCCGGGTGGATCGGTGACGGTCATCGAGGGAGATCACGGGTCTGCCATCTTCCACCCTGAGAGCCCGGCGGCCCGGCATGTGGTGGACTGTCTCATCGAACTCCAGTACCGGAGCGGTGGCGACGGGAATATCGGGAGAAGACTATATCCCCTGCTCACGGATGTGGGGTTTGCAGAGGTCATCGTAACACCTGCCCCTGTTTACGTGGATGCGAGCCACCCGGATCTGGTGGAAGGGTTTACCGAGAAGATCTTCATCGCGATGGTTGAGGCATCCCGTGAGGCGGCATTTCGTGCGGGTCTCTCCGACCCCGCCCGTTGGGGCGAGGGGATCGCCGCACTCCGCAGGACAATGGAGCCGGACGGAACGCTGTATTATTCGTTTTTTAAGGCAAATGCGGTTAAATGAGTGGATAAAATGAGTTTTGTCCCAAAACGTGGAAATATTGGAGGGGCCACCTGAGATTCCAGCCCCATTCCTGAGTGTGGTTCTAATAATATGTGGTGGCCGGGGTTACAGCCACAAGTGCTGCAAGGATAAAAAAGGCAATGACTGCGAGGAGGATTGCCGGCAGAAACACGGCGATAAAAGCCCGTGTGGTTGATATTTCGTGTAGTTCTTTTATTGCAAGAATTTCCAGGGCAAGGGTCCAGAACCCTGCGACGAAACCGATGAGGGGAATCCAGCCGAATATAAGGTTCGGCGTGAGAGAGTAGATGACGGCCCGTACGGTAGTGGTAAGACCCTTCCTTCCCCCTGCGATATAGACGAATATGTGGAGAAGGACGCCACCAATGAAGAGGGCGATGACACCGAAGATGATGATGAATATGATAGACGCAATGACCATACCTAACACTCCTAACGCAGCCAGCCCGCCTGCACCGAGTGCCCCCATTCCGGCCTGAGCACCGGCCATTCCTCCAAGCATACCCATCAACAGTCCGAGCACAACACCGGTCAGTACCCCGTAGATCACGAGGAAGAGAATAAAATACCGCATTGCGTCCCCGAAGCTTTCGTCTCTGTGTGCAACAAGTGTCTGTGTAGGATCGAGAAGAAATCCTTTGACTTTATCGAGAAATCCGGTTGACATGATATTATTTCACCTGCTGATGTGTTTTGGTTTATGGGCGATAAAGATATTTACCGGTTCATCCCGCCTTTTGATTTCCTATCTTCACATCCTCTGGAATGGGAATGGGTTGGGCATCCTGCCTGCCGATTCTTCAGGAATATGAAAATTTCGTCAGGATGACGGCAGGCTAACATTTGTAGAGACATCCGTGGCCTTTTGTATAATCCGGTCGGTTTAAGAGCACTGCTACAGCAATGATCGCTGGTGCATGGGAAAGAAATTCAGAATGGATGCAGAGCCTAAAAATGAGTGTATAGGATTTGCTTTGGGCCGTCCCCAACACCATTCTAATACTATGTAATGGTTGGGGCTGAGATCAGGAAGAATGCCAATGCAAGTGCTATTAGAACAAACATGAGGATAAACGGCAAAATGACCGCGATGACTGCTCTTGCGGTTGATATCTCATGGAGCTCCCGTATTGCCAGAACCTCCAGGACAAGTGACCAGACCCCTGCGAGGAAACCGATGAAGGGTATCCATCCGAAAAGCAGGTTTGGTGTAGCTGAGTATATGACGGCCCGCAGGGTGGTGCTGATGTCCTTTCTTCCGCCCGCAATATAAACAAATATGTGGAGTATGCACCCTCCGATGAAAAGTGCGATGAGACCCGCGATGATCATCACAACAATTGCCACAATGATCGTTCCAATGGCCCCGAATGCTGTCAGGGCCGCAGATAGTCCTGAAAAGCTTCCTGCTATTCCATAGCCCAGTCCGATAAAAATCCCGTTTAGTAGGCCATAAATCGCCAGAAGTATCAGATAATATGGCAATGCGTCCCCGAGGCTCTCGTCTTTGTGTGCAGTCAGCGTCCCTGTGGGATCAAGAAGGAATCCTTTTACGTTATCGAGAAATCCGGTTGACATAGTGATATTTCACCCGATTGTGTGTTTTGGTTTGCGAATGATAAAGGTATTTACCATCACCATTTCCTCACTCCTTTCCTCATCCGGCAGTTTCTCAAGAGTATATCTGAATACATTTCTGCGGCATCTGGTCCGTATGGGCTTTGAGGCATGCAGAGACCATGCCTGGAGTTGTCTGGGTGTTCTGCGAAATATCAGATGAATCGTTTTCTATTATGAAATGCCGAAATCTTTTGCTTCGCTTGTTATTGTCAAATCAAATCCGAGGCATTATTGCTGAACATGAAACAACATTCAGGTAGCTGTTATGTCATTGTATGATACCCTCAGGGATTACTGGGGATACACCTCGTTTCTTCCTCAGCAGACTGAGGCGATATCGTCTTTGCACCTCAACCGTGATGTACTCCTGCTCAAAGCGACCGGCGGGGGGAAGTCCCTGTGCTACCAGATTCTCCCGGTGCATACCAATACTCTGGGCATTGTTGTCTCTCCCTTAATCTCCCTGATGAAGGATCAGGTGGATGATCTCCGGCAGAAAGGTATCCGTGCGGCGACACTAAACAGTGAACAGGGAGCTAATGAGAACAGGGCAACCGAACGGGCTCTCGGGGAAGGCAAAATAAATCTTTTGTACGTCTCTCCGGAACGGTTTGTCAGTAGCCGTTTCATCCGCCTGCTCAAAGGTCTTCCCCTCTCCATCGTTGCGGTTGATGAGGCCCATTGCATCTCCCGGTGGGGCCATGACTTTCGTCCGGAATACCGGAAGCTCCGGATGGTAAAAGAGACCTGGCCGGATGTCCCGGTCATCGCGGTGACGGCGACTGCCACCCGTGCGGTGAAGGATGATATTGTCCGTCAGCTGAACCTGAAGAATCCCCGTGTACTCGTGGGTTCGTTCAACCGGGAAAACCTGTATTATGAGATTCGTGCATCGGCAAATCCGAAACGGGAGATCCTTGGGTATCTGGACTCCCATCGCGACGTATCAGGCATCATCTACTGTTTTTCCCGGAAGAATACCGAGGAGCTATCCTCGTATCTGCAGGGACAGGGATACTCTTCTCTCCCGTATCATGCGGGCCTCAAGGACAATATCCGCAGGAAGACGCAGGAATCATTTGTCCGGGATGAAATACGGGTGATCTGTGCGACCGTTGCCTTTGGAATGGGTATCGATAAACCGGATATCCGGTTTGTCCTGCACTATGACCTGCCCAAGGATATCGAATCATATTATCAGGAGACGGGGCGGGCGGGACGGGATGGCATGCCCGGCGAATGTATTCTGTTCTATGACAGGGATGATCTGGCAAAACACCTCTGGCTCATTAATCGTTCTGATATGGACCGGGATTACAAAGAGGTGCAGAAGAAGAAACTCTATGCCCTGACACGGTTTTGTGAATCCCCGGTATGCAGAAGGCATACGCTTCTGAAATATTTTGGTGAGAAATTCCCCGAAACAAACTGTGGAATGTGCGACAACTGTCAGAAAGAGACCGGGAGAGTTGATGCAGGAGTTTACGCACGAAAGATTCTTCTCTGCGTCAGGGAACTGAACGGCCAGATCGGACGGGGAAAAATTGCCGGAATTCTCTGTGGTTTGGAAAGTAATGAGGTTAAAAGCCTGCATTCGCAAAAGCCAAAATCATTTGGCTCCCTTGTGGATATTCCCGAAACACAGGTGAAAGAGTGGGTTGACGACCTGATCTTTCAGGGCTACATCATGCGGTCCGGCAGGAAGTATCCTGTTCTTTCCCTGACGGAAGAAGGGTGGACGTATCTCAAAGGTCACAAAAATATCCCGATATTCCTCAGTAAACCAAAGATGAGTGGAAAATCATCTCCTGCCATGCAGAAAATGGATCTATCCTGTGTCAGGTACAACCCCGCCCTCTTCTCTCTCCTTAGGATACAGAGGGATGACGTTGCAAGGCGTGCCGGGCTTCCGAAATATATGATCTTCACCGACCCGTCACTAATCGGGATGGCAGCATACTATCCGCGGACAAAGGCTGATTTCCTGAAGATAAAAGGAGTCGGAGTTGCCAAATGGGATGCATATGGCGAACTGTTTGCCGCCGTGATCGTACACTTTTGTGAGGAGAACGGCATTTCCGTGGCGGATGGTGAGCGGTAGAGAGGACCGTGCCGGCCTTCCCCTTTGCGGTCAGGACAGATTATGAGTTCCGGCGGTATGAAACAAAAAACGGGAATGAGATTATGCCGGGAGAAATATCATTGAGCTGAACACCATTGCAATGATGAACAGATAGTAGCACACCACAAAGATTGCAACCGGAATAAAAACCGCGAGAACAGCCTGCAGCTTTGAGATGCCATGGAATTCATGGAGGGCAAAGACCTGAATCGCCATCCCCCAGTAGGGGGTGATGAACGCTCCGATAAGCGTCCATCCGATGAGGAGTGTTGGGATCATCGAGTAGCATGCCGCCCGGACGGTCTCGGTATATCCTCCGGTTCCGTTAAAAAAGAGGATGAATATATGGGTGATGGCTGCCCCGATAAAAAGAGATACGACACCTCCCACGAGAGAAAAGACGAATATGCCGGGGATGATGAAGAGAAGGGTTGCGTTGGGGATGTCCAGTGCCGGTCCGAAAACGATGGCGCCTGCAGCAATCACGATGGTTAGTAGAACGGAGAATACAAAGAGGAGAATCAGGTAGAAAACAAAGGCATCTTTGAATGATTCGTTCCGGTATTCGCCAAAACCCTGGTCGAAGGAGAAGAGGCAGGTGCGGATACGGTTACAATACGAGGGAGTCATATTCTATCTCTGGGCTGAATACTGCAATAATTCTTTGGAGGGAACGGGAGTGTTTTCCCGTCCGAAACCTTCATCATCTCAGGTTTCGTTAATGGCACGTACCGAATATGGTGGTGGTGTCATGAATGTTCTCATAATATATGCTCATCCCTATCCCGCATCGTTTAATGCCGCAATGAAGGATAAGGCAGTCTCTGTTCTGCAGGATATGGGCCACACAGTAAAGGTCTCGGATCTCTATGCAATGAAGTTCAAGGCGGTTCTCGACCAGGATGATTTCCCGCAGCCCTGCAACAGGGAGTATTTCTCTATTCCGGGAGAGCAGGTGGCAGGTGTCAGAAACGGCACCCTCGCCCCGGATATCCAGGCAGAGATGAAGAAGGTGGAGTGGGCGGATTTCTTACTCTTCCAGTTCCCCATCTGGTGGAGTTCAACGCCTGCCATCCTGAAGGGATGGGTTGACCGTGTCTTTGCACAGGGATTTGTTGTGAATCTGCTGGAGGGCAAGGTATATACCGAAGGCCTTCTCTCAGGGAAAAAGGCACTGATATCAACAACAGCGGGTTCTCCACCGGAATTTTACACAGAAGGAGGACCACATGGGGATATCAATCATCACCTGATGAGCCTCTGGCACAATACCTTTGAGTTTTGTGGTATGGAGGTTGTGCCAACCTTTTATGTTTTTAATGCTGCTGTGATGGATGATCTCCAGGTCAGATTCGAACTGGAGCGGTGGGAAGAGTACCTGCGGTTACTCTGACGGCTGAAGAGGTCTCGTTCGAGCCTGTTCTGTCCGAACATTCTTATTTTCCACTTCTTCCCTGCATGGCAAAAATGACGTGTGGTTCCTGCAGCACCGGATTTTCAGGCGTCTTCGTCCGGTTCGGACCGGACTGCCTGCCGGGGTAGGAAGAGAGCGGCGATAAGTGCAATGCCCAGAAATATCGTGATGGCATCAAAGCAGCGAAGCATCGCTGAGCTGATCGCGGAGTCGATGATATTCACCAGTTGCACGAGAACCGTGTCCGGGACGAAGAGATCCGGTCTGCCGGTCTGCATCGCATCCACCCAATTACGGAGTCCGGTTGCCAGCTCTTCTGCAGGGACGCCCGTTATCGCCGCCTGATGTTCCACCTCGTCTGCGATGCCGATGTAGCTGAAGATGAGCAGAATAACCCCGACAGTGGCGGTTCCAAGCGAAGTGCCCAACTGGCGAAGGGTATTCAGTACTCCCGCGGCGTCGGTGGCGTGTTCGTCTGGCACTGTTGAGAGGGTGAGGTTTGTAACCTGTGAGAGGATAATCCCAAAGCCCACTCCCAGGACGATGGAGCCGGGGATGAATTCGGCGGTACCGGTCCCGAGTCCGAAGATATCCCTGAGCATGAATGAACCCGCCATTCCCAGAATGAGGCCTGTGATGAGGAGGTGTTTCGGACGAATGAAGGTGGAGATGCGGGCGCCGCCAATGGAAAAAATGAAGACTGCAATCGACATCGGGAGGAGAACTATCCCTGTCTCAAAGGCGCTGATACCGGTTACCTGCTGGTAGAATACCGGGATGACGAAGAGAAATCCTGCGAAAGCGATGTTCTGGACGGTGCCGATGGTGTTGCCGAGGACAAAGCTCCGGTTACGGAAGACGCTGATGTCAACGAGAGGGACCCTACCCTTGGTTTTCCGTCGTTTCTCCCAGAGGAAGAAGATTCCCATGATGACGAGGCCTGCCCCGATGAGGGTCGAGATGTACTGCCAGAACGCGTAGTTACGCATGAGAAGGATACCCATCACAATGGCAAAGAGCCCGACAAAGGAGAGAAGTGTGCCGATGACGTCGAGGTCGCGCCATTTGAGGGTGGGACGTGACTCAGTGAGCAGGTATGATAAGACAAGGATGAGAAAGACGATGACAAGTTCAATTCGAAAGGCCCAGCGCCAGCTGTAGAAGGTGGTGAGATATCCGCCAATAATCGGCCCGAACGCGGCGCCTGCAGCGGCGATGCCGCCCCACATCCCGAAGGCGAAGGCAAGATCCCTTCCGCTGTAAGTGCTGGTCAGAAACGTGGTTGTCGCAGGCATCATCAGAATGGCACCCAGCCCTTCGAAGATGGCCCAGCCAATGAGTAAAATGGTTGCATTCCAGCTCATTGAGGCGGTGAACGTGCCGATACCATAGATGGCAACACCGAGGAGAAATGCCTTCCTGCGCCCGAGAACGTCCTGCAGTTTGCCGCCGATGAGCATGAAGGATGCCATCACGAGGGCATAAATTGCGATGATCGCCTGAATGGTCGGTACGGTCGTCTTCAAATCCTGAACAAGGGCTGTGATTGAGACATTCATGATGGTCGTATCGATGACCATGATGAATACTGCGAGACAGATGATAGTGAGTACACCCCATTTGAACCCCTCATGCGGATCGCCCCTGTGCTTCATCGGTTTGCTCCTGCGGAGTAATGCCGGTCGTGGCATTTATAGATGTTGTGCAGGACAGGAGAGTGTAGGGATATGGCCTGGAAGTGTTCAGTGGAGGTTCTGCACGATGACACGTATGAATTGCAGAAATCCGGACTGTTTTGATGGGAATAAGTATGTCCGTTCGTAATTCAGGTAAATAACCGGTCGAGAGTGGCAAGCAGTTCATCTTCGACTTCTTCAGCAAGAAGGCCGAAGAGAAGGCGATCCTGATATTCCCCCCCTATATGCCAGTATTTTCGCTGGCGTCCTTCAGGGATGAACCCTCCCTTTTCCAGCACCCGCACCGAACCCCGGTTCCCTGCGGTGGTGTCGGCATTCAGGCGGTAGGCACCGGCGATGCGGAAGGCAAACCAGACGAGAAAGGTGGCAGCCTCTGATCCGATACCCCTGTTCCAGTACGGTTCATCGATCTGGTAGCCGACAATGTATGCGCCGGGAGAGAAATCCTCTGCGACAAGGGCACACTGGCCGATGAACGCCCCCGTCGCTTTATCCCGGATGGTAAAGACAAAGTGGGCAGGCATTCTCTCTTCTGTCAGCGCGAGAGCGTTTTCTTCTATAAAAGGGAGGAAATAGGTGTGGGTTACCTCCGGTGTGTTCGGCCCGAAAAAGAGCCAGTGGCAGACACTCTCCTTTGCAAGCATCTCTGATATGGGAGCAAGGTCTTCGAGTATGATGTATGAGAAGGTGAGGGTGGGGGATGTCCATGTTGTCCGCATTGATAATTTTCTATGCAGGGATTGAGATAAAGAGTTTTGTGGTAATTATTTATCAGAGTCAGAGGGGATTTCATCCCCCCGACAGCCCCCCTCATATATGATGCGTCCTGTATGATTAGGTGGAATCGGAATATTATGGCGGTTGTATTTTCTCATTTTTGAATTTCAGTTCGAGATTGGCAATAGTGTATTCCAGTTATTCCGTCTATCTCATGGACTGCCTCTCCCCTTGGGGAGAGGAGGAGCCCGGCGTATGTCGGGCGGGTAAGAGGGGGATTTCTGGAATGATTCTGTTTCTGATTATGCCCTCTGGTGTATGCGAGATTTTTTATGTAATATCACGGGATTGTCCACATGAATAACACTGAAAAACGATCTTTATTTTTATATCGATCTGGCAAAATATGAATGATAAAATATGTTGACTGATCTGCTCAAATCTAATGCGAGATATTTATTATTAATTTTTGTTTTTATTTCAATAGCAATTGCAATTTGGTCATATTATTTTTCTGAATATTGTCTATTTCTTGAAACACTCGTATTAATACCGATTATTACTATCGGATTTATTCCATATCATCAGACTCAACGTTTTATCAAAATAAAAACAAATATTCCTGAAAACCAATCAAAATCTCATCATGCGATTATTATCTCACCATTGGATCCGATTCGTAATTTATCTACTATGATGTCTGGAGCAGAACTGATTGCCAAATGGTGTGAGAAGAATAATCAATACTATTGTTTTTATTGTTGCTTTAACCCCGAAGAATTTGAAAAGATATTGAATAATCCATTTACGGAGAATATTTGGGTTTTTGGACATGGAAGAAGTATTCATGAATATTGCCTCAAGAATGGGATATTTGATTATGATAATTTGGAGATGTTTCCACAGGATTTGAAGAAAAGATTTGTAGGACAATTACATTGCAGTCCCGGTTCCGGTCATCCCCTTTCATATAGAATCTGTGTTAATCCTTCCCATTCAATAGTAAGTAACAATTCTCGATGGTGCTATGAAAATAGAATTGATATTAGATATATTCTTGGAGAATCTGGCTTTTTTGTAGACAATTGTTAGTAAATCTGAATGTCATTCCTTGGTCATTTCTTTCCTCTCCCTTTTTTCTTTCCGCCTCACTTTTTGTCCCCATTTCACGGCAATTAAACCAGATATCAGTGTCTGGACAATTGCATAGACAATGATGATGAGGAATGCTTCCCCATGGGATGCGAGAGCACTTGCTCCCACAAGCAGAGAGACACCGAGATTTCGGTTGGTTGTGCTGGTGGCAATTACCTGCCGGTTATGTTTTTCAGGGCCTCCCAGGAGATAGCCGATGCACATCGAAAATGCCACCAGAATAAAGACGGCCGCTGTCGCGGTGATGCCGACTGCGAAGAATGAGTCAATGAACCGGACCTCGCCTGTCACCTGCACCCAGATGAAGATAATGCCAAAGATGACGATCGTGAGATTGGAGAGGAGAAATGCCCGGTCCCGTATCCGGTCTGCAAATGAACGCCAGCGGGAGTTGATGGCAAGACCTGCAACCATGGGGAGGAATATGAGGATGACAAGGGTCGTCATCACCGAGAAAAAATCAATCTGTTCGGTAATGGCACCCGGAAGGATGAGGGTGAGCGTAATCGGGGTGGTGAATATCGCGAGCACACTCAAAAAGAACATGATGCTTATCGCAAGGGAGACATCCCCCCTGGAGAACTCCGCAAGTTTCGGGCCGATGGTCGAACCGGGGGCGCATGCGACGATGAGTAGCCCTGCCGCAACCCCCATTTCCATTGGGAGCAGACTGACCACTGCGATACCAGCAAGGGGGATGACGATGAGATTGATGAAAAAGGCAATTCCTATCAACCGGCGGCGATGAAGTGGTGCGGCAATCTCCCGCATCGTAAGGCCAAGGCCCATGGAGAACATCGTTGCCACTAAAAAGAGGTAGATGGAGAGTTCAAGGGGCAGCGTCAGGCCGATGGTTGAAATCATCTGCTGAAAAATTGTCTGGTATCCCTATAATGGATGCTGTTATTCTGATCCGTGCATAATCCTGCGGATTGTTATGCAATTCTGGAATTGGGGGTCTAATACTCTGCAAATATGTATTTATAACACTGTGTGCCAATATGGGACACATGGAAAAACAGTATGGCATGTATCTCGCATACTTCTTTCAGACTCTTATCGGTCTGAACTGCATCTATGCCTTTGTCACCGGAAATCTTGTGGGGTTCTTCTCGGCCCTTATCATGTTTGTGGCAACACTCATCCCCTTCATCATCGCCCACCGGATGAACATCCATTTTCCCTGGTTTGTCTTCTTTCTGATTGCCCTTGCCCTCTGGTTTCACACAGCAGGCTACATCCAGGGCTATTATGAGATGTTCTACCCATATTATGACAAGATTGCCCACCTCGTCTCCGGGACGACCGTTGCCCTTCTCGGATTTTTGGGTGTCATCTTCCTCGACCGTTACTGGAATATGAAGCTCAACGCCCTCTTTATCATCGGGTTTACCATCATATTCGGGATGGCCCTCGGTGGATTCTGGGAGATATATGAGTTTTTGGTGGACACCTTCCTCGGCGGGTCTATGGCAGGCAAGATGCAGAATGGCCTGAACGATACCATGCTCGACATGATGTTTGTCCTCGCAGGCTCTATCATTGTCGCCATTATGGGTGTTTTTTATTTCCGCCATCACCGGAAAGAAGATATCGTTGGATCTATGAACGGGGATGAATTCCTGAACTCCCTCAACACGGATGCCGAAGATGAGTGATCCGGCTTCACTGAGATGCCATAATATATCCCCTCTTTTTGGCTGAATTCAACGACTGCGCTCTCAAAACATTTCACGATAGTACCGGTATATGCCTGCCTGTATGCTGCTGGCGATGTGGTTCGGTGAATTGATGTATGCGGGATAGGTTTTACGTCCGTTACCCGGAAATTTTGATGACGGAAATATGAATGGGCACCCTCCCGGATATTCATAGAAAAAGGAAATGGGCCTGATGCGATTCGAACGCATGACCGTCCGGTTATGAGCCGGACGCTCCACCACTAAGCTACAGGCCCGGTGAAATGTGCATATTCTCTATGTCATGAATGGCTAAAAATGTATTGAGAATATATTTGGTTTTTGGGCATTTTGTGGGATGGCAGATACGATAATTTCTCTCTCTGGCACCGGAGGGGGACGTAACTCTGCATACTGGTATGAAAATTGGTAGCGGAGGAGGGCGAAGAACCGGTCAGGGTCTATATGCCGCAGGTCTCAGGCGTTTATTCCAACAATGTGGTTGATCGTATGTTCACAGATATCGGTGGAGTAGTCCCCGATTCTCCGGAGGGAATCTGCAATATATACGAAATGAATCGCGTTTGCCGCATCAAACGAGAGTGCCATGCGGCTGACTTCCCGGCAACGCTTTTCAAGCGGTGTCGTCTGGCCGATAGTTGCATTTGCCTTTTCCAGATCACCTGAATGGAACGCCTCCATTGCAGCCCGGAATATCGCCATCGCATCACGTTCTGCACGCTGGATGCCTTCGTAGATACCATTTTCAATTGCAATATCCGTGAGTTCAACCGCGTTTTTGGCAATCTTTGTGGCATGGTCTGCAATGCGTTCAATAATTTTTGCAATCTGGATATATCCGGAGGCAGTTGCAACAGGAATATCCATCCGGCGCGAAAGGTTCACATCGGAGAAGATGAGGTTCACCTGCCGGGCGATTAGCCACTGGAGGCGGTCCACATCATTGTCCCGTTCTATGACTGAGATTGCAAGGGAACGGTTCTGGTCCCGCAGGGCGGTGATCGCATCCTCGCTCATCTTGTTCACGATGATAGCCATACGGCGCAGGGTGTTTTCAATTGGCATCTCAGCAGGATTGAGAAGATCTTTGACCCGGATCTCTGTATCTGTTTCCTCAACAATTTCCTGCCCGATGGACATCGCCGTGAAATTTCTCACCTGCTCAATAATATCTGCGGGGAGGCGGTGTTTGGATCGTATGACAATTTCCGTGTACCCGGTGATATATGCCCCCACGAGTTCCCGCAGCAGGAGGGTATGATCGGTCCCCGCGTCCGCCATGAACACCTTTTTCCGCTGCAGCTGTACCCCGGTGGTATTCGGGGTGACGAGCAGGGTGCCGTCGCTCTGAATGATCAGCCCCACGGGGTCATTTTTCTGGATATTTGTTGCATCCACCCATTTCTTAGGGAGAGAGACAATAAATGAGGAACCGCCGCTACGCTGGACCTTACGGATCTCCATCTCAGCCATTGTATCAGTATTTATGTGGTCTGCATATATTGTTGTTTCGTCTGTAAGTATATGCAGTATATTTTGTATATTCATGAATATTCGTGTAAGGCTTGTCAGTACAGAATGTCGGTCAATACTATATATTCGTCTCTGCCCCTTTGCTATGGTGAAAACTCATCATGAATATGCGCTCAAAACCATTCATTGCATTCACACTCGCTGTTGTTCTTCTGGGAACGGCGTTTGTATGCGGATGTACAGACTCCGGCACCGGTCCGGCAGAGACAGAGACCATCTCCGTGACCGGTTCGACCACCGTCCTTCCGCTTGCACAGCTTACTGCTGAAGCATACATGGACACCCACCCTGAAGCTGACATCCAGATATCCGGCGGCGGTTCATCCGTTGGTGTAACGGCAGTCGGTGAAGGCACCGCAGACATTGGTATGGCATCACGCGACCTGAAGTCAGAAGAGGTGACGAACTACCCGGACCTCGTGCAGCATGTCGTGGCAAAGGACGCCATCGCGATCATTGTCCACCCGTCAAACACGGTCTCTGACCTCACAGTCGACCAGATCAAGTCCATCTATCTCGGTGATATTACGAACTGGCAGGATGTCGGCGGTCCGGACGAAACGATCGTCGTCGTCGGCCGTGACAGCGCCTCCGGTACCCGCGAGTACTTCCATGAGTCTGTGATGGACAAGGAAGACTTCACAACAAGTCAGCTTGAGAAGAACTCGAACGGTGCGGTCCGGCAGACCGTCGCACAGACCCCCGGCGCCATCGGCTATGTCGGCCTTGGCTACATTGATGCAACCGTGAAGGCTGTGCCTGTCAAAACCGGCAGCGGTATCGTTGATGCCAGCGTTGCGACCGTCATCTCCGGCGAGTATCCGATTGCACGGGGCCTGAACATGTTCACCGACGGAGAGGCGACCGGCCTTGCTGCCGACTACCTGGCGTTCATCATGAGCCCTGACGGGCAGGCACTCGTCGCAGAAGAAGGCTTTGTCCCGGTAGCCTGAAAGGCGGGGCACCCGTTCCCAATCCTTTTTTGATGCATCATGGAATACGAACAGACTGTCACCGGTGCTCCCGCGGTATCTGCTGAGCTCGCAGCAGATCGCAGGACATACCTGAAAGAACGCTCAATTCGGTATGTATGGTTCCTGACCGCGGTGTTTGGTGTCCTCACCGTCTTCTTCATTCTCGCATTCCTCGTGAAAGACGGCATTTTGATCTTTGCAGAAACCACTCCGGCAGAGTTTCTCTTTGGCGCGACCTGGAACCCGACCGGCGCGATACCGGCGTATGGAACTCTTCCGCTCTGGGTGGGCACCATTCTCGTCACTATCGGTGCAATGGTCATCGCAGCTCCCCTCGGGATTGCGTGCGCCATCGTCATCGCAGAACTGGCCTCACCCCGTGTGAAGGCTGTCATCAAACCGGCCGTTGAACTCCTCGCGGGTATCCCGTCCGTCGTGTATGGATTCTTCGGACTCATCGTCCTCACGGACTTCATCCGGGTGAATTTCTCCATCCCTTCGGGCGAGACCTGGCTCGCAGGTTCCATCCTTCTGGGCATCATGGCACTCCCTACCATCATCAGTGTCTCGGAGGACGCCATCTCGGCCGTGCCGAAAGAGTACCGGGAAGGGTCCCTTGGGCTTGGGACCACTCGCTGGCAGACCATCTCTCAGGTCGTCGTCCCTTCCGCCCTCTCCGGCATCACCGCCGCCCTCATCCTTGGCGTCGGGCGGGCGGTCGGCGAGACGATGGCGGTGCTGATGGTAACAGGCAACGCCCCCATCATCCCCGACCCCATCTATAATATCCTCTCACCCATCCGGACCCTCACGGGCACGCTGGGTATCGAGATGGGAGAGACTGCCATCGGCAGCGCCCACTACCACGCCCTCTTTGGCGTTGCACTGCTGCTGCTCTTCATCACGCTTGCCGTCAACCTTTCGGCGACGATGTTCCTCGGGCATATCCACCGGAAACAGACCGGCACCGGCAAGGGTCCCGGCAGACTCTCTCTGGTGCTCGAAGCGCACCGGCGCACCATCCGGTGGGGTGTTGCAGCCGCTGCATTCCTGCTGGTGGCGCTTATCGTCTCCCCCCTTGTCGCGGTTGTCTTCGCGCTCATCGGCGTGGCATGGCGGTACATCCCGTCCCGCATCGAGCCGCATCACCAGCAGACCGTGGCATTTGTCCTCCTCTATGGAGCAATTGCCGTTGTGCTCGCAGCGCTTGCAGTAATTCTCGGGTATATCGTCGTAAACGGTTTGCCTGCCATCAGCTGGGAGTTTCTGACGACCGCACCCCGGGCGCTCGGTCGCGAAGGGGGCATCCTGCCCGCCATCGTCGGGACGCTCTGCCTCGTTGCAGGTGCTATTGCAATCGCCCTTCCCATCGGCGTCGGTGCGGCCATCTACCTCATCGAGTACACCCGTGAGAACGTTCTCACCAGGATCATCCGGACCGGCGTCGACCTCCTGAACGGCACGCCTTCCATTGTATTCGGGCTGTTTGGTTTCTCCTTCCTCGTTCTCTACCTGAACTTCGGGGTCAGTCTCATTGCAGGGCAGGTCACCCTCGCCCTGATGGTGCTGCCGACGGTTATCCGGACGACAGAGGAGGCGCTTCGGAGTGTCCCGGATTCCCTGAGACAGGGCAGTCTCGCCCTCGGTGCTACGCAGTGGCAGACTATCTCGCGTGTGGTTCTCCCGTCTGCGATGCCCGGGATCATCACCGGAGCCATTCTCTCCATCGGGCGTGCCGCGGGGGAGACGGCGCCCATCATGTTCACCGCGGTCGTCTTCTCAAGCCGGTTCCTGCCCTCGTCCCTCTCTGATCCGGTGATGGCTCTCCCCTATCATCTCTACATCCTTGCAACCAATGTCCCGGGTGCAGATACGAACCAGTACGGGACCGCACTGGTGCTCATTGCACTGGTAACAGGTATCTATCTCGTTGCAATCGCCCTCAGAACGCACTATCAGAAAAGTATCCGGTGGTAATAATGGACACGTCAACAGTAATTGAAACACAGGGGGTAAACCTGTGGTACGGGAACACCCAGGCATTGAAAGATGTCACGATTCGTTTTCCGGAACAGACAATAACCGCCCTCATCGGGCCATCGGGATGTGGAAAATCCACACTTCTGCGATGTTTTAACCGTATGAATGACCTGATCCCATCCTGCAGAATCGAAGGTGGGATCTCGTATCATGGAACTGACATGTATGCACCGTCCGTTGATCCGGTGCATCTCAGAAAACGGGTTGGCATGGTATTCCAGCGCCCAAACCCGTTTCCCAAGTCAATTTATGATAACATCACCTACGGCCCGCGGATGCATGGCGTCCGTGACCGGAAAACACTTGAAAGCATTGTCGAAGAGAGCCTGAAAAAGGCTGCTCTCTGGGATGAGGTAAAAGACCGGCTCACTGCGTCTGCGATGGGTCTCTCCGGTGGCCAGCAGCAGCGCCTCTGCATCGCCCGCACGCTTGCCGTCAACCCGGATGTCATCTTAATGGACGAGCCCTGTTCGGCACTTGACCCGATTGCAACAGCAAAGATTGAGTCGCTGATGCAGGAACTCAGGAGCCAGTATACGGTGATCATTGTGACGCATTCCATGCAGCAGGCGGCACGGGTGAGTGACTACACCGGGTTCATGTACATGGGGGAACTCATCGAGACGGGTGAAACTACAAAGATCTTTGAAAACCCGGAACGCGAACTGACAAACAATTACATTACCGGGAGGTTTGGATAATATGACACTGGAATCATTTCATGATGAACTGGACGGGATTCATGCCCGTGTGCTGACAATGGCAGAGCATGCCATGGGCATGCTCACGGACGGCATGGTGTGCCTCACCTCGCATGATGAGGAACTGGCGAATGATATTATGGACCGAAAAATATGGCTGTCTGAACTGCATGAGGAGATAGAAGAACGGATCGTCCGTCTCTTTGCGCTGTATCATCCGGTGGCAGAGGATCTCCGGCGGATCATCTGTTACAATGTGATGAACTATTCTCTCTATCGGGTCGGACGGGCGGGAAAAGGTATTGCAAAGAATGTTCTGACTGCCGAACATGAGAACCCGGGTGTGCCGATGGATAGTCTCAATGTCATGGCCGATATGGTTGTTGAAATGCTTGAAGATGTCATCACCGCCTTTGGAACATCAACCGTAGTCGATCCTCTGTCATTTGGGAAGCGTGACAGTAAGGTGGATGCAATGCAGGACAGTATCTTCCGGGAGTGCCTCACCTATATGATGCAGGACCCGCACATGATCCCGGGTGGCATTGAGTGCATCACGGTCGCACGCCATCTTGAACGCTGCGGGGACCATGCCTGCATCATGGCAGAGAAGTGCTACTTCATGGTGGAAGGCACCCGTGTAGAAATACGATAACGAAGAAACGAGGTCTCTTTCGAAGAGGATTTTATGTATGGTATAGGCCGGAAAAAATCGTTCACATTTTGTTCTGACCAAAATTCCGCGTGATGATATCATCACGCGGGAGGCATAACATGGGGTTTTAAAATCTGTCTGCGTTTACTGGATTTCTGGCCGTAAAATGCAATTCATACTGCGCATAGAACTGAAAATTTCTGTATTGACATTATATGAAAACGAATGTTAGTATATTATTTTAATACAATTAATTTCAGGAATTATTTATTAGTACAGGTTTCCCTGGAAACAGAATATTTATGGTATCATGAATACCGATATAATTAGACCATGTGGGGGTAATCAGTAATGGAGTCCGAATATTCTGGCCATACTATGGGGGAGGGGGCAATCCCTGTAGCAGGTTTTTCTTCCAACGGACAGTTGCTCTTTTCAAATGCTGCGTTTCATAGAATTGCAGAGCCAAAAACCGGGGGGGATTTCGGTATGGCCGCAGGAGACGGCAAATCATTTCTTGCTGCAGTTCGTAAGGCGTGCAACGGAACCACCTGTTCGCTGCAGGCAGAGCTGGAACCATCTGGTATTATGGCCAGTTTCTCTCTGTTTCCGTCATCAAATGAATCCGGGCCATTTGCACTGGCAGTAGTGATCCCGGACGAGGGTGGAGGGAGCGTTGGTGCCCGGCATGAGATTGCCGAGGATACGTTCTCCGGAAACGGCGATGAAAGCGTCTTTATCGCAGACGCAGAGCGGAGAATCCTGGAAGTGAATGAATCCGCCTGCCAGAGATTTGGGTATAGCCGCGAGGAAATGCTCAGTCTCAGGATTGATGACATCATCGCACCACGATGTCGTGACGCCACTCCTGCCCGGCACGCTTCTCTCCTGAGAAATGGTGGTGGTTCGTTTGAAAATTTGCATATCACACATGATGGCAGGGTGTTTCCGGTAGAAGTGTATTCCACGGTAATCCGGTACGAAGGAAAACCAGCCATTCTCTCCATTTCAAAGGCCATTACTGAGGCCAGGATGGGAAATCCGGACAATGAAGCACTCCGTGAAATGGAGAAGAAATATCGATCTTTCTTTGACGCGGCACAGGAGGGTTTCATCGTTGCAGATTCTGACGGCGTTGTATTGGACATCAATGAACGGTTTGCCACTTTGCTCCGCCAGCCGAAACGTGCGGTAATTGGACATAGTTTCTTTTCTTTTTTTGCACGCACCGGATCATATGATCCGGAGTCCCTCATTCGGTCAGTTATTGAAAACGGGTGTGTGCGATTTGAGGGAGAGGTAATATCACCTGTTGGCGGAAACCCGGTGATTGCGATGGAATGCTGTCCGATTCTTTTGCAGGGTGAACAGTGTATCCGTATCATTGCCCGGGATACGTCCCGCCCCTCTGATGAAGAGGAACCGATGTGTCCCTCAGGTATTTACCTGTCTGCCTTTGATATATCGGGCACCGGCCTTGTGATAGTCGACCGGAATAACCGGATTATCCGTGCAAACCATGAATTTGAACGGATAATAGGTGCATCTGCTGATGAAATGATGGCCCGGCAATGGATGGACTTTGTTGAAGATCCAACGCTTCTCACGGTTGCAAAGGAGGCAGATATCTCCAGGAAGCATGAAGAATTTTGTCTGGAAAACCATGAAATTACCCTCAGAACAAAAAACGGCAACATAGTCCCGTCAGTGCTATCGGTACGCTCAATTCCAGGCACAACCATGAACATTGCATCGGTACAGGATATTTCACACCAGTGTGAGACGATCGGGAGACTCTCTGAACACCGGGAGATGTTTGCGCTCCTCTTTTCATCGATGTGTGAGGCGTTTGTTTTACTGGACGAGGCCTATGAGATCCGGATGTGGAATACTGCAGCCGAAGAGATGTTTGGGTACGCTGAAGACGATGTCACAGGAAAGAATATCTTTCCTCTCCTCTTTTCCCTTGGACCGGAGGATGGTAAGCGTATCTTCCAGCGGTTCCTTAAACCTGATGCTACTTCTTCCGGCCGCACTCCGGCAGAACTCTTTCTCAGCACCAAAGAGGGCGGCGCTGTTCATACGGAAGCATCGGTATCCCGGTTTACCCATAAGGGAAATTCCTACCTTCTTCTTATTATACGGGACAATACCGAACGCTATCGGTTTGTCGAATCGCTTACTGAGCGTGAGGAGTTTCTCCGGTTTGCAATCGACGCCGCCCGTGTCGGCATCTGGGATTATGATCTGGAAGAAGATGTCTACAGCCTGAGTGAGGATGTATATGCACTGCTCTCACTTGCCGGGCCGCAAATATCCCCGTCCCATGTGTCTTCGGATGCGTGGCGTGCGATTATGCATCCCGATGATGTTCTCACGGCTGAGAGTGTTAATCTGGCTATAATGAGTGGAACGGTCGCTGATTTGGATTTGGAACTCAGGCTGAAAACCGCAGGGGGGACGTGGAACTGGTTTGCGCTTGAGGGAAAGGTGATTGAGTATGACAGCACCGGCTGTCCACAGCGGGTGGTGGGCATCATCCGTGATGTGCAGGATAAAAAACAGGCAGAGTCTGCTATCCGCGAGGCAAACCGGAAACTGAGTCTTTTGGCAGGTGTTACCCGGCATGACATTCTCAATCAGATTCAGGGTCTGCTCTTCTATTCTGAGGAGATGAAAAGCGGGGAATACACGGTTGATGAGATGGTGGTGATGGCCGGAAAAATAAATGAGATGACAGAGACCATCAACCGGCAGATCACCCGGACCCGCAATTATGACACCCTTGGTACAGAACCGCCGGAGTGGCAGAATGTTCATTACCTGGCCGATGAAATTGTCGCTGGCATGGATGATCTCGGTCTTTTGTACCTGAATGAATGTCCAATGGTGGAGATATACGCTGACTTTCTCTTTGCAGAGGTTCTCAGGACCATTGTTGAGAATTGCACCCAACATGCCGTGGGTGCGACAACATTGACCATACGGTTTGAAGAGACAGATGATGCCGGGCTTATCACCATTGAAGATGATGGGTGTGGGATCCCCCTAAAAAACAAAGAAATGATATTTTCTCACGGATTCTCAAAGGGGGCAGGTGGAGGGCTCTTTATTGCCCGTGAGATTGCCGGGGTGACCGGCATCGAACTCTACGAGACTGGTGAAGTTGGCTCTGGGGCCCGGTTTGCACTTCGCATTCCCAAATCCGGATACCGGTTCACAGACGTGGAAGATGCAGAATAGGACACCGTTATTTACCGGGACTCCTGCATGGATGTACTTCTCCTCTTTTTTGGGGTTGTTTTATTGGTATGCTGGATAAGAGTAGGAAGTGCCGGAAAATATCCGGAATCCAGGGGTTTTTTGTATGAATGACAGGAAATGGTTAATCGGTCTGGCTGCTACACTCGTAATTTGCTCGACACTGCTATATTTTATACATTATCTGGTGTTTCATGATCTGCACCACATAGGTGTCTTTGCCCTCCATGAACTTGCATTTCTTCCGGTTGAAGTGTTGATTGTCACGCTTGTGATTCATCGCCTTCTTGATGAACGGGAAAAAATGCAGAAACTGGAGAAGATGAATATGGTGATCGGGACTTTCTTTTCACGGGTAGGAACGACACTGATCTCCTGTTTTGCGGCCCATGATCCGAATCTCGAATCTGTCCGTTCAGAACTGATGGTGACAGATGCATGGTCTGAAGAGAATTTTAGTGCGGTTTTGGCCCGGATGAAGGCGTATGAATATGATATTGATACCTGCACTCTGGACCTTGAACGCCTCCGTGTATTTCTTCTTGACCGTGAGGATTTCCTTGTCCGGATGCTCGAAAATCCGGTGCTTCTTGAACATGAGGATTTCACTGAACTCCTTCGGGCCACGTTTCATCTCACCGAAGAGCTGAGCCGTCGGGGGGCGATTGCCGAGTGTCCCCTCTCTGATATCGCCCATTTGGGAGGAGACGTAAAACGGGTTTATGGCCTCCTGATTCATGAATGGATTGCATACATGCACTACCTGATGAAAAACTATCCGTATCTCTTCTCGCTTGCCCTGCGTACAAATCCCTTTGATCCAGAGTCGTCTGTCATGGTTACCTGACCATCTCCCCTTATTTTTCGGCTGTTTCGCTGTCGTTCTCCTCTTTTATAACGTCCTCTTTAAAATCATAATGCTTAACGAGGAAATCACGAATTTTTGCCGATTCGAGCCATCTCTGATCCAGTTTTTTGACAATTTCATCAATCAGGTCTACCTGGGAGAGGATTTTCTCCCGTGCTTCCCCTTCCTGAAGATCAGCGGTTGCGGCGATGACGGTCAGAGGGTTCCGGATATGGTCATTGAGAATGGCAAGCGAGAGCAGATTTTCTTCGATCTGGTGGAGCGTCTCTGTTTCCCGTTTTCGCATAGTTATGGTTTCTGTGATGTCGCGCACAAAGAAGCAAATGAACTCCTCACCCTGCGTGGAGAGATAACTACTCGTCTGGGCGACGGGGAAGGTGGTATTGTCAGAGCGCAGCAGAAACGATTCTTCATGCACCAGGCTGCCACCTGCGATTCTGTCCCACACCGACGGCCAGATCTCCGGAGTAAGGGTCGGGTTGAGGTCCCATGTCTTCAGGCTGGTGAGTTCTTCGGGGGTGTACCCAAGGGATCTGGAGGCGGATGTGTTTCCGTACATGACTGTTCCGTCTCTCTTCACCCAGTAGATGGCATCATCAGCGTTATCGACAGAAAACTGGGTGATCCGGAGGTGTTCTTTATTCTTCACAAAGGCCGTGATGTCCCGCACAATCGCAAGCAGGTAAACGGTTTCTGTGCCGGTAAACCGGGAGAGGGACACGCTGAAATGTCTGGATTGATCGTTACCAAAGTGGCGCTCACAGGAGAAATGGTGGGGTTCGCCGGAATATGCAGCTTCTGTATGGTCTAAGAGGGCCGTCCCGTCAGGATCTGTTCTACATGTGCCAAGGATCACATGCATCTGATTTCCGATGAGATCTTCTCTGCTGAATCCGGTCATCTCTTCTGCTTGCCGGTTGCATTCAAGAATGCCTGTTTTGTCAAGGATAAATATCGCTTCACCCGCTGCTTCAAAGAGATGGCGGTATTTCCTTTCAGAACTCTCAAGAGCTTTTCTGGCTCCTTCAATCTCTGAGAGACTGCTCTCGATGGTATCCAGAAGACTGTTGACCGACCGGACAATGGTAGTGAGTTCATCGTCACCGTCATCAATGAGTCGGGTATGAAAGAGGGAAGAATCTGAAATTCTGCGGACTCCCTGTGAGATGTTCTCTATTCTTCTGGTGAGATGTTGTCCCAGATACCGGTAGGCGAGTCCTCCGCTGATGATAAGGGTAACAATAAACAGGATTACTGTATTGCGGACTGCCTTTTTGCCAAAAATGTATGTGTCCCGGGGATTATTGACACTCAGTACAAAGGCCGGTGTTCCTGCCACATCATACATCAGGGCACGTGCGGTGATTTCCTCTTCAAAAGTTACTACCTGTGGTTGGATATTGGATGTGCCATTCTGTCCTGTCACAAAGGCATCCCAGGTGGTTCCTGCCCCCAGTGGCTCTGCCCTGATACCGAGGTTTGTGTCTGCGGCAATTTGTTCTGTGATATCGGATGTGAACCGGGATGCCATCACCAGGTGGCCCCGTGATGGCCCTTCGTAGTATGATGTGAGAATGGGTTCGGCCGCAATTATCCAGATGCCATCTGGTGTGTTGAGTATTCCGGAAAGATCTTCACAGGCATATTCTGGTGAAGAGATGAGAGGAAGGGATTGAAGGCTCTCTTTCAGTTGAACTGAAATCGGCAAAATTTCTTCTGTTTCAGGATCATAAGAAACTCCATAAAGCAGACTTCCTACAGTATCAAAGTACAGGATTGCTTCAATTTCAACATTCTGGAAGGTGGAGGGAACCAGATTACTTTTAATATATGCCTTATTCAAGTCATATGCAAAGGCGTAGGTATCGTCCCATCCGGCATAGTCTTCTACGGTGACTGCGAGATTCTCTCCCTGTGTTTCAACAGCTCTCTGGGCTGTGTTGAGGTCTTTGATAATCTCTTCTGTCTCTATTTCCTGTATTCCGCCAATGAGATAATACTGAGCGCTGATGATGAACCCCAAACTGATTGCCAATATTATTGCAATGATGACGATGACATTTCTGGTATTTACCCGCACTGAGTCACCACGGTGGGCGTATGTCGGCATCCGAGAATACTGCCCTATCTAGTGAATAGTCACTGTAATCGGTTAAATCTCTTTATATTTGCATATTGTTCACTTCAGAATACCTGTCTGTTTTTTTCGGTGGCGCCATACTGTCCGGGCGACTGCATATTCCGCCATTCCCGGATGGGGAGGCCGCGCTGGCATTCTGAACCACAATCGCAGCCCTTTACATCCCATTCCGGTAGATATTGTCAGGGGATAGCACTGTCTGTGTCCGTGCGGTATGGGTACTGAATTTCAGACGATATTTGTGCTCCAACCGAAAAAATTGATTTTTCCCTTTTGATTGATGAATTCTCTGCAATACGCGGAATCTGTTCAATCCAAAGAAATAACATATTCCTGATATAAATTACCAATTATTCGCTGTTTGCACCTGTACTCCGGGCCCTGTGCATACGAGGTGCCTGCTGTATGGCTGGTGAAACAGCCAGAGGAATTTCAATATGTTCGCCCGAGTACAGATTGCTGAAGATTCTCCTGTCTGGGATGTCCTCATTATTGTCAGTTCACTGGTAATTGGATTCATTATCCTGATGGCACTTTCTGCTGGGTATGAGTTCGTATTCCCTCATCTGCTGGATATTCCCATCATTCTCTATGCGTATCGCTATCCCCGTTATGGTGTATGGTTTGCGGGGCTTGTCTCCGCTCTGTATCTGATATCGTATGGGATTATTTTGTCCTCTTCTCTGGAAGTTATGTACCCTGCATTGGGACGGGTACTGATATTCCTCGTGATCGGGGCAACGGTCTCTTCTCTCTCCTACCGTCTGAGAAAAAGTGAAAATACGTACCGTAATCTCTTTGATAATCTCTCGTATGCTGCATATTCTTTAAATATTAACAAGGACGGTACTCCCGGGCGATTTATTGATGTCAATGAGATGATGTGTACAGCAGTCGGGTACACACGTGATGAATTGCTTGCAAAGAAGCCGGCAGATCTTGTCCCTGATGCCTATTTAAAGGAGTTTCGGGCATGGATTGAAGGGAGGGGCCTGTATGCGTATGGAGAATTTGAATCGTTTCATATTGCAAAAGACGGCAGGGAAATTCCGGTAGAGGTGAAACTTCATTTATTTGAACTGGAGGCAGGCCCGATTATTCTTGCAACGGCGAAAGATGTGACCGAACGATATCACCGTGACCGTATTTTGAAGGCACAGCGTGATGTGGCAGTTTCCCTCTCTCATGCAGGAAGTAGTGAAGAGGCGGTACGACTTGTCATTTCCTTTGCCCTTGAGATAAGCACCCTTGATGCAGGGGCATATTATTATGCGGAGGATGACGAATCCACCTTCAGCTCTCTTTACAGTACTGGATTTTCTGACAGGTTTAGACGTATTAATGGAAATATCCGGGCGCCATCGGAAGAAATTATGCCGCATGACGGGTGGAGGCCGGTGTATGGGTCTGCTGATGACCTTGTTCATGCAGGGATTATCAGCGGATCGGGAGAACATCAGAAGATGATCGGGGTTCTCCCCGTCCATGGCAGCAAAGGGACCCTGGGCCTCTTCCTTCTGTCATCATATGGAACCGGTGAGATTCCTGGTACCGAACGTCGCCTCATCGAAGGGCTGGTTGCACAGGTGGGTGCTGCCCTCGAACGGCTGAAGGTGGTTGATGCACTACGCAGGAACAGACAGAATCTCCGTTCTCTTGTGGATTCCCTTGATGCGTATCAGGCGCTGGCCGGCCCGGATGGGGCAATCATTACAGCAAACCGTTCATTTGCCGCCGCATCCGGGGTGGAACCTGAAACCCTTACCGGACAGAATATTATTGAGGCGACCGGAAGATCGGATGAATTTCAAACATATCTACGGAATACATTTGCTGATGTGTTAGAGAGCGGGCAGGCAGTGCGGTTTGAGGATGATAGTAAAGAACATGTTTATGACACCATCCTATATCCGGTGCTGGGTTCTGACGGCAGTGTCCGGGCGGTGGGGATGCTTTCCACTGATATCTCGCCCCTGAAAGAGGCAGAATGTGCGCTCTTAGAGGCAGAACGCCGTTACCGTCTGGTTATTGAAGCTCTAAACCTTGGTGTGTTTGAATTTATTTTCCCAGATTCTATCATGAAGGTCTCACCGGAATGGTATACAATGCTGGGGTATGATGCCAATACGACGGAAAATTCCTATGACTTCTGGATTTCGCACATTCACCCTGATGAGAAGGAATCAGTAGAGGAGGTACTTCAGGAGAGTATCAACTCTGAAGGTAATTACTACAATGAATACCGGATGCTGGCAGCTGATGGGACCTGGCGGTGGATCAAGAGCCATGGAAAGGTAATTAGCTGGCTGCCTGATGGACGGGCAGAACGGTTAATTGGTACGCATTCAGACATAACCCGTCGGAGACGTGCTGAAATAGCATTCGAGAGGACAAACCACCTCCTTCGGGATGCCCAGACGATCGCCCGTCTTGGGTATTTCGAATATGATGTAGAGAATGATCTCTTTTTACCGGATACTGGTCTCTACGAGATCCTGAATATTTTTGATGAGGAGCCGGTCTACACATTTCATGAATTCTGTAGTTTTATTCATCCGGATGAACGGGACCGGATTAAACTGTCGATGGCAAATGCTCTGTCCCAAAAAAGTAACTTCAGTGATATTTTTCGGATTATTTGTCGTGGAGGATTTGAAATCTGGGTTCGGGTATGGATTCAGCTTGATGTTGAGAGAGATGGAGATGGTTTTCCGATATTTGGAACGATGCAGGATATTACTGATGTACGGCAGACTGAGGAGGAGCTGATCCGCACACAGATTGCGGTGGAGACATCCCCGGATGAAGTGCTGTACATTGGCCCGGATGGCGAGGTGCTGTATGGTAACCAGCAGGCAGTGAATACCTATGGGAGAGAAGGTGTTATTACAGGGTTCATGATCGATGCTATCGATCCAGCGTATACAACTGGGGAGTGGCAGCGACACTGGGCGGATCTCAGGGAGAACCGATTCCTCGTCCATGAATCCCGCCACCGGAAGGCGGATGGTTCTTTTTTCTCTGTTGAAGTTGTGGAAAGCTATGTGAAGGTGGGAACTCGGGAATTTTCCTGTGTCTATTGCCGTGACATCAGCGAACGCCAGAGAGTGGAGAGTGCCATGCGTGAAAGTGAGCAGCGTTTCTCTCTTGCGGTTGCCGGTGCGGACCTTGGGATCTATGACTGGGATATTGCTTCGGATCGTATGGTCTTTGACGCCCGTTTCGGAAATATTCTGGGTTTTTCCCCGACCGAGATGGAGATCGATAAATTCAGTGATCTGATATCACTTGTTCATCCGTGTGACCGTGAAACATTCAGGAAGGTTCTTCAGGACTATTTTACCAATAAGGGTGCTCCCTTCTTCTCGGAACTCAGGATACTGCACACAAATGGTACCTGGAGATGGGTAAGAGCGCGGGGACTTATTGTCTCCGAGTATCCCGAAGGAAAACCCAGGCGTCTGGTTGGCACCATCATGGATATCACTGAACAGCATGAGGCAATGGATTCACTGGCGGAGCGGGAGGAACAACTGCGGGAGACCCAGGACATGGCACGTGTGGGTGGGTGGGTGTATAATATCATTGAAGACCGCTTAGAATCTGACCATAGCCTCCTACCACGCATTGGGTTTGATGCGGTGAGAATACCCCTGTCAATGGAAGAATATTTGCAGAATTTTGTGTACCAGGAAGACCGTGCGGAGGTGGAGGAGGCATATGAGCGACATCTGAAGGAGTATCTGCCGTTTGACTTGGTCTATCGGATCCTTCTCCCGGACAGGCAGGTGCGCTACGTTCACAGCCGGTGCCAGACGTTCTTTGACAACACAGGTGAGCCAATAAAAAGTGTGGGAGTAATACAGGATATCACCGAGATCAAGGAAGCGGAGAATGAACTGCTTGAACGTGAATGGAAAGTGAAAGAGGCACAACGTGTTACCCAGATTCGGTTTTGGGAATGTGATGGTTCAACGGTTTCATTTCCACGGATGGGCGAGAAAACCCCACCCGGAATGCTTTCGTTTCTGGAACGTGAGGGGCTCCGGATACACCCCGATGAATATGAATTTCTCGGAGTGAAATTCCATGAATCAGTAGAGAATCAAAGTGAGTTTTCAGAAGAGTTCCGGGCGGTTCTGGAAGAAAACGGAGAAATACTCACTCTCTATTGCCGGGGCAGCCATTACTACCACACTGACGGTACCTACATCCGGTCTCTTGGGACTATTATGGACATTACTGAGCGTATACACACCATAAATGCCCTTCGGGAGAGTGAGAAGAAGTTTCGGCTGGTTGCGGAGAATCCCACCATTGGTACCTATATTATTCAGGACCACAAATTTGTGTACGTCAATGATACGTGTGTCCGTCTCTTCGGTTACCCGCTTGAAATGATAATTGGGATGTATGGGGGAACGATAATTGCACCTGAAATGCGTAGTACTATGCATGATCTGTACGAGCAGTGCATTGCGGGGGAGATACATGAGGTACATCTTGAAACGCAGGGATTGACACAGACAGGGGTTCAGTTTCCTTTTGAGGTATTTGGTTCCGTCGGTGAATATGGTGGTCGTCCTGCACTCATCGGCAACATTATCGACATCACTGAGCGGAAGGCATATGAGGAGATGCTCACCATCACCCGGCTTACTGTAGAGCAGGCAACCATTGGTATCGCCTGGATCAATCGTACCGGAGAATTCATATATATTAATAAACGGGGGGTTGAGCTCCTACGTCTGCCGGCGGAAACAATCCTCGGTATGAATGTCTGGGAAATTCATCCGTATCTCAACGCCTTACGGTGGAGGAAATTCTGGGATGGCCTCCGCTCCGGTGGGAATCGGCGGTTTGAAACAATTCAGGGACGGGGAGATGGGACGTCCTTCCCTGCCAATATTATGGTTGATTATGTAAATCTCAGCGAGATGGAGTTTGCCTGTATCTTTATGACTGATATATCCCGGCGAAGGGAGGCAGAGAATGCGCTTCACCAGTCACTTGCGGAGAAGACAACCCTCCTGCAGGAGGTGCATCATCGGGTCAAAAACAATCTGGCGCTCATCTCATCGATGATCCAGATGCAGATGCGGACTCTGGATGATGAACATGCAGTCGCTTCACTGACTGAGACGGCAAATCGCATCATCTCTATGGCGATGGTTCATGAGAGTATCTATCGGTCACGAAATATTACCACCATCGATGCCCATGAGCACCTGACAGCGCTGGTGAACGAGATCGTCCCGAACTTCTCTGTGGGAAAGGAAATTGAGGTGGAGGTTTTCGCCCACGGTTGTGCTCTTGACCTGAATTCAGGGATTCTTTTTTCCCTTATTGTCAACGAACTCATCACAAATTCCATTAAATATGCATTTGAAGGGCGTGATGAAGGAAAGATTGTCATTGTAATGGAGTGCAGTGACGACAGGAAGGTGCTCCGTTTCAGCGATGATGGTGTGGGAATACCTGAAGATGTTGATCCCTTCCGGCAGCCGTCTTTGGGAATGAATATCGTCCACAGTGTGGTTACTGACCAGCTGGGCGGGACGATTGAGCTTGTACGTGGCGAGGGTACCACCTGGGTGCTGACATTTCCGGTTAAAAAAAGATGAAAGGAATGGTCCCGCATATTTTTTCTTTCTCAGCCGCAAATACTCAGTTGGAGTAATATAATGGTACAACTGACTGAAGACCTGATTGAAGCGTTCAATGCACTGAGAATTATCCCCCTTGCAACCGCAGATAAAAACGGTGTCCCGAATGTCGCACCGATGGGCGCAAAGACACTTGCAGACCCGGAGACGATTCTTGTGATGGACAACTTCATGCAGAAGACGGTCGCAAACATCCGGGAGAATCCAAAGGCCGCCATCTATGTCTGGGGAGAGGGTGTGAAAGGCTGTTTCCAGGTTCACGGCGATGTTACGTATGTGAATGAGGGAGAACAATTTGAGACCTTCCGAAAAGAAACTCTTGAACGAATGCCGAATGTTCCTGCAAAGGGGATGCTCGTCATCAAAATAACCGATGTATATACCTGCACTGCAGGGCCCGGCGCTGGCGATAAGCTCATCTGAGACTGGCACCTGAACAAACATTCAACCTTTTTTTCCCAGCTATCCGTATCCCGTGCGAACGTGTGTGACCCCCACCTGATTCCATCCGAAGGTCTATCTGAATTGTGCCCGGTATTTTTTTCCGGACACAGGGTTGTGTGTATGGGAAAAGAGGAGATGCGCGGTTCAGATCTCCGCATGAATCCGGTGCAGTATTTCAACGAGCAGCTTCACGTCATGGGGTGGTTCATACCCGGCTTCATCCCAGAGTGGAGCGGTTTCGAGGATCTGGCCGTATGTATTCATCAGGCGCTCTGCTGTATCACCTGCATACTCACGGATGATCTCTGTTGTCAGACGGACCGCAGCCAGCTCATCGGGTTCATCACAGGGAACGCTTTCAGACGTATAGGCCGCTCTGCGAAATCGTTCCGGGTTGGTGATATGGTATCCGGATTTCTGTGCATCATCAGAAAATGACATTTGTGTCATTATATTGACATTGGCGTCAACACTATATATTTATTGCTGACGTGCGTGTCATTTATTTGTGTGGAGAGCATATGTGTTCATATACTATGCCACGTGTTGTTCCGGGATACAAAGAGGATGTGCGCCGCCGCATTGTGAAAGCCGCACTTGAAGAGGTCAATGAGTGTGGCCTGCATGCGCTCCGGATGGAGGATGTGGCAGCCCGTGTTGGTATCTCCCGTGCCACACTTTATAATTATTTCAGTGACAAAGAAGCCCTTCTCAATGCAATTCTGGAAGAGATGAAAGAGGAAGGAAAGGCAATTTTTGAAGATACCTTTCAGGATAAATCTTTCCGGGATATTCTCTCTTTGATGTTTGAACTGATGGTAATCTCGGCAATGAATCTGCCTTCGGTTGAAGCCGAGCTCTTCAGCATCGCATCCCGCACACCGGACATCCAGCAGTCAATGCAGATGATCTTTGAGGAGGGAGTGAGGAAGCTTTCCGAACGCATTCAAGAAGGGCAGCAGAACGGAGAAATTTCATCCGGCGATGACCCCCGCTGTCTCGCTGAGATTGTGATGTACACCCTTGGTGGGCTGAAGAATGCAGTATTCTTTGGTACGGATTGTGCTGTCCTGAAGAAGCGGTGGAGTGCTATGACAGACATGCTCTTTTTTGTGAAGAAGTAACAGGCGACTGAAACTGGTGTGGGGAGCGGTGTTCCCCCGGTTACTTCCCCTGATGAATGCTTCTTTTCTTTATTTATCTGAAATCAGATCGTGAACTCATATTGATGGTGGGCCTGACAGATACTTCTTTTTCATCTTTGATACCCCTCCGTTCATAATGTGCGGGATTGCCTGCCTGAATGCGACTGATAATATGCAGATTTGGAAGAACCGGAATGAATTGTAAAAAATAGTGGATGGACGCCCCGAACATATTTAAGGGGGGGGTGGAACTGAATGGAAAATCGTGTGATTCATCATGTGTGATTGCAAAACAGCGATGTTCTGTTCCATCGCATGCCGTGTGGAGTTTCATACATGACCTTTTAGGCAGGGGTACGTTCTGTATGGTGTGTGGTTTTGAGGTACAGAACGTATCCCGGTCATTATCCTCAGGCAGGATAATGCTGCTTTGGTTATGTGTGCCATTCTCTGTTGTCTGTATGTCGGGGGATTGGTGGCCAGTAAAGTTTCCCCGAAATGATTTGGATTGGTGTTCATGGGTCCGGGATGCCACCCGATGATGACGTTATTGTCATCAATATGACATTTGTGTCATCTGCATATATTGTTTATTGACTTTCGTGTCAACTATGGGTGTTCCTATTAGCTGTCAGATGTTGTGATAAACAGGTTCCAGGAGAAATGCCTGAATAATCTACAATATGAAGCCAGTTTCAGTCCATGCTACCGCTTTTAAATCCGTCCATATCCAGTGCCACGTGTCGGAATCCCAGCGTATGAAATGCCTTCGCGATGATTTCGTGAAGTACAAAAATGCGTTCCATGGATTCGGGGTCGGTTTCGATGCGTGCCACATCCCCGTGGACGCGGACCCGCACCTGTTGTGCCCCGGCGGCACGGATAACCTCTTCTGCCCGTGCGATACGGGCGAGAAGCTGCGGGTCCAGACATTCATTATAGGGAATTCGTGTTGCAAGGCAGGACGCAGATGGTTTCGCATACTCCGGAATCGAGTGCATCTTTGCGATGATTCGGATATCATCCTTGGTAATGCCCGCTTCAACAAAGGGGTGGGTGATGCCTGCGGCAAGGCCTGTCTGGTAACCGGGGCGGTATCCGGTGATGTCATCGGCGTTTGTCCCGTCCGCGATTGCCGCAAACCCATGTTCATCCGCCACCTCGTGAAGAATTCGGGCACTTTCCTGTTTGCATATGGCACATCGATTCTTTGAGTTCATCCTGAATTCGGGATTCTTCAGGATATCTGACTCCCTGACAAAGAGTCGCAGCTCTTCTCGGGCGGCGATGGCACGAGCTGCCTCTTCCTCACGTGGGGGGAGAAGCGGACTTGTTATCAGACAGCAGGCGGAGTCATTTCCCAGTACATCGCGTGCGACAATGGCAAGCACCAGGCTGTCAATGCCGCCTGAGTAGGATACCAGCAGCGATCTTTTGTCCCTGATCACCGCCCTCAGGTGTGTGTAGCGTTCCCGTCTTCGTTCTGTCATAATTGCCTCCTCCTCTTGGGGGTCTCCGGATAATATGATACTCTTTGGTCCGGCCTCCGGTAAAACCTGTTGCAGGTACCTCAGTTTAAGAAGGGCATTCAAATAGTAAGATTGGCTATCTCTCGTAAAAAATATTCGAAATTTTTCATTTGAATTGATGTTTTAGCGATATTATGTTAATGTTCCTTGGTTATGTGGATTAAGTTTATTAAACTGATTAAGTTTACATTTTTGGGTTTTTTTTTGAAATAAGTATAAAGGTTTAAAAATTCAGAAAATAACCTATCTCTGATGAAAAAGAATCTGGTAATTCTCATGGCAGTTGCAGTGGTGTGTGCGACTGTGTTCATCTGTGGCTGTACAGGAAGTAGCGATACGCCTACAGCCGAACAGACACCTGTTTCGACAGCTGAACCGACCGCAGCAGCGGAAGAGAAAATCACACTCGAGGTCTACCATGCGGGCAGCCTGACCGCCCCAATGGAGGACATGGAGAAGGCATTTGAGGCAGAACACTCTAATGTGGATGTCCAGCTCCACCCGGCAGGTAGTACCAAACTCGCAAAGGAGATCACCGAGCTTGATGCAGTCGCTGATGTGTATGCATCTGCGGATTACTCACTGATCCCGAACATGATGATCCCTGATTATGCATCATGGTATGTGACCTTTGCAAAGAACCGCATGGTGCTCTGCTACACGGACAAGAGCAACTTTGCTGATGAAGTCACCGCAGACAACTGGTATGAGATCCTCGCACGTGAGGGTGTTACCTGGGGCTTTTCCGATCCGAACCTTGACCCGTGCGGATACCGGTCTCTCATGGTGATCACGCTCGCTGAGATGGAGTACAACGATGATATGATCTTTGACAACCTTGTCGGTGAGTATACCTCAATTTATCCGACCGTTGCAGATGGTGTTGTCACCGTCCATGCAAATGAAACTGCACCGACCTACCCGGTCACGATTACGCCCAAGAGTGTGGAGTTAATCGCCGGCCTTGAGTCAGGAAACCTTGACTATGCATGGGAATACCGCAGTGTCGCTGAGCAGAACGCTGAGTCTGGTGTGAAATACATCGAACTCCCTGAGTCAATCGATCTTTCTGCAATTGCCTACAAGGATACCTATGCAAAAGTCCTGATTGATACCGAGGGCGGTATGATGAAGGGCAAACCGATTGTCTACGGTGTCACGGTCCCGAAGACGGCAGACAATCCTGAAACTGGTGTTGAGTTTGTCTCCATGCTCATCGGCCCAACCGGCCAGCAGATCATGGAAGATGCAGGACAGCCTCCCATCAACCCTCCGGTCGGGTTTGTTGACATACCCGCAGCACTGGAGAGCCTCGTTGAGATGAGCGCCTGAATCTCTCAAAATTCTCTTTTTTTTATTCGGAGCAGATGAATGCAGAGATCACGAAAGATTCCTGACTCCTGTATCCTGTCATTTGCCCTGATTGGCAGTTTGATTGTGATCCTGACGGTTCTGGGACTTCTCACAATAACCATCGGGCAGGTGACCGATCTGCCGTACTTCGTATCCGTTGCAACGGAATCAAAGGTCGTGGATGCTATCCTCCTGACGATGGTGGCAGGTCTGAACGCTGTTCTTTTACTCCTCATCTTTGGCATCCCCCTCGCCTATATTCTGGCACGGACAGATTTCCGGGGAAAAGGGCTGGTGGAGAGCATCGTTGATATCCCGGTGATGCTGCCGCATACCATCGCAGGTATCATGGTCTATATCCTCTTTATGCGCCGCGGTATCATTGGTGCGCCACTCTCACAGATTGGCATCATCTTTGAGGGAGCATATCCGGGAATCGTTGCGGCGATGTTCTTTGTCTCATCCCCGTATTTTGTGAACGCAGTGCGTGACGGATTTGAAAAAGTCCCGTTGCATCTGGAAAACGCTGCCCGTACCCTCGGGGCATCCCGTTTTCAGGCATTCCGTCTGGTTGTTCTGCCGCTTTCACTGCGTCATATCTTTAGTGGCAGCATTCTTGCATGGGGACGGGGTATCGGTGAATTTGCGGCAATTATTATGATCGCCTACTACCCGATGGTCATATCAACGCTCATCTACTACAAGTTCACGACCGCAGGTCTCAGGGAAAGTACCGCAGTGGCATTTGCGATGATTCTGGTCTGTCTGGTGGTCTTTGCCATTCTGCGCATACTGATGAAGAAGGTGGGAATATACGATGATAGAGTTTGAAAATGTCTCGGTGGAGCTGGGGGATTTCCGGCTGAATGACCTGAGTCTCAGGGTTGAAAAAGGAGATTATTACTTTGTCATTGGCCCGTCTGGTGCGGGAAAGACCATTATCCTTGAGGCGATAGCGGGTCTTCACCACCCGGATTCCGGGCGCGTGCTCATCGACGGCAAGGATGTGAGCGGGATTCCGCCGGAGAAGAGAAATATTGCACTGGTCTATCAGGACTACTCGCTCTTTCCCCACATGTCAGTCTGTGACAATATCGCATTTGGGCTGAAGCTGCAGAAACTGTCAAAAGCAGAGATTGAGACGCGCGTGAGTGCTGTTCTCAACCGGTTTGGGATTGGCCATCTCAAAGACCGTGCTCCCTATACCATGAGCGGGGGAGAACAGCAGCGGGTGGCGCTCGCACGGGCTCTTGTGACAGACCCTGATGTCCTGCTCCTTGATGAACCGCTCTCTGCGATGGATCAGGTGAACCGGGACAAGTTTGTTGCAGACCTACGGGCCATCCATCGGGAAAGCGGGCTTACGATTGTGCATGTCACTCATTCCCGCGAGGAGGCACTTTCTCTTGCCACCCGTGTAGCAGTTATCATTGACGGTACACTGGAGCAGGAGGGAGGTCGTGATGAGGTATTCAGAAAGCCCCCGAACCGGAAGGTCGGCAGGTTCGTGGGGATCGAGAATGTCTTTGGGGGTACCGTGGCAGGCAGCGGTGCCGGAGGTTCGGTCATAACGGTTGAGGGGTGCAGTATCCGGACAGGTGATGTCGTGCCGGAAGATGCTTCTGTCTGTGTCTTTATCCGCGCAGCCGATGTCTCCGTGCGGCGTGCCGGGATGAAAGCAGATGACGAATACAACTGTTTTCCGGCAATAATTGAGGAGGTCACTCCACGGGAATCGTTTTTCCTGTTGCGGGTTTCCTTCGGAATCACTCTCTTTGCGCTCGCAACCGAGCAGGAGATCAAAGAGAAGGGTATTGTGCCGGGCGGAGCGGTGTCTGTTTCGTTTCTTCCTGAAGCGGTGCATGTTACGCTGGAAGAGGGGTGCTCTTCTCTTTCTCCTGAATAGTCCCTCTGGCTGGTTTTATCGGGAAAGAATCATTCCTCATCTTGTATGATTGGTTTCTCTTTTGACCCTCATTTTTTCAGAACTGGTTGATATCGGGCAAGATACATTAAGCCGCTCCATCTTTTAGACGACCTCCCTCTTTTGGGGAGGAGTGTCCGGCGCACTCGGGCGGGAAAGAGAGGGGATTTCAGTAAAATAAATGATTATTCCTCGCGTCCCTCTCCTTCCCAGACGGCGGATACCACGGTTTCAATATCGTCGTCCGTGTATTCGCGTGACCCTTTCTTCTCAATACCCAGTTCCGTCACAACTATGCTCTGTTCCGCACAGATTCCCAATGAATCTGCAATTTTTCCTGCACACCGGGCCGCGCATCCGTCAAGGATGAGCACTTCATCTGCATCTTTTGCAGCCCTGACAATTCCTTCTGCACCTGTGGCAAGAAGAGCAATACATGCTGCTTTACCGTAACCCTCTTCTGTGAGCTGAATTGCGGCGCAGTTGGTGAGTTGTCCGGTGTTTGCCACACCCGCACAGGGGAAGATCAGCCGCTGTACGATTCCTTCTGTGGGCCCTCCCTCACCGCATGAGCTCCCGCAGGAGCAGACCGGTTGTTCTGCCATATCTCCGTTCACTCCAGAAGATAACCGGAAATTTCCTTCACGTCTGCCACACGGCCGGAAACAATGAGTTCACCATTGATTATCAGCCCTGGTGTGAGCATCACACCACGGTCCATGATCTCGTTTATATCCTCTATTTTGATGATCTCTGCCTCAGTTTTTGTTTCTTCCACTGCTTTTTCAACATTTTTCAGGAGGCGTTTGCATTTCATGCATCCGGTTCCCAACACTTCAATTGTTATCATTTTTCTTCATCTCCGTTTCAGTTCATTCTGATATTCTGCAAATACTGCATCCGCATAGGCCTCTTCGGCAGGTTTTGGCACATAGTTGTAGATTTTCACCTGCCGCAGAAGTTCGCTGCGGATGATTGTGTCCGGTGACAGATCTGCACCTGCCACATCTTCAAAGATCTGTTCCAGCATGGAGAGGCCGACAACAGTGTCCCCGACAGATATCTGTCGGATCCTTCGCATTGCTTCGGCCTCACAGCACGGTTTTCCTCTGTTCATTGTCTCTCCCCTCTCTCACTCCCTTATCCAAAGAATGTTCCGTAGACAAGTCCTGCCGCCGTTGAAAAGATAATGACCAGTGCAACATAAGCCGCCGTCTTCTTAGCACCCATAATCCGCGTGAGGACGAGAATGGATGGCAGACTGATCGTTGGGCCTGCAAGGAGCAGGGCAAGTGCCGGTCCCCCGGCCATCAGCCCCTGGGTGTAGCCGAATGTTCCGCCGATGATGGGCACTTCGAGGAGAGTTGGCATGTAGAGTATGGCACCTATGACTGCGCCTAAAAAGACCGAACCGATGGAATTTGTTCCAAAGAACGGCTGGAACGTCTCAGGAGGCAGGAAAAAGGCGATCACTCCGACAACGAATGTTCCTCCAATGAGGATGGGGAAGATCTTCTTTACGAGATCCCAGACTTCATACCCCCATTCCGTTACTTCATCGCGTTCATAGAAGTAGATCAGGAGTATGGCAATCGCGAGTGTCAGGAGGTAGACAACTGCGAGGCGCAGCACGATGTCCAGCGGCGAGGCACCGATGACGAGGACGAGGACCATCATCACAAAGAATGCCGGGTTCACCCAGCGGGGGCGTTCTTCTCCTCCGGTCGTCATCCCCGCCACCTGTGCTGCGGCGCTCCGGGCTCCCTTGTCGTGCTCTTTGAAGAGGGTTGCCATAATAAGACCAATGGCGATGGCCATCACAACGGCAAAGACTGCACGTGCGATGCCTATATCCACCCCCAGCACGGTTGCGGTGTAGATGATTGCAAGGATGTTGATCGCGGGGCCGGCATAGAGGAAGGCGATTGCAGGCCCGATACCACTACCTTTCTTCATAATTCCTGCAAACATCGGGAGGATCGTACAGGAACAGACTGCAAGCACAATGCCTGATATCGATGCGATGCCGTATGACACCGATTTCTTTGCGTCAGGACTAAAATACTTCAGTATGGCATCTTTTTTAACAAATGCAGCAATTGCACCTGCAATGAAAAATGCCGGTACCAGGCAGGTTACCGTGTGTGCGGCAAGATACTCGATGACGGCGTCCAGTCCGGAGATGAGTGCTCCGGTGATAATATCTGTCATGGTTTGTCACTACTTGTTCAACTTTTGTTGAACTAATCTGGGCGATGATAATATATAAAAGTAATTCAAAAATTCTTGAACAATGAGGTCGCGGGTGAATGAGCGGGATAACCACCAAGTTATCGGTCCGCCGACTGATGTATTCTGTTGGAAATACCATGAAAAAATCATGCTGTAGTGAAATACCGGCTGAGGCACTTGAGACGATTGGCGGACAGGGGGGTCTCGAAGGTCTCATTGCAGCCCTTCCGGACGATGCGGCGATTGCACGGGTACGGGAACTTCATCATGCCTGTGCAGATATCTACCGGATAAAAATCCTTGAAATGCTGCGGATTCAGCCGCTGTGTGCCTGCATTATCCGAGAAGCGCTGGGAATAAGCAAGTCAAAACTCTCGTATCACCTGAAGATCCTCCAGGAAGCGGGGATGATCACCGGGACTGCGAAAGGGACATGGATCGTTTATGGACTGACGCAGTACGGTGAATTCTGCTCTTCCATGAATGCGAAGGTTGTTGAAGGTCCGGTGATTGGTGGTCTGGATGACTGATGATGAGAGCCCGGTTGTGCTTGTCACCTGTTCAGGTATTTCAAATACCGGCAAGTGCACAACCCGTGCGGCGGTGCAGCTGCGCCAGCGCAATCCCGATCTAATTGATTATCACATTGCGGCATCAGGGGAAGGGTCGATGGCGGTGCTGGAAGGGCTGGACCCTGGTTCCCTGCGGGTAATTGTCATTGACGGATGTGAAGATTTCTGCGGAAGAAAAAAAGCAGAACAGTGCGGCCTTGTGCCTGCCGGTCATGTGGTGGCAACTGACTGTGGGGTAGTAAAATCCGGTATGGATGAACCGAAATTTGCCGATATAGAGGCGCTTTGCCGTGCCGTTAAAACAAAGATGCACCGCTAAGATGTGCTCTCCGCGGTGTATTGGGTATATCGGGGTTTTGCCGGGTCAGATGGCGCAATCCGGTGACATTAGGATCGGGGAAGAGTGCAGTACAAATTGAATTCTGACGCAATGCCTCCTGTTTCCCAATGGCGGGAGGTGAGTGCAGCGGGCCGGGTGTGGTTTCCTCTCCCTTCTTTTTATTCCCTTTATTCTGCCCGTTTCCCGGGCCGCATCCGCAGCCACTTTGGAAACTGAAGTCCCCGTTCTATGGCAATGGCCCGGAATCCCACAATAAAGCAGATGGCCACGATCGGCCATTGTGCAGCATAATTGGGGGCGATATCAAGCAGGAGTACGTAGATGATTCCTCCAATGAGGACGGGGGTAACAAAGAGCTCCTCTGAGGCAATAACCATCGGTGGCCGGCCGGTGAGAAGGTCCCGGAGAATACCACCCGTGCAGGCGGTGACAAATCCCATGATCACCGCAACTTCACCCGTGTGGCCGAGCGCCAGTGTCTTGTTGATGGCAGCGACCGAGAAGAAGGCGACACCGATGGCATCCGCATAGATAAGCACCTTCCAGAGTTTTTTCCGGAAGAGCGGTGCGAAGATGAATGCCACAAGGGATGCAAGAATGGCAAGCCAGACAACCGAGAAGTCTCCGACCCAGAAGACCGGGATATTGAGGATGATATCACGGACCGTCCCTCCGCCGATAGCGGTCACTACACCGAGTACGAGAACAGTGAGGATGTTTGCATCCTGCCGGGTGCCCGCGATGACACCGGAGATGGCAAAGGCGGCGACACCTACGACGATGATGATGACGGTTGGATCGATCATTTGGATACGAGAGATGGGATGTATGAGATATTAAGACGTGTGCGGACCGGCTGTCCGGATATTCCTCAAGGATGCCTGACCGGGTGGAAAAGAAACTTCAGGAGGTAAAGAAATCTCCTGTTATTCTTCAGAGATCATTATCGGGATAGAGTACCCAGACCCCTCTCCCTTCTGTCAGCTTCAGATGGACGATGGCGGCAATGCCCGCGACAAGCCATGGGACAACGAAGAGAGTGTATCGTGTCAGCGGAGCTGCCTCAAATACCGGGAGGTAGATGAGAGGGCCTGCTATACTGTTGATAGACGCGTGGGCGAGCACTGCCGGCCAGAAGCTCCCGGCACGAAGTGTTAGCCATGCAAACACGCCGGATGTGCCGAGGGTGAAGAGGGGCATAAATACCAGACTGCCGATGAGTGGATAGCCGGGAAAGTTATACCCGCCGTAGATGATGGGAGCATGCCATATGCCCCAGAACAGTCCAAGGATCACGAGGCCTGCCACAACACCGTAGTGTGCAATCAGCCGGTTCTGTATCACACCTCGCCACCCGAGCTCCTCGCCAAAGGTGGCAATCGAGGTGATGGCGATCCCAACAACCGATGTGATGATGATCTGGGCAAGGAAGGCGGTAACTGAGATCTGCTGCCCGTCCCCGTTAGGGAGGGTGACTAACCCCGTTGCGCTGTCATAAAGCGTCTGTGTCATAACGCCTGTCGCAACAGCAGACCCGATCACAAGAATGGTGATCATAATCGGGACAAGAACGGCCGCCAGCAGGTAGCGTTTTTTGCCCACCGCAGTGAGGATTGGTCTTGCGCTTTGTCCTGTTCGGCGGAGGTACACAAATCCTGCGATGGCGGGGAAGAACATCAGGAAGGCGGCCATCAAAGTGAAATACGGACCGGTGATCCCGCCCATGAGAATGATGATCCCTTCCCATACGAATGAGATCAGGAGAAGCCCTCCCATCAGTATGAGAAGATTTCGGAGTTTATCATCCATTCCGGGCACCCCCAACATCGGTGAGGCGCTCCAGCATATCGGTGATTATTCCATCGATTTCCTTCATATCGTCATACATCCCCTGCAGGATGGCAATTCTCTCCTCCAGTTCCTCCGGCATATCTTCCGTCTGATAGCGTTCAATAATTGTTGGAATTTCCTTCATCACCACCCGTGTCTGTGTATGGCGAAGCTGTTCCAGCTGGCGCATGAAGGTTGCAACGAGATCCTTTTGTGCATAGAGATAGATCTTTCGCGTCCCGGGCCGTGTCCGTTTCACTATGCGCTGCGTCCGTTCGAGCATCTGGCATTTGTTGCTGACAGAGGCGAGCGAATACCCCGCCTCCTCCGCGAGATCAGCCATTGCCATCTCCCCCGGCTCGATGAACAGGCGTGCCATAAGCCATGAGGAAAGAGCGTCATGTTCAGTTGCCCCCGCAATCCCTGTCTGGAACATCCGTATAAACTCATCCTCAAGTGCCATTATTGACGGTTGTTTCATATTTACACCATATTTACTATTTATTAAAAATGGTGTGATTTATCCGTATAATAGTTTCGCCCATCTTTGTTTGATGTCAGTGGTGGGCACAGTTTGCCTCTGATTTTCTGAACAGAAAAAAATAATCGGGTAATATCTCCTATCGGTGTATAGGAGGGGTGAATGGTTTTACCTCCCCGGGCATTTCATCATATGCATGCTGACAGATGTCATGCCGGAAAATCAATGACGCAAACAGGATCTCCATAACGGGACCCTGGGTACCAGTGTTTTATTGTCATTCCTGCCGTGATGATAGGGATTTTGCAGCAGATGTTCACCTTTGACATGCAGCCAACATCGTTCCGTGAGTGTATGTGCGAACAATTTCGAAGTCAAAGGCAGGATTATATTCAAATCCTGCTTATTAGTGGATATGAAAGATATGGCAACGAAACTGAAATGGTTCGGTATCACTCTGCTTGTGGTATGCTGCCTCGTACTCCCGGCGGCTGCTGCAGACAGCGTGGACGTCCCGACGATCACGGTCTCCGGCACCGGCTCGGTTACGACGACCCCTGATGAGGTCATCATCTCCGTCGGCGTCGAGACGACCCATACCGATCCGATCACGGCCCAGCAGGAAAATGCACAGAAGACCGGTGCTGTCATCGATGCCCTGAAGGGGCTTGGCATTGCATCAGAGGATATTAAGACCTCGGGGTATTACATGTATTCCCGCACGCCCGATGATGACAGCATCTTCTCCGGCAGCAAGGAAGTGTATGTGGTCACGAACACGGTGACCATCACGTATAATGATGTCAGCCGTGCGGGTGAGATCATCGATACGGCGGTGATGAGTGGCGCAAACAATGTAAACTCCGTCCGGTTTACCATCAGTGACGAGAAGGCGCAGTCCCTGCGTGCAAAGGCACTCATAGCAGCGGTTGCACAGGCTAAAAGCGACGCTAACACCCTCGCAGGCGCCCTTGGCGTGACCATCACCGGCGTGCAGGATGCTACCACCTACGGCAGTTCGACCCCGATGGTCTATGCAAACGATCTCGCGAGCGGAGCGATGATGGAGAAGGCCGTAGCATCCGTCCCGACACCCATCGAGGCGGGCACCCTCGATGTCACGGCCACCGTGAACATCGTGTATGCGATCCAGAACTGATGGAACAAACCCCGGCATCCTCTCCCTCCTTCTTTTTCTGCGGCAGGGTGCCTTTGTAGTCGCGAAACCGGCCTGCATCCGGAACACTTTGTCAGCAATATTAGCTTATTCCCATTTCTGAATTTTCCGAAGATAACAGCCCTGCGCTGTTTTTTCAGTTTCATCCTTCGATAGGAAGATATGTACAAAGAACAATTGATTCGCAATGAATCCCAGACATCCCGGATATTTTTCACTGAAAGATTTTGATGTCTTCTGTCATCTGCCGGAGCCAAACGAATATGAAAAACGGTTTCTTGCAGAGCAGTCTGAGCAGTTCTTGGATGAAAAAATCAAACCACTATACACGGTTATGCGGGATGAACTGGGTTTTTCCACGTCCCGAATCGGATATGATAACCGGGACTTCAGCTATGTACACCTTGCATTCTTTGACACACCACAAGAAGAGAAGGATACATTCCTGAACATCTTCATCGGCAAGCGAAATGTACAGATTCTGACCAATACCGAATACCCGTCAAGCATCGGGGCGTTCTACCACAATCTGGAGGAGAATCCGGAAGAGTTCGATGCGCTTGTTGCTGCCCTTCCGGAGGACCGGCGTTTCTCATCCCGCCTGTATACGAAGATCCCCCTCGGGCCGGTCGGATGGGATGAATATTACTTCCAGCTGGTTGTGAAGTTCAGCCAGAGACAAACGTCTGCTGCCTCTATTATGAAACGCATCGACGGGGTACGGACCGGGTTTGATAAGGCGATGCGCAAAGGGCTGACCACGATGGAAATCGATCCACGGTACGGCGAGGAAGCGACCGCCTATTACAAATCGTTTTACCAGGGCAGGAATGCGAAGAAGACACCGGAGCCTGATGCCTTCATGACACTCCGGTTTGAGTATCTGATTCCTCTCTCTGATATGCTGAACCGCAGCAGGGATGAAATTGCCGCTGAGTGGCTCCGGTGTGCAGCGCAGCTCAGGCCGTTTATTACGTTTGGGAACCAGTAGATAGCTAATTCTGCAACCAATATTGCCATTTTTTCCATAGTTGTTTTCAAGGTCAACAATCATCGCTTGAAATGCCCAAACCAGAAAATACATCCAGAAATAAGCGTCAATACGGTATTAATTCCAGTAACGCTGGATAATGGATACACTAATTCACTGATTGGCGAATAGTATATCACCATGGATACCGATGAAGGGGGAATGGCAGATCCGGTAGCGCTAGGATGTATTGTCTCCGCGGTTGTCATCATCGCAGTCCTCATCATCACTCACGCACTCGTCAGGACGGACGGAGGGAACTTCCTCAATATCATCCGTGCGGACTACTGGGTGCCGAGTCTCTCGCTCTTCCAGTTCCTCGTCTGGACGATTGTTATCTCCTTTTCGTATGTCTGGATCTCAGCCATTCGCATTTTCGATGGTCTCATCTTTGCAACCGAGATCCCGGCAAATCTTTACCTGCTGCTCGGCATCAGCGTGGCCGTACCCCTGATTAGTGTCGGCTACACAAAATCGGCATACAAACCCGAGACCCCCGCAAAACCGCCGGAGAAGCTTCCGCCATTTGGGATGATGCTGAAGCACAAGGGAAAGATTGCCCTGAACCGGTTCCAGATGTTTCTCTGGACCATCATCAGCGTTTTCCTCTATCTCTCGGTCGTCGTGGGGACGGTGACCGGTGTTGATGCCGCCGCCCTCTCCCTTCCGGATATCGATCCGACGCTTCTCTACCTGATGGGCCTCTCCCAGACAGGCTACCTCGGCGGACGGCTGGTGGGCGAGGAGAAACCGCCCGCGAAGAAGAAACCGGAGGCAAAAGCCGCACCCGTTCCTTCGGTGGCATCGGTGGCCCCTCCCGAGCCGGAAACCGCAGTGGAGGAGCAGCCGGGCCGTCCCCGGAGGAGGATGCCGGAGAGTGTCCGTCGCTTTCTCGTGGATGACCAGGGTCACTCGCGTGTCGAGCAGGAAAGGCTGGAGATTGCCATCGACAAAGCAGAGATCAAGGGGTTCTCCCGTTTTTACCTCGTCGGCGACGACTTTTATTATCTCATCGACCGGGGACAAATACGCGGTGCGGGAAAGGGGTCACAGGTCGATATCATGCGTCACATCAGCGATGCAAAAGATGAGATCGGTGAGGCGGAGGTGCTGCAGGTATAACAGGCGAGAATGTGGAGGCGTCCTCCCTATTTACGGGCATGACGGAAGAGGAGTTGGTATTGGGAGATGTAGGAGCGACATCGCTTATCACCCTGTACTGCCATGCCATCGAGACCCGATCTGAAAATCCCATTCTCTCCGACCCGAAATCCGTTGAAATCACGTCGGTGCTCAGTCCCGTCCTGGCCCGTTCCAGGGATCCGCTGGGGCGACGGCTTGCTGAAGGTATCCTTGATCCGCTGCTGGTGGTGCATATCGCTCTCCGGGCCAGGCGATACGACCGGTATGTACGCGATTTCCTGAACCGGTTCCCGGAGGGCGTGGTGGTGGATATCGGATGCGGACTGAATGCCCGGTTTCTGCGCACGGACAACGGGATGGTGCACTTCTATGATCTAGACCTGCCGGACGTCATCACCCTGAAGAAACGGTTTTTTCAGGAAACGGAGCGATATCACATGATTGCATCCTCTGTTCTTGATGACGTCTGGATGTCTGTTGTATCCGTTCGTCCGGGTCCGTTTCTTTTTCTTGCAGAAGGGGTGTTCATGTATCTCGAAGAGGAGGCGGTACGGTCTATGGTGCTTCGCCTCCGGGAACGGTTTCCGGACTGCGAACTGATCTGTGAGGTCGTGAATGCGCTCTGGGTCACACGACCCCTGAACCGGCTGGTGACATATAAGATGCAGCGGCGCCTCCGTCTCGGGAAGGATGCGGTCTTTCGCTTTGGCATCCGGCGCAGCGATGAAATGGAGACATGGCACCCGGGGATTCGGTTTCTTGATGAGTGGTCGTATTATGATTCCGGTGAGAAGATACCCGGCTGGCTGAAGTTCTTTGGCCGGCTTCGGCTGTTTCGCTACACCCAGTGGACGGTGCACTATCTGCTGGAGTGAGTGGAAGGGTTGTCCCTCGCAGTCACAGAACGTGAATTTGGTGGGAGAGGTGCATGTCTGATAATCTGCCGTGGTTTCCGGCAGATGTGATGATGGCCGGGAGATACATACGGGTTGTTCTGCCGATTGTATACAATATTTTTCATAGTCGACCCGTATCTGGTGACACCTTCATGTGGCCTACGCACGTAGTTTTTGCCGGCTGTGGAGAATCACATGATTTAGCTAATCTTTCTGCACAAAGAAAATGAGGTATGTAATTATCTGCGAAGGCAGGACCTATATGAGACGTGGTCAGTTAGGACATTATGAGAGTTATCTGTACGAGTCGGTCCGAGCCTTATTTCTCTGGCCCACTATATTCATACCATATAATGGAGTATTGAACCTCTTCTCGAACTGATTCGCCGGATATTGCACAATACCATCTACCGGGAACGATTCCTGAGCGAGAAGTTAAAGAGATTCTCACCCTGGCATCCATTATTTCATCATCACTATCAGTGAAACGGAAAAGCGTGCCTCCAGGGCAGATTAGTGTGCATGAGAGCGATTCGTTTATGTCCTCCCATGAAAAATCCAGGCAAATCTGTGTTGTGCCGGTGGAAACATCCAGTACATACCATGAACATTCTCCCTCCCGCATCCAACCACTTTGTTCTCCTCTTGTCGTCGAGATATCTGCGGGGCATGATGCAACCTGCAGATCTCCATGTGGCCGGGATAAAATGGGTTGGTACAGGATCGAGGAGAGTTCAGACTGGTCGTCTTCAACCCATACGATACCTTCATCCAGAATGGCTGGTTTCATAGAGGCGTGCCACTTTCCAATCCGCGTTGTTTTCGTCTCCAGGAGGTCACTGCAGATAATCCGCCCGTCTTCAGACCAGGCGACGATGTTATCGCTGATGATTGCACCGGAACGACATGCGGGCTCGGCCGTGAGGATTGACACGCCCTCTTCGTTTGATGCGAGATGAATCAACCCCCCATCCTCCCATACAACCCTCCCTCCGTCAATGCGGGGGCAAACCGCTGCTGACGTGGTGTCGAGGACAAACTGCCTCCCCGACACCAGGTCTCGCGAGACGATTGAATACACATCCGGGTCGTTTTTTTCAACCCAGATTACCGTGTTTCCTTCAATGTCGGGGGAGAAACAATCGGTGTTTCCAGTGGAAATGCCATAGGACTTGCCATCTTTTGTATTATACATCCAGACTCTGCGTTCACCTTCAAATCCCTCTTCCCAGACAATGCGGTATTCACTCACACGTGGATTGTGCTGGAGGCCGTTTGTGTGGAGCGCTGAAACCGTTCCTGCAGAAAAATTGTAGAAGATAATATCTGTTGTGGATCCTCGTTCCTCCTCCCAGACTGCGAGATCGCCGTCGATATCCGGGGAGCGGGCATTGGTCGCACGGGAGCGGATGAGTGTCTTTGTCTGTGCTGTGGTGTTATATGAATAAACTGCGCAGGGAACCCCCGGGTAATACCCGGGGTCAGGAAAAGGGGGTGGTGGGGTACTTTCGATCCATAGAATGCGTTCTCCCCCGGCCGCTGGAGCGGATATGATATCATATGGGTGTGCTATCTGGAACGGTCCGTCTTCTCCAAAGGATATTGCTGTTGTGATTCCTGGTATGATGGCAGAGGCAACTACAAGGATTGCAAAGATTCTTGCAGTCTTCACTTGCCCCCCCTCTTCTGGAATACCACCGCTGCTACGATGCCGGCAGCCATCACCCCAAATCCGATCATCGAGGCAGGGAGTGCGCCCGCTTCGTTCTCTGCTGTTGTTTCACCGGTGAATGTGGTGAGCCAGAGACTGCTGACACCTCGTATTTCATCAATATTGGTGGAGATTAGATGATTGTTGTTGAGATCCATTTCAACGCCGGATAGCGCAAATGTTCCGATAATTGTATCACTTTTTATGTCATACACCATGACCTGGCTGGAAGAGTCCGTATAACGTTCTGACCAGAAAATGCATCCACCGTCGGACTGCGGAGCTGAGCGGTGGGGCGTTTCCGGGAGAGAAAGAGTTGTTGTCTCCATACCGGGAAGTGCCGTCGCCACGATCTCTACCTTGTATGGTCCGGATGTTTCGGGATCTTTATAGTACAGCGGAGCTACCACCATTCCTCCGCCCACAGAGGGTTGTGCATATGATGCGCCGTCAGGAGGAGAGAGGGTGAACTGGCTGCGGTCGGTCAGCGAGTAGATGGTGATGGTATCGTTATATCCTCCACACTCGGTTCGCCATGCAACATACCCATCGCCGATTGCCGGTTCGATCTGGTGACCGGGTTGTTTGCAGAGAACCTGCTGTGTCCTGTTCGCGATGGAATAGAGAAAAATAGTCTTTTTCACATTATGTTTGTCATCGGATTTCAAGGGTGAGAAATCCAGCCCCGAAAACGCGATCAGGTCCCCGTCCATTGCGATCTGGTTTATAGTGCAATCATCAACAGGAAGATCCTCGATATATCCCGTCGAGATGGTATAGAGCCCAATACCTCTTGGTACGGTTGGCTCACCAGTATGTAATTTCTCCCAGGCGATATGGTCTCCCGAGATGTCCATCGTAAAGGTGAGGTAACGGGCGCTTTCGACGATCGTGCGCGTGGTCCCGGTCGGGATGTGGTACAGGAAGATGTTCGTTTCTTCATCTTCTGTTTTCTCGGCCCAGGTGAAGTAATCGCCGTCAATGGCTGAACACCATATCATCGCGTTGTCGGTTGTATAGATGAGTTCGTCAGTTGTGGCAATCGTTCCATAATCCGTGGTATCGGCGGGAAACAGCTCCGGTTCGGTCGGCTGGCTGGACACCACCTCCGGTTCATCCCGGAGCGTCTCCACGGTGATCGCAGGAGTTGGCGGCAGGGTAAACCGGTTGTCACAGAGAATAAACGTAGTAGTGGCGGTGTGGATGCCGGAAGCAAGGGTGAGAACATATGTTTCGCTATCAAGCCTCCCTGTGTCAACATCGACATACCAGTAGTTTTGGGACCCACCCTTCACGACCTCGATGGTTCCTGACTCTGCCACTTCATCTCCCTCATGGGGATTGGCAGAGACCAGGTAGATGTCGTAGGACATCTCGCTGCCCGGTGGCATGTTGGTTGACCCCGCGAACCGCAGGAGGTCTCCCGGGTGGCCGGTGGGTGTTTGATCAATCCTTATCCACGGTTCTTCCACGATAAACACCATCTTCATTGCTGCATCGTCGATCTCGGGGCGGTTCAGAGCTTCGGAGAGCGCCATTGCGGTGTCGGAATACATTGTCTCAGGATCATCGAGAGCAAAAAGGGGCATGTCCTGGTAGTTCACCATTGTATGATCGCCATCAGTAGCGGTATCAAGGGCAAATTTTCCGTCGGGGCCGGTATCCTCAATGATAAGGAAATACTGGCCGCTTGGAAGCCCGGACGTTGTTTCCGGTGGGAATAATTCTTCCGTAAATGTGCCGTCTGTTGTGGTGATGATCCGGCGTTCTTCATAGTTCTTGCCGATGATCCACACTGCGACCTCGCCCGGATTGTCCGTCTGGCCGGAGATTGAGAGGGGCAGCCCTTTTGGGAGAATTGGTGGGATTACTTGCGCTGTAAGTGCGGCAGCAGGAGTCACGGCCACGCATAGGATCAGGATGGCAGCTGCGAAGCATATTATATTGAGGTGTTTTTTCTTCATTTTCATCACATTCCATCAACCTTCCGGCAATTTCAGCTTTTCAGGTCTTGTTGATAGGTATTTCTCATTGGGATATACCCTTTCTGTGAGAATCACCAACTCTCTGGTGGGTAAAATGGTGCCTGCTGTGATGAATGTGGAATAGTTCAAAGAGAGATGATTGTCACATATTGTTTATATTGTTCACCGTTCATACCCTCTGTCGGGAGGTGTTGAGGATATCTGGTTATGTTCGGATCACGCTATTGATGCTGTTTTTTCTCGCCATTTTTCTCACCGCACCTGTGATGGCAGTCGGAATCTATTCGGTGGAGGCATGGGATGCTCTCCCTCCTGGGGGGAACGAGATTGAATCCCTTCCCATATCGTGGTGGGAGGTTCCTCCTTTGGCATTTTTCTGCGTAATGGTCTGCCTGATATGCCCCCTGCTTTACCAACCTGCAATACTTCTCTACGCAGTTGGTGTATGGTGCACCCTTGGATTTCGCCGGGCGACACGTCAGGATGTACTGGTCCAACCTCTCCGTGCGGAAGTATACGACTATATTAAGATACACCCGGGAACCCCTTTCTCAGTTATTGGAAAAAAAATGGAAATTAACCGGGGGACTTTGCACTACCATCTATATATACTTCTCAGGGAGGGCCGGATCTCGGAGTGGAGGGAAGGTGGCCGTACAACGTATTTTGAAAACAATGGCAAATATTCGATGGATGAAATGCGAATTTTATCACGTCTTCATTCGGGTACGGCGGGTGAAATTTGCAGGTTCCTTGCCCAGCGTCATGGCGCAACACGAACGGAAATTGCCCGATGGGTGGGTATTGCCCCTTCATCTGTCTCATGGCACCTGTCGCGCCTGAACAGCAGTGGAATCGTTGTTTCAGAAAAAGGGGACAGAAAGACAACGTACTGCCTCACGTCCTGTGCTTTCACTCTCCTTTGCACATGCTTGCCTGACATAAAGTCTCCGATTGAATAGAGTGTCACGAAGATCACACTACGCATTCTATGTGGATTTCAGTATGAGGTCTGCATTGAATTACCGGCAGATCAGAAGAGGGTAAGGTAAGCACAATGTCTGCTCTCGCAGGATGTTCCGGCACAAAGACCAATGATCTAATTGCCAAAATTATAAATAGTCAACCTGCGTATGTTGACGCATGTCACTCTCTCTGTCTGACCGCCAGTTTGAATTCTGGAGACTGCGCCGTGAAGGTCTGGCAAACATTCACATTGCAGAACAGTTCCGGATCTCCCGTCAGGCAGTCTCAAAGGCGCTGCTCAGTGTAGAGGAGAAGGTTGAAAAAACCCTGCTTGAGATGGCTCATGCAAACCAGATTGAAGTGGAGCGGTATAATGCGGAGAAGGGCATCCTCTTCGGGCGGTCTGTCCCGTTCAATGCGGGGGCGATTATATTTATCTTGGCAAAGCACGGCGTGCAGGTCTGGTATGAACACGAAGGCGACTGCGGTTCCTGTACCCGCTACCGGGAGTGTATCGAACTGCTCTGGGATTTTGCGGACGAATTACACGTTTCCCTCATGCAAACGGATGACCCCACACGCCTCGCGGATGAACTGTTTTCAAAACTCAGGGAGATGGTCTGAGAATGTCCTGTGAAGATACGCAGCAGGAATGCATGGGATGGTGCCCGTGCGAGCGGCAGATGGCCGGGAAGATGCTGAAGAAATCGTTCATTGGAATCGGCGATGCCGCCGGTGGAGGAAACCGAAAGGTTCTCGCTGAATGGTGCTGGTGGAATCGTTATCACAACCAGCTTCTCGTTGCAGCGCTCCTCGCTTCGGCTGTTGCAATGATACTTGTTTCTCTAATGGGAAGTCCTCCGGGTTCTGTCTGGACGGCACTTGCCATCGCAGCGGGTGCCACGATTGGCCTCTCGGTGAGTCATTCAAAGCGGTATGGAGAGATTGCCGCCGGCAAATGGCGGCGAGGGGAAGTGCCCGCGAAAAAGCGCCTCTTCTGGAGTATGGTGCTGCTCGCTCTCATCGTGATTTCTCTCATATGTCTGGGATGGTTTATCCATGAGGGGATGTTTGACACCCTTGGGATGGTTGCCGTTGGCGCTGCTCTCATCTACTGGGCTTCGCTCGCGATCACGGTACACTGGGAACGGCGGCACCGGACAGTCCTGATAAAGGAGTGGGGATCGTGGGATGCCGTGAATTTGGCTACGGCTGATGATGGATAACCGATTGACAGAGGAGAAGGGGGAAGGTATGACGAAATATACTGATATTGTGCGGAAACGTCTGGGGTGGTGTCCCAATGCGGATGCTGTCCGGAAATCCCGTTGCACCGGGGTGGAACAGGATTGTGAGCATGCATGGAAGCGGGGCGGGCCTGATCCGGGGGCCGCCCCGGAATCGGATGCGCCTGCAGCGACACCTCCCGGATACCAGGAAAACATCCTCCTGATCCTCATCGCGGTGGCCTGGCTCTTTCCGGTCGTGTACCAGCAGGAATTCCTATTTCTCCTTATGGTCATTAGTGCCGTTGCCGTGTACTGCGACGCCCAGAATATTCATGCCGGTGAAAAGTTCGAGAAAGAGACGCTTCTTGGCGATATCGTCGCCTGGCGGCCGCTAACGTGGGGAGCTGCAACATTTGTCGGCGGAATCATCATCATGGCCATCTATCTCTTCCACCGGAAAGAGATCTACACCGCGAACATGGGGAAGGCGTCTTCATGAATATTCGATCATGGTTTGAGAAACGTGCCAGCTGGTGCCCGAACGCAGGCATACAGCTGAACCGGAGACACGTGAGCGTCATCGGGTCTCCATATCTCCCCGGCGCAGGGACCATTCCCGCATGTGGCGGCCGGGAGATGGTCGTTGACTACCACTACATCAGCCCGAGGTTCATACTGGCAGGGCTGCTCGCCTTTGCCGTCTTCTCCATCCTCTTCATCATATGCTTCTTCATCCCCGAATGGCGCCCGGCTTTGTATCTCCTCACAGCTCTCTCGTTTATAACGTATGCTCTTGTGAATTTCTATCTCGATATGAAACGGGCGGTAATAGAGTTCCTGCCACATTCAGTCGTCCTCCAGAGGCCCCTTTTTCGGCCTATCATCTTTGAAAAGGATGCCGTCAGGGTGGTCGAGATGAAAAAGACCCGTCTTCCCGTGCCCCGCCGGGTGATCGCGCTCTTCTATCTTCTAATGGTTTCTGCGGTGTTTTTCAGTATGACATGGGGTGAGGTGCTGCGATTAATGAGTGGTCAGTCCGTCGGCGCCGACTTCGCCTTCCATCTGCTCATTGCAATCGGCTTTGTGGTATTCCTGGTGGAACTATGCTATCGCTCCTTTGCACGGATGCATTTTCCCTGCTTTCTCAGGGTGACACTGAAGACCGGCGAGTCACTTCACCTCTATGCAAAACACCCTGAAAGTCTTGCTGCGATGCTGGAGGCAGATACGTGACCGATTTTTCGGATTATGCGAGGAAAGAAACGGGCTGGTCTCTTAATTATGCTTTCTTTGAAGAGGGAGATCGCTGAAACGTCCGCAAAAAAGGTGAAGAGAATATGAATTTTGTGAAGAAAATGAGAGTCTGGCTGGGCTGGTGCCCGAATGAATGCCCGGTGATGGTGAGTTCCGGGATAACACCGGAGAGATACATGAACACTGTTCCATCCGGTCGTGGTGGACTGCGAAACACGAATCTCAGCTGGTGGGACCGGTACCGCAACCGGGTGATGATGATGGCTGTCAGTCTGACGACTGCGACCATTGCACTGTCTCTCCTGTTCGATGATGCATCGGGTAATACCTGGAAAGGGATTGTCCTCGGAGGGATCATCGGTATCGTGGCAGGTCTGGTGACATTATGGCATTCCTGGAAACGGTATGAGAGAATCGATGCCGGGGAATTCATTGCCGTTCATGAAACGAAAACCCAGAGAATGATGCGCTATGGGGGAATCCTCATTCTTTCAGGCGCGGTTATTGCCTGGATGGTATTCCAGATGTTCAGGGGAGCCACCCACCTGATTCTTGCCGCAGAGGCGGGCCTTTGCGTCGTCATCTGGGTTGTGTACTTCACCGTATGTCTCTGGGAGAGGCGGCGTCACAAGGTGGTCATCGCAGAGAATCGGTCGATGTACACCATTGATAAGGAATAAGAATGGTGATTATGCCGGGCGAATGAAGCTCTGCAAACAATGTCTCTATGTCGGTACCAAAGATATCAAACTGATATCATATTTTGTTGCGTTGTCAAAACAGCCCTTTGCCTCGTCCTTTTTGCCCGTATTCGTCAGGATGACTCCCTTCAAAAACCAGGCTCCCGCGTATTCGGGATCCAGTTCCAGTGCTTTTTCGCAGCTTACCATCGCCTCATCGTATTGTTCGTAGAAATTGTTGTAATACATACCCCTGATAAACCACGCCTCGGCGTTCTCCGGGTCAGATTGTACCAGTGCATCATAATATTCAAGACTCCCATTCACCTCCTCCAGGAATTCATTTGATGGCATTCCATCCGGAGAAATGCGGTCATCGGCAAGACAACCGGCCGCCATGACACAGCAGAGGAACATCAATACCATACATCCCCCCATTTTCAGCATTCGATGTCCTCAACAATGACTCTTGTGTCTCCCGGTATACATTAGTACGTTCGACGAATATTCAGCGTTCTGCTGAATATTCGGACGTTCGGATGGGGATAACATGTGGAGATAACAGGTGTCTGGGAGGCGCATGTGATACCCCTCTTTGTCCTTGTGGTTCTGATGATGGTTTGGAAATCTTTCCGCGGGCTTTGTCATTAATGGATCTCTTCATCAAAAAGGCTGGCCGGGTTTTAAAACGATAATATCTCCCGGGTGAAGTTACATCGTAAAAATCCTGTACGGATTCTATGTCCTGGTTTCGAACTACAAAAAAGTATCAAATATACGGAATCCAGATTCCGTCTTCATACCGTGTGATGACAACGCTCACATTGATTTCTCCGCGGATTTCGGGCGGTATGCTTTCGTGAACGGTCACTCGGAATGTTTCGCCGAGAATTGAATGGTTGAGTCCCTCTGAAACATCTGCCTTAAGATTAATAACAATGTCCGGTGCATCCGGGCTCAGCGGTGCGAGTTCATCCGGAAGGTAGATGACCGAAACATATTCCGGGAATCCGTCACAGTTTTTGCAGATGAGCGGGGAGAGGGATTCTTCGCTGATGTCCGTTACCGTCAGCTCCCCCGGATCATACCTCCTGAAGAATGTTGCGTCTATATCGGTGAGATCTTCGCCAACCGATTGGAATGCCAGCATTTTACCATAAGGGGTTTCCACGATTACCGATTTCCAGCTGCCGAACTGCTGGTTTTGGAGTTCTTCTTCCGGAAAAACGAGTTCCCCGTCTCTCATAGGGATCGGAACGATAACATCGGTGACAAGTCCCCCCTGGTATTGGGAGAGGCCCTCCGTTGTGATGGTATAGGAATATTGGCCAGGATTCGAATTGATCCATGCGAGCCCGAAGAAGGTGCCGAATAGAAAAATTGCAATGGTGCCTACTACCACGACAAGAAGGATTTTAGTGATATTAATGGATGCCATCGATATATACCGCGTTAACAGGTCTCGTATCTTCTGGTATACATTAGTACGTTCGCCGAATATTCAGCATTCTGCTGAATATGATGGGAGTTCCTCATGGGCTTTTAGAGAAGTCAGTCCGGACATAGGAATGGGATCAGATAATGGTTTATTCTTTTGATATTTCCTGAGAATACAATAGAGAGCTCGTCGCGGGTACAGACTGTTTCATCTCAGTACAATGTGTTTCCTATTCTGATGTACAGGTTTTAGAACAAAATTCCACAATCGAGTCCAGCTTAGAAATGAAAGAGAATAAGGCGGTAGCGCTGCAGATGGATATACTATTTTACGGCCTTTCTCCCTGTAATACGGCGAAATTGGTTCCTGGTGCAAATTTTTCTGTGTATTGCTCAATCCCACCTTTCATCCATTCATTCGGACGGAGGCTACATGTCAGTAATCTATATGAATATGTAGTTCCGGTCTTGTTCATTGTACGCGTTGCGGGTTTTTCCAGCTTGGTAAAATGACGGATGAATGATTCTGGGATGACATCACGCCTTATAAATCGATGGGTGTGGGAACGGGCACCGTGGGGGTTACCCCTCCTGGGGGTGTCGCTGTATACTGTGTATGTGGGGGCATGATAACTGGATCCCTTATATACAGCTTTGAAATTGATATCACTCTTTCCTCCTCTGGATACACATATGCCGTAACAACAGCCTCTTTTGTCTTTATCGTGACTGCCGGTAATCGTTTTGACCATTCCTCCTCTTCGGAAGCCCTTTTCAGCATGGAGTATTCCACATCCAGTATCTCGTACTCTCCGGAGAGATATGGTTTCACGGTGGCGTTTTCGGAGGCGATACGAATAGTCTTCTCCTTCTCATCTTCCGATAGTTCTAATCTATCATCAGGTTTGGCCTCGTTTCCCACACAGCCGGACAGAAGAGAAAAAATGAATAGAAAGATGAGGAGAAAAATGGCGACAGAATAGTATCCGGATCTATTGGGTTTCATGAATGACTCCTTCTTTTTATCTGGAGGTTAACCATGACAACAGCCTCAAATAGTATCGAAGCAGATGTTGTTTTGCCTCCGGGCAGCGCGGGGTTCATCTGACTGTGTGAAATGAGGTGAACTCCCGACTACAATTAGCTCTCGTCTCTTCTGGTATACATTAGTTCTTTCCCTGGATATTCAGAATTCTGCTGAATATAATGGAAATCCTCATGGAGTTCAGGAATGGTCAATCCGGAGCAGGTGAGTAGAATCATCTGATGATAAACTCTTCTGACATCTCCCGGTAATATGGAAAAAGATGTTAATCCGGAGTCTGATGCCGGAGTACCGGGAACGGTGAATTCACCTGGAAAATCATACCGGGCTGGCAGCCCTCTCTGTGAATGTCCCGACAGCTCTGTTAATCTCACATCAGATTTGGCCGGAATACCTCCGATTAAACAAAAAATAGTCTGGGAATAAAACTCATTTAAAGTTTACTCATAGCTTTCATGCCTCACAAGAATTGCATACCCGCCCGAATGTGTTTCGATCACTGCTGTAGGACAATCATAAAATTCTCCGCCTTTGTATTGTTTGTCAAAGAGAACATCTCCCGCAGAGTCTTTCTTTACCAGCCGAATCTGGTTCTCATTTGCCGGTTCTGAATAACATGTGCCGGTTTTGCAGAATTGCGTAGACGGCAGATTGTAATCAACCGGACGTGTTGAGAGGATCCGGCCATTTTTGTCAATTATATATAAACTTCCAGATATGTCGGGCCTTCCGAGAATTTCGTAATTTCTGTCTTGATTTTCTTTTAAAGAAAAGACCGCGTCGATGTCCAAAATGGTCCTGTTTTTAACAGCGCCCGTATTTTCCAGTTCGAGAAGTAACGTATTCTCGGTATCTTCGTAACGATACGGTGATGCAACAACATAATTGCCTTCATCATTCATGATTAAAAATGAGTCGCTTTTCGCAGTGCTGTTCTGCTGAAATATCGTATGCCATAATAACGTACCATTGGTTGCAACGGAGAATGCCTCAACCCTGTCCGCAGCGACATAGCCTTCCGGCGATAACAATGAAGCCCACCATCCGGGTTCCGTCACGTTCACAGAAATTTCATGTAATATTTCTCCGTTTTTATCCAGGATCAGGCTTTTCCCCGAATAACATACTGCAAAGAGATTTCCTTCGGGACCTTTTGATAAAGATGTTATCCACATGTCATCTCCCGTACCATAATATCGTTTTTGGATGACGTTCCCTGCCGAATCTACCCATACAATCATCGGGACTGCTGAAGCGGTACGATTTTCACTGATTCCCCCTCCTCCGATAACATAATTTCCCGTATTCTCTTCAATTAGGGCATTTGCGGTTTTTAGAAATTTACAATCGATGCATGAAACCCAATTTTGTTCTCCGGATTCATCGATACTGTAGAGCCAGACTTCCGTGTCATATTGAGGCGGGTGCCTACTGCATCCTGCACTCAGAATGATAATGAATAAAAAAAGGAATAGGATTTTTTTCATACGTTTTCCTCCGTTTTATCCAGAGGTAAACCATGACAACAGCTTCAAATAGTATCAAAGCCGATGGAATTTTGCCTCCGGGGAGCGGGGTTTTTATCTGAGTGCGTGAAATGAGGTGAACTCCCGGCTACAATTTTTCCTTTGTCTTTTCTGGTATACATTAGTACGTTCGCCGAATATTCGGTTATCTGCTGAATATTCAGGAAATCCCGGACCATTCAGAGTACGTCAGTCAGGAGCAAAGAGAGGTATCAACTGATGGAACCTCTTCTGACATCTCCCGGTAATACGAAAAGAGCCGGGTCATCCCCATTCAATGGCCTGAATGTCGGTGGCGATGAGGTCGTTCTGGATATCATATTTGAGATCATCCGGGTGGCATAATCCGAACGAAAGGGTCGAATCTGTCACCGTCAATCCCATGTGAAGGGGCACGGGCGCCACATACATCCTGAAGTGATCACATCCAGCAATGTCCCTTATTTTAATCAGGAACGGTTCCTTCCTGAGCTCTTCTGCGATCTCGGCATTCACCACTATCTCCACCGGCACCCTCTCCTTCACCTTTGCAACGAGGGTGTCGGCATGGAGATGACTCATGAAGGAGGAGACGACTGATATCCGTTCGGCGTTTTCAATGATCCCGGAAAACCGTTCAATGAAGGGGATAATATCCGTATTGCTGGTTTCGACGACGGTGGCATTGCAGAGGTCGCCGATGTCACGCAGGAAGGGGGCTGGAAGTGCTTCCAGATAGTGCTTGGACCAGAATGATGGGTTTTTACGGAAACAGGTACCCTGCTCTGATATGATCCTGAATCTGTGAGGAAATGAGCTTCCCCTGAGGTGTCAGCGAGTAGACGCCGTCATGGAAATGTAGGTAATGCACGTCTTCCGGAAACCGGATCTTCGGGATGAGTGTCTGCGACGCAGCGTCTGTGACTCCACGAAGGTTTGCCAGTGTTTTTTCTCCTTCCCCAGTGAGTCCAAGATCTGCAGCAGCCGTGATCGAAAGAGCTTTTGGATACCGTTCTGGTACGTATTGAAAATCTCAAGTGTATCCACGGTATCTATTTATATAATGAAAATTTTCACAGAATATAGAATCGAACAATTTTAATTTTCTATTCAATATCTGTTATTATTGCTTTATTCTGATAAATTATTCACAAAAGAGCTCAATTCACTTTCCACATATTGCGAATCATCCAGTCTCGTCAGGATATCTGTCTTTGTGAACCTGGTATTATTTTGAAGATCTCCCTTTCAAACACCCTGAGTCCCGGTTTCTGATTTTGTCGTCCGAAAATGGTTCATCTCTCATGCATCGTAACAGAACTATCTGGATCTGCCCTTTGTTGCAATCAGGATTCCTTCTGCAGAATTGGCATTCTGAGGACAATATTGAAAAAAAGATTAATTTCCGCAGGATTCAGGTGTAATCTTCTGCATGTTTTTTGATCTTATGGTTGACATTGGGGCTGTTTTCCATGCGGTGCCAGTCATCTTTGCTCATGCCCATAAAGAAATCGCATGAACGGCATTTGAGCCAGATCTCGTATTCATCAGGCTCTTCTGCGTGCAGTTCGTCTTTTCCGCATTTTGGGCATTGATACATAACTTCCTTCATATAAACTCCTTTGAAAGTACCTGATGAGGGATATGTGTGGGTGGTAATAAGCCTCGTGGTTTTGTTATCTGTTGAATCTGTCCTGTAATGTGTATTTTGGGGCGAATATACGGTTTTATTCCGCCATTGTTTTCTTTCTGCATGATGGATGACACATTATGCATCCTCAACGCAGCAATATCAGGTGCGGGACTACGATAAGAAACGGCGTCCTTCATTGGCCGCCTTGCGCATTGCAGAGGCGAGCTGTATGGCGCCGGGGAAGGGAACGCCCTGTTCTTCTGTGGCCCGTCTCCCTCTGGATGGATGCGATGCAGAAAAGGAAAGAGACGTTTTCCAGATGGTAAAATTTTCCGGAAGTGCACTACCACCATTTTTTTGATGATGCCGATGCAATTGAGAGTAATACTTGCGTGAACCCGTTTCGGGTGCACGAATGCATGAGATGGTATGATGACCCGAACTGTTGTACTCTCGGAAGACCCGGAATTTCTCGCAGAACTCTCCGAGTACCTTGAGGTCCTTTCGAGTCCGACACGCCTGAAGATACTCCGGGCTATTGAGCACCGTCCAATGGAGATCCGTGAAATAGCTGCAGTGATTGACACCAGCTATGAAAATACGAAGAAGCACCTGAACAAACTTGCGGCGGCCGGGATCATAAAAAAGGAGGCGGGCCTCGGACGTGAGACCGCGAGAGGGGTTCACCCGGTCTGGAAGTTTTCCCTGCAGCCCGGGGGGCTTGAATCGGTCATCACGAGTCTTGGAGTATTCTCCTCCGGGGCGGTGCCGGCCGGGTTTGGAGACGTGGCCTCCCGCGTCCGGACCGTTAAATCGATGCTGACCGGGGGCGAGGCCCCGCCCATGCTGCTTCTGGCACAGGGAGAAGAGGACGGCAGGGTATTCCCCCTGAATTCCGACAGTATCTCAATCGGCCGGGAAGACCCGGTGAATGAGGGTATGTATAGTCCGGCAACAGACATCGTCCTTCCCGCGTCGTACGCCGCTGTCTCCCGTGTTTCCCGGCCCCATGCACGCCTGACCCGTACGGGGGACCAGTGGCTGCTGGAAGACTGCGAAAGTACCGGGCAGACGCATGTGAACGGCGTTCCCCTGGGGAGAGGAGAGAGAAAACCGCTCGTTGAGGGCGACATCATCGATCTCGCAAACGGGGTAGGAAGCGCCCGGTTTGTCATGATTGGCCCTGCCGCTGACGAGGGGTGAGGAACAGTGAATAAAACCTTCGGGGCGCCAGCCCTCCGGAAACCGGCCATCCGTGTTCTCTGCATCGCTCTTATCCTGCTTTTACTGGTAGCCTCCCCTGTTATGGCAAAGACCGATGATGAAAAGCTTGAGAAGATCTGGCCCGGGCAGGGTGTCGGTCCGGCAAGGGCCGACACGCCGGTGCCGACCACCGAGCCAACCGTCGAACCGACTGTGGAACAGACCCCCGACGACACTGCAGTGGCAACCCCTGAAACGACCTCCCCGTCTCCATCCGCCCCGACACCTACGGCAACATCTGCCGGAGGCGTTGCGGACGAGACCGTCGAACCGGCAGATACCGTGGACGCAGAGGGGACCTCCGCAACCAACGGGGACGGAGGAAACAGTCCGCTCCTTCTTCTCATCCCAGCGGTGCTCATCATTGCAGCCGGTGTCATAATCGCCGCCCGCCGACGTGAACCGCCACGTGACAGCCTGATTGAACCACCGACAGCGGGCGGAGAGGATACTCCTGCCTCGGTCAGGACCATAGTACAGGGGACCGGCAGCATTCCCGCATCCCCTGTACAACCCGCTTATTCCGGGTTTCCTGAACCGCTCGCCTCGAAATACCGGAATGCCGAATATCTTGGTCAGGGAGGAATTGCCCGTGTATACCGGGCGGAACGGATTTCAGACGGCAGGGTGGTTGCGGTAAAGATCCCTATTGTTCCCGACGAGCAGACCGGCACTCATTTCATGCGGGAGATCCGGTTCTGGGAGCGTTTGCACCACCCGAATATCCTTGCAATTTATGCGGCAAATATCCTTCCCGTCCCCTATGTGGAGATGGAGTATACACCTCATTCCCTGAAGGACTGCCAGCTCCCCCTCTCACCGGAAGGGGCCGTTCGCGTGGTCCGGGGAATCGCCGCCGGCCTCTCATTTGCTCATGAAACAGGAGTCATTCACCGGGACATCAAACCGGAAAATATCCTCTGTGCAGGGGATCGGACGCCGAAGATTACCGACTGGGGGCTGGGGTCGGTGACCGACGGTGGTCACCGGACACAGGTCGGTGGTTTCTCCCCGGGGTATGCAGCCCCGGAACAGCTGCGGCCGTCGGTCTATGGAAACGAGGACGTCCGCACCGACCTGTACCAGCTGGGCGTGCTCTTCTTCGAACTGATGACAGGCACACCTCCCTTTGTGGGTGCAGGGTTCGGCGAGGTGACGCTTGCCGTCCTCAACGATTCTGCACCCCTTCCTTCTGAGTCCGGGGCCCCGACTGATGTCTATGATGCTGTCATCCTCAGGTGTCTGGAAAAGGAAAAGGAGAAGCGGTTCTTCTCGGTAGAAGATTTCTGTGACGCCCTGCTGGAGGCCGCGGGGGATACTCCTCCTCATCCCGAAGATGGATAAGGAGAACTCCGTGGTTCTATACTGGGAACCGGCGTATTTTCTGAATATATATGTGAACCATACCAACAGGAATGCAGGGTGACGGAGATATCGTTCCCGGGAGAATATCAGTAATGAAACGAACAATTGTAGTCATCGGATGCGTTCTTTGCCTTTGCCTGTGTGCAGTAGCAGTGACGCCTGCGATGGCAAAGAATGTGATCAGTCCTCAGACAGACAAGCTCGCTGACCACAAGCTGGACACGGGGGTATCCGGCAAGGGAGCGCTCAAAAATGCTGACGAACAGCTGATGAACAGCACCAGCGCAGCGACGAATGCGTTCAGGATGCAGCAGTTCAATGACAGTGTCGCATGGGGGAAGGCCCTGATTGCTGCGGTACATTCTTCGGGATGCAACACCTCAAAGGCAGAAGCAGTTCTTGCGCAGTTGACCGGACAGGAAGAAGCACTCAGGGGGGCGCTTGAATCCGGTAACCAGGGACAGATGTCTTCTGTGATGGCCAAAAATGATGCACTGACAAAACAGCTCAGGATGTCCCTGAATAACTGCATCCGGACAGACTGCACCGGAAATGAAACCTGCACAGAAAACGAAACCTGTACTGAAAACAGGACCCTGGAGATGAATCAGCTCCGTGAGAACTGCTCCGCCATTGATGGGGAATATCTTGAACTGCGGTATAACGAACGCCTGAAATATGGCGGGGAGATCATTGATATTTTCAATGAATCAGGGTATGACACAGCACCTGCAGAAGAACAACTCGGGATCATCGGGGGGAATAACCAGACGTTCATGAACGCCACAGAAAATGGGGGCCGCCCGGCTGTTAATGCCGTCCTGAACGAGAATAAAAAGGCCTGGAACACTGGTAAACGTTCTCTTTGGGAGCAGATCCATGCCTTCTTCTTCGGTGGATCGGCATCTGAGGACGCATCTGTACCGTCTGATGATTCCGAAACCGGTGAAGAAGCCTGAACTTCCAAAACACACCGTATCACAAATCCGGATACTATTCAATCCGCATCGGACGGGGCAATTATGCCCTTCATAGAATCACTATATCCCTTTTTCAATAATGTTTCCTCCTGCATGCGCTGTGAGGGCATCGCCGCTTTTTGTAGCAGTCTCCCTGTTTTCATAGTGCCTGACACCTCTACCGGAGTCTGGCATCCGAATGGAAGTTTTCGAATGCCGATACGATATGGCCGTTGGGATTTTCCGTTGGTAAAAAAGGGGGCAGGTTGATCTGTGAGGTATGGTCCGCCTGAATAGCAGGGATGAATATTTGGAACCCATTCGCGTTCACATAGGGTTGAGAGGCATCTTTTCCTTGCGGGCGTCTATCTCTCCTCCTTCTTCAACAATTCTGACGAGTTTCTCCATAACGGCATCGACCTGTTTCCATGTCGGGTTGTCCCGTGCCATACCGGGGCTGCGGATGAGAAATGGTCGTCCTTCATCGGCCGCCTTGCGCATCTCCGGATCGAGGGGGACGGCGCCGAGGAAGGGCACACCCATCTCTTCAGCGGCCTGTTTGCCGCCCCCTTTTCCGAAGATGTCAATTTCTTTTCCGCAGTGGGGACAGACCATGCCGCTCATGTTTTCGATGATGCCAATCACCGGCAGCCCGATCGTCTGCACGAACCTCACCGCCTTTTTTATATCGAGGATGGCCATGTCCTGAGGTGTGGTGACAATCACCGCTCCTGCGATATTCGGGGCGAACTGTGCGATCGTCAGGGCCTCGTCGCCGGTCCCCGGCGGAAGGTCGACCACCAGATAATCAAGCTCTCCCCAGTGGACACCTTCGAGAAACTGCCGGATGGCCCCGGTCTTCATCGGGCCACGCCAGATGACGGGTGAACTGGTCTCCGGGAGAAGAAAGGCCATCGAGACCACTGCCAGATTGCCGGTGACTGACACCGGTTCCATCAATTTCGTGTCATACGAATCCATCCGGCTCCCTTCAATCCCCAGGATCTTGGGGATGTCCGGGCCGTGTATATCGAGGTCCAGAAGTCCGGTTCGAAAGCCATGGTTTGCGAATGCAAACGCGAGGTTAGCAGCGACCGTTGTCTTCCCGACTCCCCCTTTTCCGGAGAGTATCAAAACGACGTGTCGAACGGATATGTTGGCCCTTTCCGGCATATTCGGTGGCGGATGTGCCTGTCTCTCTTCTGCCATAATCCCCCTTACTCAGGGGAAAAGTGGATAAAGGTTTGTGCAGTGTGTAGCAGACGGGGAACATGATCCACATTTTCCCAATATCATTTGAACGCCGGATTCATGAATGTCCAGGTGCCATTCCAATGGAGTTCCTGCACTACATCCGGTTGGGCCCTGTGGATTTAGCCTCTCTATACCTGTTTCAGTGCACCACGTTGCATCGCAAGAAATCCCTTGAGGTCGTCCAGCGTCTTCGGGATGCATTCATGGACGACCACAGCCGGGGAGGTAAGTTCCAGCATCGTCCGTGCCTCCGGAAGAGAGAGCGGCCGGTGCTGGTCGGTGAGGATGGCATGCTGGAATGCAATGGCCTCCTGGTCATGGCGCTGCATGGTGGTAAACCCGTTTGGGAGCCCCCGGCGGAGCCGTTCCTGCCGGAGGGAGTGCGAGCCGCTCCAGTGGAGGTGAACTACATCGATCTGGCTGAGAACCTCTGCCGGCAGGGATTTGATACAGCAGCAGACCGCGACGATGCAGTCTGTTTCTGCATCAGAAGTGGTGATGAGGTTCATAAGGTGGCCGGTATCGAGGACAAACCCATAGTTCGAGAACTCCAGCATGCCCATGAAGGCGAGAATAGCGTCCGGGTCTGTGTAGGTGAGACCCGGATACCAGAGGTTCTCAAACTGCAGGCGGACGGGAGGTTCATTGCCGGGGAAGGCGGAGACCAGGTCGTTGAGGAATGCTGCGGCCCGTTCCAGCACCTCCTGGTCGTTCATCGCATACGTCCGGGTGAACATCTCTGCGGTGTGGTAATAGCCAAGGTGGTAGACCGCGTATTCTGCCTGAAGCAGGGCCGCCCGTTCGAGCTGGAGACACAGGGCGGCAATGAAATCGTGGTGCGTGCTGCAGGCAAAGAACGGCGGTTCAAACCGGACGTCCCCTTCGCTCCCGGTGATTTTTCCATTCCCCGTTCGTTCCGGACCCACGCCTTTTTCCCTGTTTCTCCGTTCCTCCTGCTCCTGTCCCATCATCTCCAGCCAGCCGGAATGGAACGGAAGGTGGACGCTCCGCACCAGGTCAGGGGGGATATCTGAGGGATCTACATCCTCATAGCCGGTATAGAGTTCCACCCCATCCAGCTCCTCTCTCCGGCAAAATGCGGCCACATCTGCCCATGCCCCTCCGAAGAGGCTGCGGCCCCACGGGTAGACGGGGAGGCTGATGAGTTCTTTCCAACGTGGCTCCATGGGGTCTTTCCTCTGTCAGGAAGATAGGCCGTTCGATGTGAAAAAGAGCGTGGAATGTAGGTATGGTGTTGGGGTGGGTTGTGGGAACGTCTGATGCCGGTATCCGTGTCATCGATTGCGACGGTTGAATGGGACAGGCAGGCAATCCGCCACCAGAAGTATTGATCACTCATCCGTACAAGGCCATGCCCCCCGTGGGGGAGAGGGGCTCTGCCGGTGCTTCCCTCGTACGTAGCCTCTGTCGTACCCCGTTATCCGGGTGTACGATTTCCGCAACTTTCATGTGGGAGGGATACCCTAAGGGAGTGCTTGGAGGAAGGTAACATGTATGAAGCAGATGTGCCCCATGTGGCAAAGGTCCTTGAGCTCATTGGCAGTTCCCCGAACGGATGGGAGGATGCCGTTGGCAATGCTGTGAGGGAGGCGGCAAAATCCGTCCACGACATAAAAGGGGTCTACCTGAAGGAATGTACAGCAAAGGTGGACGGGGACAAAATTGTTGAGTATCGCGCTGTGGTTAAGGTCTCGTTCGTCGTTGAGCGGGAGAGCTGACCCGTCTCGTCGTTTTTGGTAAGGGAGAGCTGCCGGATGACAGCCACTCTCTTTCCCCAAACGGGTTTTGGATGAACGATTCCGCCCGGCAAAGGCTCCTGGGAGTGGCGGTACAGGGGATGACAGTCGATAAAATCAGCCTAAAGAATATCCACCTGATATTTTTCCTCGATCTCTGTTATTCTCTGTTCTCTTTGCCTGATGTTTTTCCATAAAATTTCTCCGATTGATTCCCGTTCCTCATCAGAAAGGGGTTTTGAGAGATCGATCCCGGCATTTTCCGCATCTCTCATAACACTCTGAGCATATGTTGCCTCAGCTTCCCATGAATCCAGCATCAATTGAGCATACTCATCGCCATACGGGGGGACTGGAGTGCCATAGAAGAATCCGGATTCTGCAGCAGAAGAGTCGTTTTCATTTACGGCCATATTCGTCGATAAGTTTGTCCCGGTGTAGCCAAAATCTCCAATCCTGATTACTGTTTTGCCGAGCAGTTTGTCGGCGCTCACCCGGACCGCGTAAAAGATCTCGCCATCTTTCTGGACATAAAATTGGTAATAGAGAGGATTCCCGTTGGAATCAGGCAGGATTGATGGTTCCGGAGACACCACTGAACCGTTGAATCTGTTGTCTGTTTCCTCGCTTACGCTGTTGAGAGTGTATAGTTCAAGGACTGCCACTGCTGCCTGATCCCATCCACGCTCTAAAGGGACAGTTGTATTGACAGGTCGCTTCTGTTCATCAGGCGCTATACAACCGCATATGATTGCACATGTCACGATGAGTGCTACAGATGCAAGCGAAGGAATTGTGCGTTCGTTCATAGTGATGGTTTTTATAGAGAGATCTACTCCTGCGTAAATAACATTTGTCTCTCTTAAAGCGATTGGCTGTAGCTGGGTTCACGAAAGATACGTATGCCGCCTGAAATATCATATCTACACTCCTTTAGTCGCTGAATAGACATCCTTTCTGGCATACCGAAGGGTGAGTTTGACTGTTTTCAGTGCCCGTCTGACCGACCTTCCGGTTCTACAGATTTGGCGATGTGAAACACTCAATCCTTGATTACTAATACCGTGCGCTGTTGCAAAAGAATTTCAAAAAAAGGAGAAATATGATTGATTTTGAATTCAAACCTGAATCCCGGACGCCCCCAACAGGACTCGAACCTGTGACATTCTGGTTAACAGCCAGACACTCTACCAACTGAGTTATGGAGGCATGCACAACCTGTGTGCCATACAAGGTCGCATTGGCGCGTATTAATATTATTGATTTGTGGTGTTCTCTTTGCGCATCGTTTCGAGCAGACTGATGATCCGGTCGATCTCAGAATCAAGCGATTCCATCCGTTCTTTTGCTGCTTCTGTCACCATTGCGCCGGAAGGGGATGCCTGGATATACCCCTGCCCCTCCAGCACCTTCAGAGAGTAGCGCACCCGGTGTGCAGGAAGCCCGGTGAGCTCTGCGAGTTTCATGATCCCGATTGGCTGGTGCTCCGCTACAATGCGCACCACCCTCAGGTGCCGTCCCACCAGTTCCACTTCGGAACGAATCTTCTCAAGCATCACTCTCGCCCTTTGAGAAATCAGCAGTTTCGCTGGTATCGGAGTGTCGGGGTTTTTCAGTTGTATCGTCCTGGGCCAGCAGCCATTCTTTATCCTTCCGGTAGGCAGTCCTGAAATAGAGTGCCAGTACAATAGCCCCAACGCCACAAATGCCTGCAATCTGATAACTGTAAATGGGAATGACTCCGAATGCCGCAAGGATAGCAAGTGCCGCGAGAAGAAATATTCCGTTCAGAACCATGGTGAGTTTTGCAAACTTCATCTTGAAGATCTGCTTTGATGACTCGTCCATTATCCATACATCAACCCGTCAGGATAAAAGTACTTGTGCTTTGGTCGGTAATATTCAGGCATGAAACGGCTTGATGAGGCAATGGAGAAGGCAGGAGCGGCAGCCTATGTCATCTATGCCTCCTCCCGTGACCCCGATATGCGGTACCTGACGCAGTTTGTCACCTCAGATCCTCTCTTCTATATCAAAAAACGCGGAAAAGATGGGATTCTTATCGTACCGCAGATGGAGATCTCCCGTGCACAGGACGAGGCGTCGTGCGATGCCCTCACAAGAGGAGACGCCGGATTCTTTACCTATCTCGAAGAGGAGGTCAGCCCCCGTCGTGCCGCCGCCCGTATGGTGTATGAATATGTGGAGGGAGACATCATCGTGCCGGGATCCTTTCCCCTCGGAGTGGCCGAAGATATTCGATCGTTCTGCGGGGTAACTGTTGATGCAGACACGGTGGAGGCGATGCGTGCAGTAAAGAGTCCGCGTGAGCGCGATGCCATCCGTGCGACCCAGGAAAAGACCAATGAAGTAATGGCACTCGCTGAGGAGATCATCCGCACCTCCACAGAGCGGGAGGGAGAACTCTGGTATGCGGGCGCCCCCCTCACCTCTGACGCCCTCCGCCGGGAGATGCACTGCTGGCTTCTGCGTCACGGGTGCACGGCACATCATACCATCATCTCCTGCGGGAAGGAAACCTCACAGCCACACAACATTGGGTCAGGTACTCTCCTTATTGATGAACCCATCGTGATCGATGTTTTCCCGCAGGACGAGAGGACCGGATACTTTGCCGATATGACCCGGACTTTTGTAAAAGGGGAACCATCTGCAGAAATACAGGAGATATATGACACCGTACGTGATGGGCAGACGCTCGCTGAAGAGATGTTACGGCCGGGCATTACCGGTGCAGAGGTGCACAATGCCGTCCTGGACCTCTTCAATGAGCGGGGTTATGCCACCGGTGATGAAGGATTTATCCACAGCCTTGGTCATGGTGTTGGTCTGCAGATCCATGAAGGGCCATCCCTCTCCCCGCGGGCGGACACACCGCTTGTGGCGGGGAATGTGGTCACCGTTGAACCAGGTCTCTACTACCGAAAAACGGGCGGCGTGCGCTTGGAGGACATTGGTGCTATAACCAAAGATGGTTTCGTCTGCTACACGAAATATGAGAGAAGACTGATCGTATGAACGATGATATATATTCTGCATATATGGAAGCGGGGGCGCTTGCAAAGCGTTTCCGTGAGGAAGCAGCAGGGATGGTTGTTCCCGGCGCATCTGTCCTGGAACTGGTAGACACCATTGAACAGGCGATACTCGACGAAGGGGCAGGAATTGCCTTTCCGCTCAATATCTCCATAAACGAGGATGCAGCCCACGATACTGCCGGACCGGGAGATGAACGCCTCTTTTGCGAGGGTGATGTGGTAAAAGTGGACCTTGGGGTTCATATCGACGGATATGTCGCAGACACCGCACAGACCATTGATCTGGGAGATCATGCTCTCCTCGTTGAAGCCTCGCGGGAAGCCCTCAACGCGGCCATTGCGCTGGTTTGCCCCGGTGTTACCACGGGGGAACTGGGCACAGCCATCCAGCATGAAATCGAGTCCCGTGGTTTCCGCCCGGTGGCAAATCTCACCGGGCATGGCCTCTCGCAGTATTCTCTCCACGGTGAACCGATGATCCCCAACGTCGCCATGACGGGGGGCGCGGTCATCGAAGAGGGGATGGTATTTGCGGTTGAACCGTTTGCGTCCACCGGGACGGGAATGGTCTCTGACGGCACCAGAACCCTGATATATAGTCAGATCGCAAACCGGGGGGTACGGCTGGCGTCTGCAAAACGGGTCCTGAACCAGATCCGTGACCGGCGCTCCCTGCCGTTCTCCAAACGATGGCTGACCGGAGATAAGATCGATCTCGCTCTTTCCACGCTGAAGAAGAACGGTGTGGTGCGGGGTTATCCAGTCCTTCATGACATTCCGGGATCGTATGTATCCCAGGCAGAACATACTCTCATCGTCACCGAAGATGGCTGTGTGGCAACGACCCTCTAGCCAACCTTTTTTGTTCTCTGCGTAGTACAACTCCTGTTACGCATGTCTGATGATGCTGATTCAATGGTTCTTGACCTCATGGAGATACTTCTGACGGCCTCCGTCGCCAATGATATCTCCGAGATCACGAAGAGTGATCTGCCGCAAAAATTCCGGAAAATTACAGGAATGTCCGGAGCAGCGTCAGATTTTAAACGGCCGCTGGTGATCAGCGAAGGTATGCTTGAGCGCGAGATGGGGGTGCAGAAAGCCTACGAACTGCTGCGCGCAAACCCCTTCGTCGATTATGACGAATTCGGCCAGCGTCTCTCCATCACCGCACTTGCACCTGCGATGCAGTGGTTTGTAAAGAAAGGGGGGGACAGATGGATTGAACGGAATCCTGCGCTTGCACTGTATGCAGAAAAAAATGGTATCGGAAAATTTTCCTACCAGAATGCACTGAAGAAGGTTGGACGGTTTGAAGATTCGGTTGAGTTTGTTGAGGCAAAGATTGCCCCGATCGTCGCCGAGTCAGAAGAGATGCGCAATGCCCGTGATCTGATCATCATCTACGCGCCCGATGAGATCGAGTTTAGTATGGATAATCTGGTCTGTACAGAGGGGCAGAAGGACGCGATCAAAAAGATCGATGTTGCGCTTAAAAACCGGGATTTTCTGCGTGATCACCGGATCTATGAGTTTGGGAAACTACTCTTTGTGGGACCCCCGGGAACCGGAAAGACCTCCGTTGCACTTGCACTCTCTCGAGAACTGCATATGCCCCTTCTGGAAGTCCGTCTTGCAATGATCACCTCCCAGTACCTGGGTGAAACATCCAAGAATATTGACCGTATATTTGAACTTGCACGCCGTCTCTCCCCCTGTATCCTCTTCATCGATGAATTTGATTTCGTGGCAAAGTCCCGCCTCACCGATGACAACGCCGCAATGAAGCGTGCGGTAAATATGCTCCTGAAAAATATCGATATGGTCAGTTTCGTCAAAAACGGGGTGCTTCTCATTGGTGCAACCAATCACCCTGCCCTGTTAGATGAAGCAGCCTGGCGGCGTTTTGACGATGTCGTCGAGTTCCCCATGCCTAGCCAGACCATGAGAAGAGACATCCTGCAGGCGGTAACGTCCCTGATTGAGTGCGAATGTGACTTTGATACGGTAGCACAGGAGACGGAAGGGTTCTCCGGTGCAGACCTGCGGATGATGATCAAAGAAGCAATCATTGCGGCCCTCATGGAGAATCGGCACAAGGTGACTGCAGAGGATATTGAGATAGGGATGCAGAATCTAAAGAATCGGCATGTTATCCGGAGTAGTATCTGATATCAGGTGCCCTTTCAAATGACCATAAAAATCACACTTCTCGGAACAGGTGACACCACCGGCACCCCTCTCGTCGGATGCACCTGTCCGGTCTGCGCAGAAGGTGCTGCATCCGGGAGGGAACGTCTCCGCACCTCTCTTCTGGTTGAGCATGAGGGTTTTACCCTTCTCATTGACACATCGCCTGACCTCAGGCAGCAGCTGCTTCGGGCAGGTTCGCCGCACATTGATGCGGTCCTCTGGACACATGGGCACTATGATCACTTTGCCGGGTACAACGACTTTTACCGCGTACAAAAATATCCTCCCGGTTATGGTGCGCCGGAGGTGGTGGCATACATGCAAAAACAGTTTCATTTCATTCATTTTGCCGCCCACCCGCAGGAACCCTACGTCCCGTTCACGCTGGGCGGGCTGAAGATCACCCTCGGGGAAGTGAACCATCCTCCCGCACCAACCTATGGCCTCCTGATTGAAGACGGGAATACCCGTATCGGGTATACGGCAGATACGAATCGGGACATCCCGCAGCGAACAAAAGATCTGCTCTCCGGGTGTGACTTATTCTTTGCAGACGCCCTCTTCCCAACAGGTGTCCGCCACCCGAAGCACATGAATTATTCAGATGCGGTAACACTGGCGGGAGAGCTGCATGCAAGGGATTTCCGTCTTGTCCATCTCTCCCATAAGATTGGCTGGGATGCCCAGCATATCGGGTATGACGGGGATATATTTGTAATCTGAATCGCTATTATTTGCCGGTTCTCTAGGGAGTATTCCTGGTTTTCCTGACAGGGGCAACCCATATATATTTACCCGTTCGTTTACAGAACCATAAGGTACTTATGGAGATCAAAATTCTTGAGCTCAATCCCGACAGCGTAAAGATCCTCTTTGTCGGCGAGAGTCATACCTACATGAATGCTCTGACGCAGGAGATCCTCACCGACCCTCGTGTGGACGTGGCATCGTATAACCCACAGCTTCATTTCACCGATCCGGAGTTGTATGTCTCAACGAAAGATGGGGTAGATCCCATTGCAGTTATTATCGATGCAGCACGCCGCATCAGCGCAGACTGCGCAGAATTACTGGATGCAATTGCAAAATCCTAGATAAAATAACACTTTTTTTCCATGCCGGCTGAATAAACCCCCGGCAGATCCTGCGGGTATTCTTATACTGATTATTCCTTATCACAGGAAGTGTGTACAGCGCACAGTAGCCGAAAAAAAGAAGCCGAATGGGATATATTACATCCGTTCGGTGAATACGATGGATCCAGCCACACGGGTGATCCGGATCTGCACTTTCTGGCCGGGTTTTCCGCCGCTTACGTACATAGTGTATTTCCCTATTCTGACCACACCGTCGCCACGCTTTGAGATTGACTGAATTTCCACGGTCATCTCTTTTCCCTCTTCCAGCTGGTTTGCTGCTGATTCAGCACGTGCACGGCGTTTTCTGACTGGCCTGTGACTTCCGCAGGCGTCACAACGCAGGAGCGTAATGCGGCCATCCTTTACGAGACGGGTATCGGGTTTGCCACATTCGGAACAGATGACATAGTCTTCTGTGTACTTGGTCACAAGACCTTTTATCAGGTCGAATTCAAATTTGCCGTTGAAGACCGCCCGGTTTCCGTCTATCTTGCCGGATGTTCCCAGTTCGCCCAGGAGGAACTTCATCAGGTGGTCCGGTTCACGGCGAAGAATTGATGCAATCTCTCCAAAGTTCTCGAGGACAGTTGTTTTCCCCTCGATAAACACCTTTGCCGGAGGTACCGTAAACCGTCCCTCATCACCGGAAGTCTCGGTGATATTTTCATAGGCACGGTCGAGCAGCGCTTCATATGGGTCGGTCATGCAGGTACCTTTAGTATTGTATGGTCTTAATAGTGTTTTTTACACACTCTTGGTTTCCTCCCTGATTGAGCCGGGGTATTGCACCCATAAATCCGGACCGAAATTTCCCCTGCACATCCCTGTTTGTATTACCATATGCACACCATTATTAGCGCAGGTGTCCAACCATTTTGCATCATGGTATCTGCCGGAGACCTTGCCTATCTTGAAGAACAATTGAAGCGGCCAATAACTCCGCTTGAATATGCCTGTTTTGAAAATCTCTGGAGTGAACACTGCAGTTATCGTTCAACAAAGGCATTCCTGAAGACCCTGCCGACCACCGGTGAGAATGTCCTTTTGGGACCTGGAGATGATGCAGCTATTGTAAAGTTTTCAGATGATATCGCGCTTGCCATTGGAATGGAATCTCACAACCATCCCAGTTATGTGGACCCCTATGACGGGGCGGCGACCGGAGTGGGTGGCATTGTACGGGACATTATATCCATGGGTGCCAAACCGATTGCTCTCATGGACCCTCTCTACTTTGGGCCAATAACAGAAGAAAAAAACCGGTACCTGCTTGAGCATGTGGTGCAGGGCATTGGTGACTACGGCAACTGTATCGGTGTTCCGGTTGTGCGGGGAGAAGTTCGATTTGATGAGAGGTATTCCGGCAACCCTCTCGTCAATGTTGTCTCTGTGGGAATTGTTGACCCGGAGAAATATCTCACTGCCCGGGTCAAGAAACCGGGTAATCGGCTGGTACTCTATGGTGCATCCACCGGAAGGGATGGTCTTGGCGGAGCGTCCTTTGCCTCCCGTGACCTTTCCGAGGATGCGGAGGCAGAAGACCGGCCCTGTGTTCAGGTTGGTGACCCATATACAGAAAAACTGCTCATCGATGCTACTCTTGAGATGGCAGCCACCGGAAAAGTGGTTGCATGCCGTGATCTGGGTGCAGCAGGTCTTGCGGGTGCATCGTCCGAGATGTCCTCCAGCTATGGTGCCCGCATTGAGGCGGATCGTGTTCACCTGCGGGAAACCGGCATGAATGAGGTAGAGATCATGCTTGCCGAGTCGCAGGAACGGATGCTTATGGAGGTGGCAGAAGAGGATATCCCGGCACTTGCGGCGATCCTTGAGAAGTACAGCCTCCAGTGGCGTGATATCGGTGAGGTGCTTGAAGAAAAACGCTATCTCGTCACCTTTGAGGGAAATGTGGTCTGTGATCTGCCGATTGATCTGTTGGTGGAAGGGGCGCCCGGTGAGGAATGGGCGTCCCAACCCTATTCTAAGGAACGTCCGTATGAGGCTCCGGAAGAGGATATCAAAGACCTCTGTCTTGCGGTTCTCTCCCATCCGGATGTGGCCCGCAAAGACTGGATCTCACGGCAGTATGATCACGATGTGCAACTGCGCACGGTATCTGTTGCAGGCGGTGCAGGACTTCTGCGGCTGGGCGACAGTGCTCTTTCCCTCTCCTGCGGCTGTTCTCCAAGACAGATTGAGCTCAGGCCGTATGAAGGAGCAGCAAACACTGTATTTGAAAATGCAGCCAATCTGGCCTGTGTCGGCAGTATGCCACTGTGTATTGTGAACTGCCTGAACTTCGCAAGCCCCGTTCATCCGGAGATATACTGGCAACTGGGTGAGGCTGTCCGAGGTATGGGGGACATGGCGACCGCTGTCGGTGCTCCGGTAGTTGGTGGAAATGTCTCACTCTATAATGAGAGTGATGAGTTTGGGACACAGATTCTTCCCACTCCTTCCATCGGGATGGCGGGGAAGGGTCCGGTGCTTCATTACACATTGCCGGGAGAAGGCGCAACGCTTGCTATTGCGGGCTCATCTGTCCCCGCTCTCGGAGGGTCCGTGCTTGATGTTATAACCGGCTGTGGTGGGCCTGCTCCGAATCTTGCTGATCCATCCATCCTTGAAAAGATCCGTACGTTTGTGAGAAACGGTGGGTTTGCAATAGATATATCCACAGGCGGGCTCATTGCCGCCATTGCTGAGTGTGCGCCTAAGGCCTCTGTTACCCTTGCAGGTATGGCAATACCTGCCCTCTTTGATGAATCACCGGGCCGGTTCCTGATTGCCTATACCGATGAAACTGTTGCAGAGGGACTTGATGCAGTAGAAATCGGCACCGTCGGAGGCGATGAACTTCTTATATCTGTAGAAGGAAATATTATTAGGTTAACTCCTCAGGAGACCGAAGCAGCGCTGGGTGCCCTGACATCAGTGATGTATACCGAGTAAGAGGGGCACAATACCATAACTATATTTACAAAAAAATACGGGGGGTAATCAAACAATGATGACAATTCTTCTCGCAGATGACGAACCCAGCCTTCTTGAACTGGGTAAAGTGTTTCTTGAGCGAAGCGGCGATATGAGGGTGGTCACCGCTCTCGGTGCGGAGGAAGCGATGGAGATCCTTCGCGCCACAAAAATTGACGGAATTATTTCAGACTATCAAATGCCGGGGATGGACGGCATCGCATTCCTGCAGAAGGTACGTATCCGGTATCCTGAGATGCCCTTTATGATGTACACCGGAAAAGGGCAGGAGGACGTTGTGATCTCAGCACTGAGAAACGGATGCGATTATTATCTGCCAAAAGGTGATGATCCAAAGGCAGAATTTGCTGAACTCGCCCTACAGGTCCGGCGTATGGTGAAGAACAAAAACCTTGAGAGGGATCTCAATGAGAGTGAGGAACGTTATCGCCTTATCATTGAGAATTTTACCGGCATTATTCTTCAGCGCCGTGCGGATAATCGCATCATCTATGCAAATGGTGCAGTGGAGAGAATTACCGGGTATCCGGCTGAGATGCTCATGTCGGGGGATTTCGGCTGGGACACTATTGTTCATCCTGATGACCTGCCGATTCTTTCTCAGGCAGTAGATGATGCACGGGCAGACCCGGCGGTCGTCAGTATGAGTGAATACCGGATCATCACGAAAGAGGGGGATGTGCGCTGGGTGCAGGAGTCATGCAATTATGTCCGTAAAAAGAGTGGCAAGATTGCCTCGGTGCATGGGACATTGTATGATATCACCGACCGGAAACTCATAGAAGAGCAGCTCATTGCCCAGCGTGACCTGGGCCTCTCCCTTGCAGCGGCCCGTTCTCTTGATGAAGCAGTATCTCTGTGTCTGGATACTGCATCACGCGTGGCTGAGATGGGATTTGGTGCTCTCTATCTGGAGGATGCCCAGGCCGAAAATTTCACTCTTTCCTGTGCCACCGGTTTCTCTGATACATTCCTGAAATCGATGCAGGAGATCAGCAAAGATATCCCTCTTGCACGTAGGGTTGTAGATGGGGAGTATATCTATGCCCGCTATTCGGATCTCCCGGAAATGCTTGGGTATGAGCCAGGTAAAGAGCGAATACAGGTAATTCTTGTGATCCCGATTATCTACAACAACGCATCCATCGGGTTCATCCTGCTGGGATCAAATTATACTGAAATAATTCCGGATTCAAGTCTGATGTCTTTAGAGGTCATAGCGTACCAGGTGGGAAATGTAATTGCCCGCATCTGGGTGGAGGAAATGCTTGCACAGGCAGAGGCAGGGTCTGGATTTTTCCGGCCAGCAATCCCTGAGTAACCGGAACCGAAGACAGAACTGGTAAAAATGGCTCTGTTCTCTGATCTTTTTTAAAATATATTTGGAACGACTATTTCAGGGAATGTCTCTGATTAATTGTCGTGAACTGGTTGTTCAGAGAAAAAAATTAGTCCGTGAGATCGCGGAACTGAGGCATCAGTCCGCGGACTTCACGTCCGACTGATTCAATCATATGTTCTTCACCCTGTCGTTTCAGTGCATTATAGACCGGGCGGTTAACCTGATTTTCGAGCATCCATTCGCGGGTGAATTCACCGTTCTGTATTTCGGTGAGAATCTCATCCATTGCCGCATATGCCTCAGGGCCAATAACTCGCGGGCCACGGGTGAGGTCACCAAATTCAGCAGTGTTTGAGATGGAGTCACGCATCTTCGAAAATCCTCCCTCATAGATGAGGTCAATGATAAGCTTGCACTCGTGCAGTACTTCGAGGTATGCCATCTCTGGTGCATATCCGGCATCTACAAGGGTTTCAAATCCTGCCTGGATAAGCGAAGTCATACCACCGCAGAGCACCGCCTGTTCACCGAAGAGATCGGTCTCTGTCTCTTCCTGGAATGAAGTCTCAAGTACGACAGCCCGTGTGGCCCCTATCCCTTTTGCGTATGCGAGGGCAATCTGTCGGGCTTTGCCGGTTGCGTCCTGGTGAACAGCAATCAGTGCCGGAACACCGCCGCCTTCGGTATAGACCCTCCGAACCATGTGGCCGGGACCTTTTGGTGCAACCATGATAACATCAACTGTTGGTGGTGGGACAATCTGTCCATAATGAATGTTGAAACCGTGAGAGAACATCACGCAGTTCCCTTCGCTAAGGTTTGGCATGATCTGTGCACGGTACACGCCTGCCTGAAGTTCATCCGGAAGGAGAATCATCACGACATCTGCCATGCCGGATGCGGTCGCAACATCGAAGACTTCAAAACCGTCTTTGGATGCATTCTCCCAGCTTTTTCCGGGGCGCAGGCCTATGATGACATCTAGTCCTGAATCGCGCAGGTTGAGTGCCTGGCCCCGTCCCTGGGACCCATAGCCGATGACGGCGATCCGGGAATTCGCCAGATCTCCGAGGTTTGCATCGGATTCGTAGTATTTCTGTATCATTTCTTTGTCCCCAATTGTTATCGGTTTCCTTCATAACTATTATAGCATAGGATAAAAAACCTAACATCAGGAATATGATATCTACGGATTTCATCCGTGAAATCTGTTTTTTCCATTAGAGGTTACTATGGAACTGCCTGATACACAATCAACCCAACCGGAAGTCAGAATAAATCTTACCCGTGTCGGCGTAAAAAATGTAAAGAAACTTGTCGAAGTAGCTCGTCCCGGGAAACGCCCGGTGATTTTCATATCCACATTTGATGTGTATGTGGATCTCCCCAGCAGCCTGAAGGGTGCCAATCTCTCTCGAAATTTTGAAGTGATTGATGAGGTGCTTCAACAGGCCATTGAGGGACAGGTAAGTGGTATTGAAGAAGTATGCAATGCTGTTGCCCGGAAACTTCTTGACCATCATGAATATGCTGACCGGACAGAAGTAATGATGAAGAGTCTGTACATGGTGAAACGTGAAACTCCTGTCTCCCAGACTGAGTGCCACGAGGTCGTTGAGGTGCATGCCAGTGCAGTAGCTGACAGAAACAACGGTACTCCAATTGTCCGGAGAATGATCGGTGCGGAAGTGACTGGTATTACTGCCTGTCCCTGTGCTCAGAATATCATGAAAGAGCTTGCGTCTGCAAAACTGCGCAATCTTGAGATTAGTGAAGAAAAAATTCAGGAATTTCTGGCCGAAATCCCCATGGCCACCCATAACCAGCGTGGCAGAGGGTTCCTCCTGATTGAGACTGATGACGACCAGCGGGTTGAACTTGAGACGATCATCACGATCCTGAAAGATTCCATGAGCGCCCGGATCTATGAACTTCTGAAACGTGGTGATGAGAGTCATGTGGTCTTTTCTGCACACAGCAACGCCCGGTTTGTGGAAGATTGCGTCCGTGAAATGGCCAAACATGTGGTCAACAAATTCTCGTATCTGCCCGGTGATTCTGTAATCACTATTAAGCAGACAAATGAAGAGAGTATCCACCAGCATGATGCCTATGCGGAGCGCAAGGCAACCATTGCAGAGTTAAAATCCGAAATTGGAGCAAATAATCTTTAATTTTTTTAATTTGTGCATAAAAAAACCATTTTTCAAAAAATTCCCTCTTAATTGAGGAATGAATATTGCGGGTATGGTGATTTTATCAACATAACCTTTTTGACATAAATGGTGCAGGAAACGAAACCTATTTTAAATTACTAATTGACATATCTGATACGTACTTCTTAGTGGGTACGTGTGTTGCAACACACGCTAGCGTATCTCATGACACGTGTGTGTTTGATAGCCAGAAGAACAGAATTTTAATTTAGGCGATAAATATGTCGAAAGTTGTAGAGATTTCCCCAACCACAAGACATGAGGGTCACACAAAGCTTACCATGCAGGTGGACGACAACGGTGTCGTTACCCGCGGTGACTGGCTCAGTCTTACACCTGTACGGGGTATTGAGAAACTCGCCGTCGGAAAGACCATGCACCAGGCACCAAAGATTGCCTCACGTGTCTGTGGTATCTGTCCGATTGCGCATACCCTCGCAGGTACTGAAGCAATGGAAGCCTCAATTGGCTGTATCATTCCCGATGATGCATACCTCCTGAGAGTCATTCTTCAGTGCGCAAACCGTCTGCACAGCCATGCACTGCACAACATCCTGTCATTGCCTGACATGTACATCCCGGGAACGGACACCCATATCAACCCGTTCACTCCCGAGGAACCTGTCCGCGGCGTTGCACAGAGAATTCAGAAACTCCGTGAAGTCGGTCAGACTGTCGGTGAGATCGTCGGTGGAGAACCTATTCACCCGTCCAACCCACGTGTCGGTGGTATGTACAAGAACATCTCCCCACGTGCAAAGACAAAGATCTATGATCTTGCAAAAGAGGCACTGCCCCTTGCACGTGACCACATGGAGTTCATGATCACCGTCTTCAAGGACTGGGATGCACGCCCCATGGCATCTGTTGCCGGCGGTAAAGAAGTTGAGAAGACCGAGAAGTTCGGTTTCCACGACCAGGGCTACATGGCAGCAGATCCACTCTATGGATCGTCATCACTCGACCTTGACCCACAGTGGTACCCCGAGCGCTGGACCGAAGTCCGCCCATGGGACTGGTACCAGGGTGAACTCGAAGTATCCCTCGAAGACCCGGACTACCCGATTGGCGGTACCACCCCGGTCGGCACCAAGGTATGGCCTGCAATGGAAGCATGCACCGGTGTACCCCTCTATGACGGAGCACCTGTTGAAGTTGGACCCCGTGCACGTCTTGCAATGTACAGAAACTATGACCGCAAGGGCGCAATGGGTCTGCAGATTGCACGACAGATGGAGTACATGGACTGCCTGTACAGCATGATCGAGGCTGTTGAAGCACTCGACACCAATGGAAAGGTCGTTGCTGACGAGATCCCACAGGGTGACGGTTCACTTGGCTGGGCAGCAAACGAAGCACCGCGTGGCTGTGACGTCCACCTTGCAAAGGTTTTGGATGGCAAAGTACAGTGGTATTCACTCCTTGTCCCGACCACCTGGAACTTCCCGACTGTCAGCCGGGCACTTGAGGGTGCACCGTGGCAGCTCACTGAAGTCATCATGCGTGCCTACGACCCATGTGTGTCCTGTGCAACCCACATGATGGTGGTCGACGACTCGAAGAAGGTAGTGGCCCAGAAACTGTTCCAGTGAGATAGTCAGATGCTTGACTGGTACGCAAGACAGATGATTGTGGGTGTGGGAAATCCGCTCTATACCGATGACGGATTCGGACCTGCAGTCATCTCGGAACTCAAGAAGCTGTCCCTTCCGGACGACCTGAAAATACTGGATGTGGGCCTTGCCGGGCCGCATTTCCTCTTCACCCTTATAGCAGAGGCGGAGCAGCCGGTCGAGAAGATGGTCATCGTTGACATCCTCGATTTCGGCGGCAGCCCCGGTCAGGTGGCGAAGGTTTCCCCGGATATCCTTGTCGGTGAAAAGACGGGCCGCTATATGGACCCGCATTCATGGGGAGGGTTCAAGGAACCGCTGACTGAGCTCGGAAAACGGACCGAAGTGATAATCATTGGGTGCCAGCCCGAGAGCATCGAGATATCCGATATTGATAATGAATCAGAGGATGTCGACTTCTGGCTCACTGAACATGTTAAATTGGCCATTCCGAAGGCAGTGCAGATGGCACTTGCTGAAGTAGGAGTGGAATATGGGACTACTATCACGTCTGAAGGAAATCTTCACGGGGAACAAGCCGGAAGAACCTGAGGCAGCATCTGAACCGGTTACCGTTCCGGAACCGTCTGCAGCTCCAAAATCTGCTGCAGCACCTGAACCGGTGACTGTTCCGGAGGCCCGGCCCGAAGCAAAACCAGCTGTGAAACCCGGCGACGTGAAGGTTGAAAAAAAGCCTGAAACACAAGAAATGGAGGAAAAGCCTGTGGCTGAAAAAATTACGATTGGACACGTACACATGTCCGGATGTACCGGATGTCTCGTGTCTCTCGCAGACAACTACGAAGGTCTGTTTACGCTGCTTGACAACTATGCAGACCTCAACTACTGTCTGACTCTCGCCGATGTGCGCGACATCCCAAAGATGGACGTCGCACTGGTCGAGGGATCAGTCTGTATCAACGACCACCACTCTGTGGAGGATATCAAGAAAGCACGTGAGAATGCAACCATTGTCGTTGCACTCGGCAGCTGTGCGGCATATGGTAACATCACCCGGTTCGCCCGCGGTGGACAGTGGAACCAGCCCCAGCATGAGGCATACGTGCCCATCGGTGACCTGATCAACGTCGACCTGCACCTTCCCGGATGTCCGCCATCCAAGGAAGCAATCAGGAATGTCGCTGTAATGGCATACCTGCTCCTCAGAGGAACTGACGAACAGAAGGAACTTGCAGCAGCATACCTCAAGCCCCTCATGGACCTTGCCCAGCGTGGCAATGAGGCATGTGGATGTGACCTGATCTACGATGTCATCAACCAGGGCATCTGTATGGGATGCGGTACCTGTGCCGCCGCCTGTCCGGTCCGTGCAATCACCATTGAAGGCGGAAAGCCAAATGTTGACCGTGATCTCTGTATCAAATGTGGAGCATGCTACGCACAGTGTCCGCGCAGCTTCTTCAACTTTGATGTGATGAACCAGTTTGAGGCTATCAGCGAAGCAATTGATGCTGCTATGGGCAAGGGAGATGAGTAAAATGGTTCTCGGAAACTACAAGAACTGTGTATCCGCACGTGCAGCTGACCCGGCAATTCTCTCCGCATCCCAGGACGGCGGAATTGTCACCCAGCTCTTTGCATTTGCACTTGAAGAGGGCATCATCGACGGTGCCATTGTTGCAGGACAGGGCGATGAGCCATACAAGCCCGAGCCTGTTGTTGCAACCACCGTTGCAGAACTGATGGAAGCACGCGGTACCCGCTACACCATCTGCCCCAACGTATCCATGATCAAGGAGGCAACCCGGTCCTACGGTCTCGACAAGGTCGGTATCGTCGGCACCCCGTGCCAGATCCAGGCTGTCAGGAAGGCACAGCTCTACCCGATGGGTATGCGTGCAGTCCCTGACAAGATTGCGCTTGCAATCGGTATCTTCTGCATGGAGAACTTCCCCTACCAGGGTCTCGAGACCATGGTCGAAGATCTCTGCAACGTGAAGATGGAGAGCGCTGTCAAGATGGACATCGGCAAGGGTAAGTTCTCGGTCTACACCGAGCGTGGTGCAGTCTCACAGATCCCGCTCAAGCTCACTCACAAGTTTGAACAAGGCGGTTGTCATGTCTGTCTGGACTACGTCGCAAACCTCGCTGACGTTTCAACCGGCTCAGTCGGAAGCCCCGACGGCTGGTCAACAGTATTCACCCGCACAAAGGCCGGTGAGAGCATCTGGGGTAAGGCCATCGAAGCAGGATACTTCGAGACCAAGCCCATTGAGGATGTCAAGCCCGGTCTGGACCTTGTTACCAAACTCGCAACCGACAAGATCACAAAGAACCAGAAGACTCTTGACGAGCGTGCAAGCTTTGGCGTAGGCAAAGGTCTGCGCAACCCATATATCTAAACCAATTTTTTTGAGTTTTGTTTATTTCGTCTCCTTTGAAGACATTTCATTGAGTCACTCATATATTAGTCAAATTTACCGTGTATGTCTGCTTACGGATATTTTACTGAATTCAAAAGAATTTCTGGCAGAATAAGTCTGGAGAGGTGAATTTGGGGTTTTTTGGGGATGATTCAGGAAGTCTGGACAATATTTCCACGAATTCCGCTTTGAATTTCTCCACCGAAAAACCCGCCAATTATTGACGGGATAATGTAGATGAGCCCGATAAACGCTGCATACAGCGATCCGTTTGTCCCCGAAAAGGCTTCCGGATTCGCGAGTGATGCGTATGCAAGTATCAGGACTGCCGAAATAATCCCTGTGATAATTCCGATGGAGAGTCCTTCTCTTCCATACCGCCAGGCTCGTTTCCACGATGTGTTCCGGTATTCACATTTCGGTACACCAGAACTTCCAACAATTGCCCCAAGGGTGGCGGTCAGCATTGGAAAGATCCACGAGAATGACTGTCCGTCATAGATTGCCAATACAACCATACAGATGTTGAGAACGCATGCCAGAAGAATTCCAAGCATCTCTTTTGCATTCATAGTACGTGTCTCACTGGTCAATCCTTCTCTTTATATTTTGTGATTAAAAATCTTTCTTTATGTTGCGCAAAATGTGGGGAAACTATTTATGCAAATTATTGATTGTTTTAATTCTTTTCTCTTGGAATTGGGCATATACACTTCTGACACTGCATGTAATTTCACCTCTATTGTTATTTGGAGGAAGCAGAACCCGTGTAAACGGGAGAAAAGATATTATCATTTTGGCGATTATATTTTATATGGGTTAATATATGTTCTGTCCGAACTGTGGCGCAAATATTCCAGAACGTTCAGGTGTGTGTCCGGAGTGTGGTACTGAAATTTATGTAGCACAAAGCCTCGATGATGATGAGCATGATCCGTTCATTGTGGCAGAGGATGTACGTGACGTTCATACCCCATTTGGGCCGGTCCAGCCGGTGCCTGAGGATGAAGAAATAATACCCCGTTCTGCAATCATTGAGGCCGAAGAAGAATTGTCGGAAGAAACGCCAGATGCCGTATTGGGCGCGTCTGTTGGTGGTGCTGATGAATATATCCGGCCGGATGAGGATATCCTGTCTGGAGGGCCTGATGCAGGTCAGGCTCGGACAGATGATGTGCTCTTCGCTCCTGCTGCAGATGGTCAGGACGTTGGTACCGGGGAAGAAGATGGATCCCTTATCCGCGAATCCCTCCCTGATGATATTCCTTCACCGGGCCCGTCATGTAATGGTCAACAGGAATATACTGAATCATTTGATAGTGCAAAAACAAAATCCCGTGTTGTAAAACCATGTTCACATGCCGATCTGCCCTATCCCTCTCGCAGACGCCCTATGATCTCCGGACTGGCAGTGATGATTCTTGTGGTGCTCGGTATTGCCATCCTGATATATGGTCCTCCCGGACAGAGTCCTCCGGACTCGGGTGTGGTGGTTCCGACACCACTGCCAACTGCTGTTCCGGATACAACCCCGGTCCCTGTTACCGAAACAGCTCCTCCCTGGACGCCCTCTGAAAATCTGATTCTTTCGGTATCTGCCTATGGCGGGGGATATAAAGTGGAGATAGACAATGGTCTCAAAGCGAATGAGGTGGAAACAATTCTCCTGACAGTTGAGGACAACGGCGGCCTTCACACGATGGAATGGGTCTATCCTTCCCGACATGAATCATTCTTTATGGCGAGAGAGGCCTACAACGGCACAGCATCTGCAATCGAACATGTGACAGCCACAGCGACCTTTACGGACGGAAAAAAAGAGGTTGTCTTCTCTGGTGATCTCTGAAGAGATCCCGGAAATCTGATTATTTCCAGACTTCGACCGGATCTATCTGAGCATTGATAACCATATCAAAGGCAATTTTTTCCACCCATCCTGCACGCCGGAACATGTCCATGAAGCAGATACCCACAATTTTTGCATCATACCCGGCAATGGTCTCCTGCACCATCTCAGCTGTTACCGGCTCATTTGGCATGGCAAGACCGCCCATTACGACAATAACCTTTGGGTCAAAGGTTTCCGGAGCGTGGGATGTGACCTGCATGCCCACATGCGGGACCGGTTTGAGGACTTTTGCTGAAGATTCGTCCAGCCGGGGCACAAAGATATATTCAAACGGCAGGTCACGGGTTGCATAAGTGAGCAGTTCAATAAATGGGGTGCATGTTCCGGGGCATCCGTAGAACGCCACCTGATCGGTGTCCATAATGCCGGATTCAGTCATGAATTTCTTGAACGGGCGCAGTATTCCTGCAAGGCTTGATCCTGATTCCTGTAACTCCATGCTTTCTTTCTTGTGTGCGAATGAGAAAAACCTTGCTTCTAAATCAGTAGAGACGTGAAACAATATGCTATAAACATAGACTACACATCATCTGGTAGGGGAGACGGGGTGAGTAGAGGTAACAGGGTCCGGTTGCTAAAAGTTCTGAATGACGATATCGGGCTTACCGGACTTGAGGGCGCCATAATCCTCATTGCGTTTGTGATTGTAGCCTCGGTCTTTTCCTTCACGATTCTGGGTAGCGGTTTTTTTGCAACTGAAACAGCACAGGATGTTGTGTATACCAGTGTGGATCAGTCTGCATCATCACTGATGATCATTGGTGATGTCTATGGATACCGGTCTTCCGGAGAGGATGCCGTTGAAATGCTGCGTTTCACGGTTAGCCCTTCTGCAGGAGGGGGGAAGGCCGTCAATCTCAGCGGAAGCACAGTAACCTATGTCACATCTGAACATATCCTTCCCCTCCTGCAAAATTCCCCTCTTGTATCAACCATGCCCCCCCTTCCCGGGAGATGGACGATATCTGACATCACCTCTTCCGGGGATTCATCTGTCATTCAGTTTAATGAACAGGCAACAATTATGGTTCATTTGCCGGAATCGCATCTGGCATATCAGGGAGAGCTAATTACCGTCACTCTGATTCCTCCCACCGGTACAGCAGTCACTCTCAGTCGAACGGTCCCAGGTAAAATTAGTGATATTACGATTCTTATGTAAGCGTTAGTTTTCTGGACTGTTCAATGCAGTTTTGTCATTCCCATTGTTTTCCGAAGACTGGTTCTTCATCAAACGGAGTGATGCGTTTTGCATCTGCGGAATAGGTGACTTCAGCTGAATTACGGATTGCCTCTTCAAAATGTTCCGTGGCACTCCAGATGGCTTCACGCCTGGATTCGGCCCCCCGAACCCGCATTTTGACAGTCAGTGTGACCATCCATCCATCTTTCATGTATGCTCCTTTTTGTAGTATGCGATCATCTGTCCGGGTATTAAATATATGGTGGACGTGAGAGATTCTGCTCAGATTGGAGCGATAAACGTGATTCAATTTGAAAAATATCATAGATATTTTGTATTATGTCATATTTGGCATGAATTACCCCGTTTTTGTGATGGCCCTTCGAATAAATATGAGATATTGTGGAATGCGGCAGTAAATGAGCATAAGGGAGAAAAATAATACCTGATATTCTCCAACCCGGAGACACTTAGATTAAATAATACGAATTACGTTACTATTTTTGAACAGAGAATAACGTCTGGAAATTTTCGCCGGATTCAGGGATTATTTTTCCAGGTTACGGTTTGTTTATATGAGGGAATGAGGTATAAATGAGCAATGAATTTTGAAAAAAAGAGGAGAGACTGGTTTGTCGTTGGCATATCGGTTATTCTGATTCTTTTGATCACGGTAATGTTTCGTGCCCTGCTCAATCCCCTCATCATCTCAGGAGCACTGGCAACGGTTCTGATACCCTTCCATAATAGTATAAAAAAACATCTTCCACCGGCTTTTTCGTCCTTTCTTATCACAACCGGTGTGGTCATCTTTATTGTTGTGATGTTAATGGTCTCCTTGAGTGCTGTATTTGCAAACGGAGAATATATACAGGAGGTTGTTAACAGTATCTTTGCCTTGCTTTCCATAGACGGAGGAGTATTGGGCCTGGATGTGAATCCGGTGGTCTTTGACCTTCAGTCCATAATCAATGGTATTATCACCGCAGTGCAGGGCTCTATAGGTGAGATTCTGGGCGCAACCGCCTATTACTCAATTATTTTTATGATTCTTTTCCTTTTTCTATACCTCTTTATTTTATACGGGGAACGTATGTTTCATGAAATCTGGTCCCTTGTGCCCACAGAATCAAAACCAAAAATATCCATTCTCAATGCGCTAATCTCGGATTCACTATATTCTCTGATTATTGTCCATGTTGGAATTGCGCTGATTGTCTTTTTTGCTGCACTGCCGTTCTTTATGATCCTTGGATACGGGCATGTGTTGTTCTGGTCGGTCATATGTGGAATATTTGCATTAATCCCTGTCTTTGGGCCAGTAGTAATCATTGCTTTTCTTGCAGTCTATGCGCTCTCGCTTGGGGATTATTTCGGGCTTGCGTTGATCCTGGTTATAGGATGGCCACTCCTGTGTGCGATTCCGGACTGGTATTTGCGCCCTGTATTGATGGGAAAACGTTCAAAACTCAATGCTGTATTGATATTTATTGCCCTGTTTGGTGGTATCGCTGTCATGGGAGTGATGGGTTTTCTCTATGGCCCTTTGGCACTTGCAATTCTGACAGGTGTGTACCGGATCTGTGTTGAGGAGTTCGGGGGAAAAAGCAGTATCCTTCAGGATACTTCTCCCTGATCTTTTTTGTACCTATTTATGATTTGCATGTGAGAGCTATTTCCGGATATGTACCTCCCATTTTCGATTAATTATGCTGGGAATTCTCTCCTTTTTCTTCCTGAAATAGGAGTTATGCTGGAAAAGAAGCGAATATACTCTGGGAAATTGCTAAAACAGTCCGGAAAGCAGAATGTACACGTTAAAAGTTTTTTCAAAAAAACGGGTATGACATCCGGGGAGCGAAACATGCTGTTCCCCTGCTGTCCCCGGATAAATGCCTCTAAAATGGAATATACCGGTGATCGGGAGAAATAATGCTGCCGTCCGGATATTTTCTTTATGGTTCACAGCAGCCGTGTGAATACCATTGCATTGTTCGGTCCAGGGAGACAGTGAAAGGGAGGTCTTTTTGTACTACAGAACGTGATGGCACCCCCACCCAGGTGGTTAAGAGAAATATCTTTGAGCGTGGTATCAGGATTACAGCATGATATGGCCTGGTATTGTCCTACAAAATACCTGCAGTCATTGATGTCAGGATTGGGGGATTGTGGCTAAAAAAGAATATTTAGTCTTCCTGATATCTGGACCGTCTTATTCAACCGCTCATTTTCGGTAAAAATTTTTGCGGCTAATCGTGCCAGTGTGATTCGCCTGTGGCGGTGATATCTTTTTTCCAGATCGGCACATATCGTTTGATCTCTTCGATGATGAACCGGCACCCATCAAATCCTTCTTCGCGGTGGGCGGCACCGGCAATGATGACAAGAATAGTCTCCCCTTTCTCTAATAGGCCGTCGCGGTGAATGATATCAACCGATATGAGTCCGAATTTATCCATTGCTTCTGCTGCAAGTGCTCTGAGATCAGCGATTGCTGTCTCACGGTCTGCCTCAAACTCGATTGCTTCAATACCGTCGTCACGCACGGTGCCAACAAAGACCACTTGGGCACCCATGTCTATATCACGTGACTGCTGTATGAGTGACCCGATATCAATATCTTCTTTCTGTATGGAAATCATGGATTTTATCCTCCTGATACTGGTGGGTAGATTACCAGTACATCGCCGGCTGTCAGGGTAGTCTCTTCTGTCTCCCTTGCAGAAAGCCGCTTCCCGTTCAGCATAACGGTAATATGCGGGTGCAGCGTGCCGTCAGGGACAAAGAGTAACTCTGTGCACCCCTCATCTTCACAAAGGCTGTACAGGACATTTTTTGGTTTGGCATCACCGGTTGTTTCAATCGTTCGCGCTTCTCCGAATATCTCGCGGAACCGGGCAAAACTGCGTATTGTAATCTTCATATCATTCTCCTCAATAACAGTTTGCCCGTTAGTGGTTTCTCTGTTATTTGCATTCAGTTCTGTTCTCTGATACATCTCTGAGTTAATTTTTGTGGTATACCTTGGGAACCTGTTTTTAAATAAAACAGTCTTCACTGCTGCGGTAGGCATTCAGCATCTCACGCCGGGCACTCCTGCCAAGATGTTTAGTGATCTGATCCAGAAATGAGGCGAAGTAAACCGGAGAAAGGCAGCAGAGACTTTCTTCACCACTGAGAATGAGTCCAGTGAGATATTTCAGCTCATCTGGGGTCAGGCGGGAGATTCGCTCCCTGAAATCATCCGCATCTGTGGCGTAATGGTTTGCTAAGGGCGGCAGAACAGAGCGATAAGGAGCACCGGATTCCGAACAGAAGAGCTCAACACATTCCGGTGCACATTTTTTCAGGATCTCCTGATCTTTTTCTGAGAGTTTGCGTGCCATATTTAGATACCTTTTGCGGGATTATTCAGTGACATCCACAATCTGTGTGAACGGCTCTGGGTAATGGACAACACCGTGCACATCGCGCAGAACATTTGTTTCCAGGCCGAGGACCATGAAGTATCCTTCCGGCACATCCCATGGTGGTTCTATTTCATGCTCTTTTGCTGATTCGAAACGGAACCTGCGGTAATATCCTGGTTCGCCCAGGACAACGATTATCTTTGCTCCTTTCTGATGTGAACGATGAATGCCCTCTTCGATGAGTGCGGTACCAATCCCTCTTTTCTGGAACGCTCTAAGGACAGCCACCGGGGCAAGGGCAAGGGCGGGAGTCTCATCGCAGTCTGCCGTACGAATGACCACCGGTGAGAAGAGTACATAGCCGACGATATCCCCGTCTTCAACACAAACAAGTGACAGTGCAGGATCATAGGCATCGGAATTACGTATCGCAGCTACTAGTTCCGCCTCATCTTTCCGGCTGAATGCGTCGGTGAGAACCTTAGCAATACCTGCAGCATCTTCGGGTTTTTCTGTTCTGATCGTCCATGCCATGATATTGACATGTATGGCGCTGACCGCTAAATAATATTCAGGTTATCTCTTTGACAGATGATAGGTGGACGGTTGCTCCTGTTATGACGTGCATCGAAGCTCTGATTGAATAATGGCTGATATCTGGTTAGCCTGAATATGATCAAAAAAGAAATAATTATTTCTGTGTCATAAGACCGGTAATCACGACCACGACACCCCATGCAATCAGAAAGATTCCAAGAACATAGATAAAGGCCAACACTGTCAGGGGGTACAGCAGCACATAGAATGCAAGAATGATGGCGATGATCCCGGCAATTACGAGAAGTATTTTGTACCAGGTACTGTCTTTCCCGGTAAAGGCCTGGAAAAGATTCGTAATTCCGGTTAGCATTGCCCAGAAGGCAACCAGATAGGTAATCGTAAACCATGCACTGAGTATATTCGTGAAGACCATCAGACCAACGATGATAGCAAGTATGCCCAGAATGATAAGTGCAACAGAACGTCCTGTGCCGCCCTCATGAGGCTGGAATGCCTGTGCGATGGTCATGATGCCCCAGACTACTACAAATGCCCCGATGAAGTAGCCTAAAAAGAGGGTAACATATGCCGGCATGGCGACACAGAAGATCCCAAATATTACTGCAATGATTCCGAGGAGAACGAATGTCCACCACGATGGAGTGAACCCAATCGTTTCTGCACCTTCATTCTCAATGATTTCAGTCACTATTTTTCACCAACGCAATGATATGCAGATGCGGTATTTAAAATGACCGAATTACTGGATAGAAAAAGAGGAATGATTATTATGGCTTCCTGATCCTGGTTGCCAGGGCGGTAAGAAGCAGTCCGAATCCTCCCAGTAAAACACCAAAGCCGGGTGTGGCGGTCGGGGTGGGTTGTGTGGTTTCCGAACCTGGTGTCACGGATGGTTCCGGAGTATTAACTGGTGCCTGTGTCGGAATCGGGATATCTGACGGCTGTTTGGTGGATTCCGGTGATATCTCCTTGGTTGCACTGGCAAAGAGGGCGAACAGACTGAAATGGGTAATCTGTGCGGTCACCGTCCGCTCAGCGGCATTGATGGTAACCGGGATCTCCTCCCATTTGTTCCCCGCTTTGTCGAAGTACCAGAGGGAGGGCGTCTTCCCGGAAAGCGCGTTCCACTCTTCCTCGGTAAAGCTGAAGGTCATGGTGATGGCAGGGGAGAACTGTGCACCGGATGGGGTGCACTCGTATGCCTTTCCTGTGAAGCTGAAGGTGGTACCCGGTGACTTCCCCGAGAGATCTGCCTGAGGCGTGATTGTCACTTCACTAAGTGGATTATCCGAGCTGTCCAGGGCGTAGGTATTTATCCCGATGTTAAGCGAGGCAATTCCGTCCTTTGCGATGACCGTGGTGGTCCTGAGGGTTTTGCCTTCCTGTGATGTCAGGAGGGTTCCGGTATTCCGGCTCGTAATGGATGCAGGAACTGCATCGTCATCTCCACTGTCATCCGAATACGGTGCGGTGACGCTGATGTATTCCGGTCGGATTTTTGTGTCATAATCATTTCCGTCACTCACTGTCAGGTTTACGGAGTAATGGCCTACTGTTCCGTAGGTATGGCTCACGTTCTGTGTGGTTGCATCGATGATGCCGTCATTCTCGAAGTCCCATGCCCATGTGGTGGCGCCTACGGAGAGATCCGTGAACCGGACCGTGAGGGGGGCAGTGCCGTAGGATGGTGTTGCGGTGAAGTTTGCCTGCAGCGTAGTGTCTGGTGTCTCCACGACGAGGATGGTGGTCATGGCATACATATTGTCGCCCTTGTTCTCCACCATCCTGCTCTGCATCGCCGCCTCGTTGTCTCCGTCCGTGAGTGCGTCCGTGACGTCGTATACAGAGAATCCAACCTGCGGGTCTCTCAGGTAGTCTGTCCAGAATCCTTCGTATTCCTGTCCGTTGAATATGAATGCGCTCTTGTTTTCATCTCCCGCACCGCCGAGGATGGTCACTGCGGTTGCCTTCTCTACTCCGTCCTTCACAACACCGGTGAACGGTGCGAATACGGTCGCCTCGGTATCGTTCACTGAGTATGTCGTGTATGAGTAAATCATATCGAACTCTTCGTTCAGCCATATCGCCCTTGGTGCGGTTTCCGGGTCTTCATAGACGACGACAAGGTATGCGCCGTATATGCCGTAGTCGTTGTCCGCCTCTGGTGTGATGGTCATGACGTTGCCCGTGGTGTCGAAGGCAGCGGTCACATCATAGACATACATACCGTACGGGAAGCTGTACGATCCGAATCCCTTGATATCCTGGTAGTTCTCCGCCGGCTGTACGACGTCTCCGTTGAAGGACATGGTGAACGTCGGGTCAGTGCCCATCTTGTTGTATGTCCATGCCTGGTAGAGACGTGCGTTCACGACGGTCGCCCCTTCCGGCACGGGGAGGTCTTCGGCGGACCAGTTGTATGTCTGTTCCGTCCATAATTTGTTGTTATATGCGGTGTTTCCGGCAGACCAGGTCACGTTGTAGTGTCCGTCATAGGATGCCACGGTATCCTGGTCATCTCCGTCGGTCCATCGCTTGCCCTTGTATCCGTTGTTGTATACGGTGAGTGTCTTCGTGAGTGCGTTGTTTGTCTCATCCGACTCCTCTACCGCTACGGCAGTGTCCGCGGTCGCGGTTACCGTGACCGAATCTCCACCGGTGCGGATACTGGGGTCCGCAACGGTCACGGTGGTTGATGCGTGAGCCGCGAGGCCGCTTACCTCTTCGGTGTACTGGGTTCCTGCGACATCAATGATGACGGTGAATGCTCCCGCATCCGTCGTTCCGTTGTTCTTCACGGTTGCTGATACAGTGTTCGGCTCGTTTGCAAAGAGGTCATTGCCCGCAGCGCTGTTCGGGGTGATGGCCGTTACGTTCAGGTCGACATCCGCGGACTGCGCCATGAGGATGGTGGTCATGGCATACATATTGTCGCCCTTGTTCTCCACCATCCTGCTCTGCATCGCCGCCTCGTTGTCTCCGTCCGTGAGTGCGTCCGTGACGTCGTATACAGAGAATCCAACCTGTGGGTCTCTCAGGTAGTCTGTCCAGAATCCTTCGTATTCCTGTCCGTTGAATATGAATGCGCTCTTGTTTTCATCTCCCGCACCGCCGAGGATGGTCACTGCGGTTGCCTTCTCGACTTCGTCTGTCACAACACCGGTGAACGGTGCGAATACGGTCGCCTCGGTATCGTTCACTGAGTATGTCGTGTATGAGTAAATCATATCGAACTCTTCGTTCAGCCATATTGCCCTTGGTGCGGTTTCCGGGTCTTCATAGACGACGACAAGGTATGCGCCGTATATGCCGTAGTCGTTGTCCGCCTCTGGTGTGATGGTCATGACGTTGCCCGCGGTGTCGAAGGCAGCGGTCACATCATAGACATACATACCGTACGGGAAGCTGTACGATCCGAATCCCTTGATATCCTGGTAGTTCTCCGCCGGCTGTACGACGTCTCCGTTGAAGGACATGGTGAACGTCGGGTCAGTGCCCATCTTGTTGTATGTCCATGCCTGGTAGAGACGTGCGTTCACGACGGTCGCCCCTTCCGGCACGGGGAGGTCTTCGGCGGACCAGTTGTATGTCTGTTCCGTCCATAATTTGTTGTTATATGCGGTGTTTCCGGCAGACCAGGTCACGTTGTAGTGTCCGTCATAGGATGCCACGGTATCCTGGTCATCTCCGTCGGTCCATCGCTTGCCCTTGTATCCGTTGTTGTATACGGTGAGTGTCGTGGTGAGACTGTTATACGGCTCAGAGGTCTCCTCAACTTGCCCGTCTGTGTCGGCCGTGACGGTGACAATGACGCTGTCGCCGCCGGTACGGAGGGTGGCGTCTGTTATCATGACGGCAGTGGAGGTGTCCGCTGCAAGACTGTCGACGTCAGCGGTGTATTCTGTTCCTGCGACATCAAAGCGAACGGTGAATGCGCCTATATCCGTTATCCCTTCGTTCTTTACCGTTGCCGTGATGGTGTTCGGCTCGTTTGCGAAGAGATCGCCGCCTGCCCCGCTGTTGGGGGAGATATCCGTTACGTTCAGATCCATGGCTGGTGAAATTGCACCCACCGGCACAATCGACACCATAAGCAGGAGTGCGAGGAGAAGAATTGTTCTGTCACGCTTTTCAGGGCTAAATGTTTGTTTTTTTTTCATACCTTCACCACTTTGGTTACCTCAAAAGGGACACAAATGGAAGTTCGATGCAGGATACGCTCATCCCATTCCTCAGGTTTCATCCTGTATATGTGCCACCATGTATTCACACATTTATGTTGAATATTCATACTATTTAACATAAGTATTCTCATTTATAATGGACTGTATTATTTTCGGGAACCTAATTCCAGAGTTAGGTGCCGTGCCGGGATGATGGTCTGTACAACGGTTATCAGGATCATTTTGGGCAGGACTTGGAATTCTATCCTGAAATATAATACGTTCGGTATGATTTGTCGATATTTTATCCTTCTTTTTTCGATTTTTGTAAAAAATTTTGCTTAAAGGCGTTTTTCCGATTTTTGGTGTTGCAGGGTGTTTTTATGGGATTCGTTCTTATTCCCGGGAGAACGGATTGATGGTGGTTATCGGCGAATGTTACTCACTAACATAGCATTTCGTATTAAAATGCGGAACTATTTTATTAAAATGGAAAGGTACTCTTAACTACTACATGATATCCAGGTTCATCATATCAGTCATAGTATCTTTAGTACTCATCAGCTGTGCCTTCGTCCCCGCTTCTGCAGGGAATGGTGTATCAGGGCTTTCCTTTAGTCTCGAGGAGGTGGCTGGTGCGGAGAATGAATACCTGCTCTCCTGCGATGGTGCAGATGGCGGGCCTGTAGGCATCTCAATATCCTTTCCGGGCCCTGCTAACATTGTCAGCACCACACTCTCAGAAAGCCGGTATCAGATGAATGGAAATACGCTTTTCTATGCCCTTGTCGATGAGGATGCCTGTTCCTTCCGTATCATTTGTGCGGATCTTCAGCCGGGAACACTTTCGCTCTCGTGGGAAGAGTTCGCAGATGGCGTCTCAGGTGAGACAGTTATAACGGTTTCAGATGCGGGAGAGGTATCTGTTTCAGCTTCTGGAAATTCTGGTGTAGAGGATGATGCGAATCAGCCGTCAGCAACGGTGACGCAGAGCCCCTTTGTGGGGATTGCATTCACGGTCATCGTGGCATTTGCCGTTGTGGATGTGTATTCCCGCAGGAGAGAGGAGGGGTCACAATGAGATTAATCGGAGGGAACTATTTCCTGGCGATGTTTCTGAATATAGCAGTCCTGTCCATTGCTATCGCTATGGTCACTGTGCCCGTTGCCGCAGCAGACACGGGAGCTCTCCCGCTTGATGTGAACGGCGATGGCACCATCGGCAGTGATGAGATGGCTTCAGCGATTCTTGATTATCTTGAGCGGCAACATGCAGGCACCAGTATGGATGAAGGTCTCTATGCGGACCTCACCGATGGTGCCTATGTCTATACCTACTGGAATAAGACCGCAAAGACCGTTCATGACTTCTCCGGTCAGACTGTCACCCTGACGCGACCTATTCACCGGGCTGTCGTGATGAACGGGGAGACCGCCGAGACGCTGCGTTCCCTTGGCTTTGATAGCACGAAGGTGGTGGGTGTCGGGAAGTACATCCTGGAAGACCCGGTCTTCTTCCCGGAATATGCAGGGATGCCGAATGTCGGCAGTATCTGGTCGCCGGACTACGAAAAAATAATCTCGCTCTCCCCGGATACCGTCATTATATATGCGGATTTCATGGACAGCAAAGGGGATGAAATCCAGGAGACTATCCAGTCCATGGACCCATCTATACACGTACTCCGCTATGATCTCTTCAACCCTGAGACCTATGCCGAAGAGGTCGGCCTTCTCGCCGCAGCGGTCGACCGGGAGGATGAAGGAAGTGATTTCGTCGCCTTCTATACACAGCAGATGAATACGGTCACCGGCAGGGTGGCGACCATCCCGGAGGATGAGCGGGTGACGGTGTACTTCGAAAACGCAGATGATTACAAGAGCTGTGCAGAAGGGTCCGGTTACCATGACAAGATTATCATGGCTGGTGGCCACAATATCTTCGGAAACGCAACACCGTCATATCCTGAGGTGAATCCCGAATCCGTGCTCTTTGCCGACCCAGAGGTCGTCCTGAAACTCCAGGGAACAGGAGTTCTGGACTTCGGAGGGTATGCGGATGATGACACCACACGAACGGCGGAGGTCTATGAGGGCCTCCTCGCCAGACCGGGATGGAATTCCATGGCGGCGGTCAAAGACGGCCGTGTTTACATCATTGACAGCGACATCTTCGGCGGACCGAAACACTTCATCGGCATTCTCTACCTTGCCACATGGTTCTACCCGGATATGTTTGCCGATGTGAATCCTGAGGACGTTCACCAGGAGTATCTCACCACCTATCAGCACAGTGATTACGATCTCTCGTCACACGGTGTATTCGTGTATCCGGTGGCATAGTCAGGGACGGATGAATGACGGTAACCATCGAAGATTTCGCCCGTGAATCGTCCCGCATAAAATCCAAACGCATCTTCTTTTTTTTGGGGATGGGTGGGATTCTCCTCGTGCTCACACTCGTGGGGATCACGCTCGGGTCGGGGGAACTGACGATCGCCGATTCCTATCGTGCCCTCTGGGACGGGCTTTCCGCGAGGCTTGCCTACCTCATCTCGGGGGCGGTGTCCACTGCCACGCCCGATACTGCAGAGATCGTTGTCTGGGATATCCGTCTCCACCGGGTTCTCTTTGCGCTTGTAGCCGGATTCGGGCTTGCGATCGCGGGTACTATCATGCAGGGAATCCTGCGCAATCCTTTGGCGAGTCCATTCACTTTGGGGATATCCTCTGCGGCGTCGTGCGGTGCATCGGTTGCGATCATTCTCCTTGCCGGCGTGACCATCGTGAGCGCGAATCTGCTCGTGGTGGTGATGGCGTTCCTCTTCGCGATCGCCGCATCGTTTCTCATCTATGGCATGGCACGGAAGAAAGGGCTCTCCTCCTCTTCATTAATTCTCGCCGGCATTGCCATCATGTATCTCTTCTCCGCGATCACGTCACTCATCCAGTATTTCGGGTCGTCGGATCAGGCGGCTGCGGTGGTGTACTGGATGTTTGGCTCCCTCTCCGCGACCACCTGGCCGAAACTCCTCATTGTCACGGCAGTCATCGCGGTACTGGTCCCCTACATCGTCATACGCGCCTGGGACCTGAATGCGCTTGCCGAGGGTGATGAGATTGCAAAGAGTGTCGGCGTCCCGGTCGAGCGGACGATGACGGTCTTCATGATGATAGCCTCCATTATTACGGCGGTCATCATTGCATTCACCGGCACCATCGGGTTCATCGGGCTCGTCGCCCCGCATATCACCCGCATGACAATCGGGAGTGATCACCGGTGGCTGGTACCGGCATCCGGTCTTGTGGGGGCGGCGATTCTCCTCGGTGCCGACAATCTCTGCCGTACGCTGATCTATCCTGCGGTGATTCCGGTGGGGATCATGACGGCGTTTCTGGGCGTGCCGTTCTTCCTGTATCTCTTCATGAAACGGGGTGATACCGGATGGTAGCGATAACGGTTAAGGGTCTCTCGTATACCTACCGGAAGAAGCCGGTCTTCTCCGGGGTCTCCTTTGAAGCGAAAGAAGGTGAGGTGTTGGGGGTGGTCGGACCGAACGGGTCGGGGAAGACGACGATAATCAAGTGCATCGATGGTATCCTGCAGCCGAAGGGTGAGGTCCGGGTATTCGGCGAGGATGTCGCATCCATGGACCGGATGTCCATCGCACGAAAAATTGCCTACGTACCTCAGTCCTTTCCCGAGGGGCTCTCATCGGTCGTCTATGAGACGATCATGATGGGCAGGCGGCCGTATCTGAACTGGAAGACCGGCCTTGAGGATGAAGAGAAGGTCTATCATGCAATGAAGATGCTCGGTGTAGAGGATTTTGCCTTCCGGAAGGTGAAGGAGCTCTCCGGGGGAGAACGGCAGCGGGTGATGATCGCCCGGGCCATTGTCCAGGAAACGCCGGTCATCCTGATGGATGAACCGACCAGCAGTCTGGATGTTCGTCACCAGATGGAGGTGATGGAGGTGGCGCGGGGTCTCGCGGAAAACCGTAACATCGCGGTCGTCATGTCACTGCATGACCTCAACCTCGCCGCCCGGTATTGCGACCGCATAGTGGTTCTCAACGAGGGGAATTTGTGTGGATACGGGGCACCGCGGGAGGTGCTCACAGAAGACGTTATCAGGCAGGTCTATGGCATCGAGGCACGAATCAGCAGCGATGTCGAATGCCCCTATATCATCCCGTTGCATCCGGTTGCTGGTCTGCAAAAGGGTGAATGAGATGGGGGCGGCCCTTGTGGGAGGGATCGGGACGTTTCTGGCCTTCGCTGACACCTCACCTATATTCCTGAAAAGAAAGGGGCGAGAGACGGCTGGGTATCGTCCATCCCTTCCGGTGAGTATCTTCCCTGACGATGTTCTTTTATTCGCGTCGTCCCCATATGGACACTTGTACCTTTTCTTTCTCGACAGAATCTGTTTTATACTCGGGTATGGGGTGGATCGTATCGGCACCAGTCTCCATTATTATGTAATCCAGTAAATTTCAGTTATGTTATAATTTATTCATTCACTTTTCAGATTAAATGAAATAATTTATTATTGTTATCTTACATGATCATACTAAATTGGTTATTGTTATGATTGTGCATAGATTGTCAACCAGAAATGCGGTTTCTGCGGTTATGGTTCTCATACTGATGCTGGTGGTCATGCCGGCGGCAGCAGAGGACATCACTATCACCCGTTCGATACCCATGTCCTCCTATCTGGGGGAGGACTTCACGGTAACACTTTCGATAGAGGGGCTCGATGCCGGTGGTATCATCGAAACGCTTCCGGACGGGCTTCTGTTTGTCTCGACTGAACATCCTGCTGAACAGACGGATGTTTCCGGACAGCATGTGGTCTTTTCCGTTGTGGATGAAGAAGAAATCGTCTACACGGTGAAACCATCCCGTCTGGGGAGCCAGACGATTGACGGAATCTGGGCCGATGTCGCAGCACTGACGAATGGAACGATTGCCGGCAGCACGGTGTCAGTGTTCAGTCGTAGCGGCGGGAGCTCTTCGGATGACGATGTGGATATTGGCAGTGCCACCGTGACCGCTACACCAACGGAGAATGTGACCTCAACCCTGTCAGCCTCAGGTGATGTATGTGAAAGAACATTTACGGTCGAAGGTACGGCTGTTCGGTCGCTGACCCTGACCGGTCCGTCCTCTCTGGATGAATCTTCATTCTATGTCAGGACCATTGACTGCCCCGACGGCGTCCCGGCAGTTGAATACACTGCCTTCCAATACCTGGAGATGGATCTTACCGGCTGTTCCGACGATGATATCAGTGGGGCAATGGTCCGGTTCACGGTGGATCGCTCATGGATTGAGGAACAATCCATCTCGGAGGCGAGTATCGTTCTCATGCGCTATCACGACGGGTGGACTACTCTCCAGACGAAACGGGTCCGTTCCGGTGACACCGATACGGTACTGATGTACGAGGCGTCCGTGCCGGGTTTCTCGGTATTTGCGATCAGCGGACGTGCACTTACGGTGTCCACATCGGATACTACCGGAGATGGCGTGAAGGCATCGGCCACGGTTTCTGTGCCCGCTGATGCCGATGCTTCCGTTCCGCAGACCGAAGCCGCCGGTGAGACCGGAGAGACGGAATCCGCAGGTACTGCCCTTTTCGGCGGTATTGTTTTGATTTTCATCATAGTCTGTCTGCTGGGTGGGTATTGGTACCTGAAAAAGAATGAAACCGGGAATGAGGTGGATAAATGAATATGATTCGAAGATTTCTGACCATTTCCATGGTCATCTGCGCACTCTGTCTGATGACCGTCGTTGCTCCGGCTGCAGCAGATGTGACAGAAATGACCCATGACGAGCTTGCGGGAGCGATTGTACCGTACATGGAGGCGACCTATCTGGGCGAAGACGTTATACACCTCGCACCGATTGAGATGCAGACGGCTGCATGCACCTACCTCGGCCTGCCCGGACCCGAATGGAATTCCGAGGTGCTGAGATTTGCGACATCGAATGTGGTGAAGGAAACAAACTTCTATGGTGACTACTATGTCGGCATCTTCTCCCATCTCTCGAATATGCCCCTGATGCGCATGGACGAGACCGGACATCTCGTCGGGCTGACCGCCGACCATTACGAAGTCTCAGCCGACAACAGGCAGTGGACGTTCTATATCAAAGATGACCTCTACTGGAGTGACGGCAAGCAGGTGACGCCTGAGGATGTGGCATTCTCGTTCGAGTATCTCGGAGAGCACTGTGCCGATGCGGGATGGATCAAGGAGACCCTTGTCTCGACAAGCGTATCGGATGAGGATAATTCAGTCACATTCACCTTTGATAGCCCCTATACGCGGATCAATCTGGAGTTTGCGACCTACAACATCATCCCGAAACATATCTGGGAGAACATTCCGGATCCAAATGCCTATACTGAGAGTGGGCCCTTCGTCGGCAACGGTCCCTTCTATCTGGAGGGCATTGACCTGAATGCGGCGAAACTGACATTCCAAAAGAACAACCACTGGCAGGGCAAAGAACCGTCATTCGGCACGGTGGAGGTGCACTGGTTCGCAAATGACGATGCGGCCGCCCTGGCACTTGAATCGGGAGAAGTCGATACCTACTACCGGTATGCAAAATCCTATCCGTATGCCAGTGTCGAGCGCCTGCTCGATACGGGCGAGTTCAGCACCCTTGAGGAGACGAGTATCGGTCTGACGTTCCTTGCACCGAACCTGAAACGTGCGCCCATGAATGATCTCCAGTTCCGGGAGGCGATGGCGGACGCGATCAATTATCAGGAACTTGTCACCGTCGATACGCTCGGCTACGGCACCATCCCCAACCGCGGCTTTGTGCCGCCAGGTATGGACTACTACATCGATACCCCACAGCTCAGCTATGATCCGGAGAGTGCACGGCAGATCCTGAACGATTCGGGGTACCTTGATGAGAATAATAACGGCATCGTCGAATACAACGGCGAGGATATTGACCTCGACCTGCTGGTGCGCACCGGCTTCGAACGCGACGGCCAGCTGATAGAAGAGTACCTCGAGGCTGTCGGCATCGGCGCGACGGTTCATCAGGTCGACGCAACGACCTGGTTTGACCTTAAGGACAACTATGAGTACGACTTGACGGTAACGAGCACCACACCGTGGGGCATGCTGATGCACGCGGGATGGGGCACCGGGTACTTTGATTCCCGGAGGACCGGAAAGGGCGTACTGCATAACCTTGACGATCCGGAGTATCTCACATTATGCGACAACATTCTCGCAACGACGAACCAGGCGCAGCTGAAGACCTACGGAGAAGAGATACAGGGATATTTCAATGATGATCTCCCGGCAATTGCCCTGTACTGGAAGAATGATGTGATTCCGTACAACCGTGCCTATACCGGATGGTATTACGAACCGCTCTTTGGCATCTACGATATCGAGACGTTCCTCAATGTCAGGCCAGTATAAGGTGGATGAGCTCCTGGAAGGGTGGAGAGAAGGTCTCATCACCTCCACCTACTACCGTACTCTCCGGACGGACGGTACGAGTCACGATGATTTCTGGCGTGGGTTCGGGGATTATGATGCATGGAGTGCCCTGACCGGATATCCCGGCCGGATGGGAAACCGAATCTGTGAGTGCATCCCTTCCGGGGCGTCAGTTCTTGATATCGGGGCGGGGACAGGGGCACTCTCGCTTCCGCTCGCCCGACGTGGCTGTAGGGTGACTGCTCTCGATCCGTCCTCCTATCATCTGGACATGCTGCGCCGGAAGGCAACCGCAGACGGGTGTACCGGCATCCGGTACATCGAAGATGTATGGGGTCCGTCCGCTGCCGCCACTGCGGGTCCGGTCGACTACGCGATTGCCGCATACTCGATGATCGATCCCGACCTCAGGGGTTTTCTCCAGGCAATGATCGACTGTACCGGTGTGGGGATATTTCTCGCGTACCGGGCGCGAGCCTCCGACCCCCTTGACTGTTTCGTAAGAGGGGACGGCCCCCGGCCGGGCTCCCATTATATCACCAGCCTGCTGGATGTCATGGGATATGGCTACCGGGTTGAGTTTTTTGTGCGGGAGTTCTCCCTCCCCCTCGATACGCTTCTCAGGAAATATCATGACGGGGAACGAACCCCGGATGAGATCCTGACCTTCCTGGATATGGAAGGAAGGGTCGTCCGGACACAGGACTCCGTAGCGGTGCGCTGCAGCGTCACCGATGCACTGATATCCGTTGCGACGAACGGCCGGACGGAGATGTGAACGGAATGGGGTTTATTGGTGCCCGCTGCATCCGATATGCCGTCTCGTTGTTCTTTATCGTTATTCTTAACTTCCTTCTGCCGAGAGCGATGCCCGGTGATCCGGTGATGAATCTCATCGGAGAAGATACCATGGTGACAGAGGCGACACTGGCGGCACTCAGGGCGAAACTGGGACTCGATCTCCCCATCGGTGCGCAGTTCTGGTCATATATCTCCTCTCTCTGCCACGGTGATCTGGGATATTCCTACCACCTCAATGGGCAGGTACTGGACCTCCTTCTGCCACGGATGGGCTGGACCCTCCTCTTTACCGGCATCGCGGTCGTTGCAGGTGCAGCGATAGGACTGGGTATCGGTGCCTTTGCGGGCTGGCGTCCGGAGCGAACAGGGTCACGAGTGACCTCGGTTCTCTCGCTTGCCATATCCTGCACGCCGCCGTACTTCCTCGCCCTGCTCTTTCTCTCCCTCTTCTCCTTCCGGCTGGGGCTCTTTCCGTTCAAAGGACTCTATGACGAGCCCACCATCGGAAGCATTGCCTGGCACCTCTTTTTGCCGGTGCTCGTCCTCACGCTCTTTGCGGCATCCCGCAACATCCTGATCATGCGGGGCAGTGTCCTTCAGGAAGGTGGGAGCCTGTACGCCCTGTACGCCCGTGCAAAGGGTTGTTCTGACCGTTTTGTCCTCTTCGGGCATGTCCTGAAGAATGCCTCCCTTCCGCTCATCACCCAGGTCGCACTCGACTTCGGCTTCATCTTCTCGGGCGCGCTGTTCGTGGAAATCGTCTTCTCCCTCAATGGTATGGGAACCCTTATTTACGATGCCGTGATGGGCCGTGACTACCCGCTCCTCCAGGGCGCCCTCCTCATTATTGCAATCACTGTCATTGCCGCGAATCTCGCTGCAGACCTCATCTGCGCGCGTATCGATCCGCGGCTCAGGGAGGCGGGACGATGACCGGGGTAAACCGATGGGCGGTACTGCTCCTCGTCTGCTTCATCGTCATGGCGCTGATCCCCGGGGTTCTTGCCCCCTATGGACCGAAGGAGCGTTCCTATCCGTACCAGGACCCGTCTCCCGAACACCTCCTCGGAACAGATGACATCGGGACAGATATCCTGACCGAGGTGATCTACAGCGCCCGCATCTCACTTTTTGTCGGCTTTGCCGCAGCGGCGCTTGCAACAGGAATTGGTCTTTGTATCGGGATCACGGCCGGGTACCTCAGGGGCGGCGTCGATGAGGTGCTGATGGGGGCGACCGATGTCGTCATGATCATTCCGAAGATCCCCCTAATCATCATTCTCGCGGCGTTTCTCAGGCCGGGGGTGTGGCTCCTCATCCTCGTCCTCGGCCTCCTCGGGTGGGAATCGATCGCCCGTGTCGTGCGCTCGAAGGTGTTGCAGGTGAGGGAGACGGGGTATGTGATGAGCGCCCGATGCATGGGTTTCTCCCCCTTCTGGATTATGGGATCGGAGGTGCTGCCCAACATCCTTCACGTGGTCGCCCCCAAGTTCATGCTTGCGACGGCTGCTGCAATGATCTCTGAAGCTTCCCTCTCATTTCTGGGGCTCGGGGACCCCACCATGCAGAGCTGGGGAATGATGATCTCCTACGCCTTTTCAAAGGGCGGATTCATCCGGGAGATGTGGTGGTGGTATCTTCCTCCCGGCATCTGCATCACCCTCTGTGTCATTGCTGTTGCCGCCATCAGTTTCTCCTCCCGGGAGAAACACCGGGAGGTGTGGATGGAATGACCTCTCTCCTTGAGATCCGCGATCTGAATGTGACGTTCCGTGGGAACCAGACGGTCCGTGCGGTGAACGGCGTCTCCCTCTCCCTCGGGGAAGGAGAGGTTCTTGCGCTGGTCGGGGAGAGCGGGTGCGGCAAGTCGGTCGTTGCCCATGCCATCGCCCGTCTCCTGCCACCTTCAGCAGAGGTTGAGGGCAACATCCGGTTTCAGGATACGGATCTTCTGTCCCTTGATGAGCAGGCGATGGAGAAGATCCGCGGAGCGGGTATCGGCGTGATATTCCAGAACCCCTCCCTTGCCCTCAACCCTCTTCACCGGATCGGCAGGCAGGTGGCCGAACCCCTGCGCCTTCACCGGCGGGTGGGGAAAGAGGAAAGTCTTGGCACGGCATCCCGCGTTCTTTCCCGCCTGGGATTTCCAGACCCGGAAGCAGTAATGGCGCTCTATCCCTCCCAGAGTTCGGGCGGGATGAACCAGCGGTTCGTAACAGCGGCCTCAACGGTGCTCGATCCTCATCTCCTTATCGCCGATGAACCGACAAAGGGGCTTGACCGGGAGCGGGTGGACGGGGTCGTCGCCGAACTTGGCGGTCGTCTGTCCGGTGCCGGGTCCGCTCTGCTCCTGATAACCCATGATCTTTCAGTGGCGCGTGCCATGGCCGACACCATTGCCGTCATGTACGCAGGAGAGGTGGTGGAGGAGGGGTCGCCTGAAACGGTGCTCTCCTCTCCCCTGCACCCCTATACACGAGGGCTTGTGGGGAGCCTCCCGGAAAACGGGTTTGTCCCTGTACCGGGACTGGCCCCGTCGCCCGTTGCCCTTCCGGGAGGTTGCCGGTTCCACCCGCGCTGCCCGGACCGTCTGGAATGCTGCACCGGTGAACATCCCCCGCTCTTCGTCTCCGGGGAACAGTCCGTGAGGTGCTGGCGATGCCGCTGAAGGCCGAAGGAATTACTGTCTCCTATCGTCCCGGAATCCTCTCGCCTCCCGGCAGGCGGATCCTCGACGATGTTACCCTCGAACTCAGGCAGGGGGAGACCTACGGGCTGATGGGTGCATCCGGTTCGGGAAAATCGACCCTCTCACGTGTGATGGCAGGTCTGGAGACGCCCCGTGAGGGGCGAGTTGTCTATCAGGGTTCTCCGCTGAAAGGTATGGACCGATCTGCCTTCGCCGCTTTCCGGCGGGGGGTGCAGGTGATGTTCCAGGATCCGACCGCCGCCCTGAACCCGAAAAAACCGACCGCACGATCGCTATCCGATGTGCTCAGATTGATTCGTGTGCCCGCACGGGAGCATAGCGCGGTGATAAAAGATGCCCTCGATCAGGTGGGCCTCACCCCCGATGTCCTTGCACGGACGCCGACGCAGCTCTCCGGTGGACAGAACCAGCGCCTCGTCCTTGCACGGATTCTTCTGCTCGAACCGGAGTACCTCCTCCTGGACGAGCCGACCTCGGCCCTGGATGTATCCGTGCAGGCACAGATCCTGCGGCTACTCCGGGACCTTCGGGAAGACCGCGGGATGGGGTATCTCTTCATCTCCCACGATCGTGATGTGGTCGGATTTATGGCCGACCGGGTGGGCGTCCTGCGAGACGGACGGCTCTGTGAGAAGGAGTAGAATCCTCTTTTCTTTTCAACGGGAACTGCTGGTCTGCAATTATCATAAATGATTTTTCCCGTCTGATTATTCAGACGGGGTGATATTCACATGATATTTTGCGGTCTCATAGGGATTGATGATCGCATTTTCCACGGTTGCCGTTCCCTCGGCGGATACCAGCCGCACCGGTATGCTGCCGATGTCCATGTACCGGAATTCCGCCGGGGTCTTCTTGCCGGTATACTTGTTGTAGAGATAGATCTTAGCCCCTTCCGGTTCGCTTGAGATGCTAAGGCTACCGTATGGATATGGCTCAAGGAGGAACGAAATTTCGGCATCTACTGGATGGATGTCGGGGACAAGGTGCAGCGTTTCTTCGTCAGGCAGGTGGCCGGGGAGTGAGACCGAGATGGTATGCCTTCCTTCTGAAAGGTTTGCAATCGTATAGGGGGTGTGCATGCCGGTAGGGAATCCGTCCACGAATATCTCAGCACCGAGAGGTTCGGAAGTGATCCGTGCGGTGCCGAATCTCATGTCCTCAGAGCTGATGCATATCGAATCCCCATCCCGCCAGATATTGCCATCCTGTGTGATGTATGATCCGTTATGCCGAATGGTGATATATGGAAGCACACCGCTCACTTCCACCTCTGCCGGAAAGGTATACTGGGGATACCTGCCGTTAATGGTGAAATCCTCGTCCTGATAGAGATCCGATGAGAGCGTGATCGTGTGTGTTGTGATGTAGGCATGGTCAAACGTGACCCCGGTGATTGCGCCAGGATAGATCCAGACTTTCTTGATGTCGCACGGATACTCCGCCAAATCATTCCGGACCTTGATGGTATGCCGCCCCTCCTTGAGTCCCATGATGACCTCCGGGGTTGTAAGACCGGTGTTTCGCCCGTCCAGATAGATATCTGCACCATCCGGATGCGATGTCACATACACCCCTCCGATACCGTCTTCGTATCCGTACGGTACAAACCCTTCGAATTTGAGGGTATTCAGTTTGGCGGATTCCGGGGTGAGATCAAATCGAACTTCACTGTTATCGGAGACGGCAAGTGTCTCTTCAGACTCCAGAAACCCCGTTCGAGAGACCGAGACAGAATGCATTCCTCCTCGTGTGTCCACAAGAATGCAGGGCGTTGTCTTTCCGGTATAGATGCCATCCAGCATCACGAGTGACCCCGGAGGATTGGAGAGGATCGTAAGGTCGTAGGTTCCGTTTCGATAGTCGATGAAGGTCTCTTCAGCTATTTGGATTTCAGTGGATGGTGACTTCGGCGAACCGGATGCTACGGATGGGATATGGGCCGCTTCTTCCGGATCACCGGGTGACTCAGAGATATTCAGAACTCCCGAAATGCCGGTGAAACGAAGAATCGCGAAGAGAATGTCTGAGAGACCGGAGAGGATTCCTCCCCACGTTTTGTCCCCGGCGGACGGCTCTTTTGTAATGCAGACCGCCGTATAGGTGCCGAGACGGTCGGTTGATAGTGTTGCAACCCCGTCTTCAACGGACGTACTTCCGGCATCATTCCATTCGCCGGAATCCGTATCGTACCGTTTCAGCATGACGGTGCCGCCGGAGGTGCAGATTTCGCCTTTTACTTCGAGGATAAGGGGGATGTCCGCCGTTGCGTCTGCCGGTGTGAGGGAATAGGTCCATACCGGGTTTCCGCCGGGGAGGCTGCTTCTCTGCTGAATCGTAACCATACTGATGGTCGCCCCGTCGGCATCGACGAGACGTGTCCCTTCCCGGATATAGAGCGTGCATTGTCCGTCTCCCGACCTGAGTTCGGCCGCGTGGAGAAGGTCGCCTGCGGCGGGGAGCGTGAAGGTCTCTTTATCTGCTGAAGCCGTGCTGCCGGATTTCTCCGATGTGCCGGTCTCCGGAGACGTGACTACCGAGACATTGGATGCCGTGGCGGCATGGGTGAGTACGAGGAGGGCATTGCGGTTTTCCAGGTAGTCTCCGGTTGTACCCATCAGTGCACTCTGTACCTGCGCTCCGTTGGCCGTGGTGCGGAGGAAGGGCGTCACGGACTCCGTCCACAGGCTGATGCCCGATGATCCGCCGGTCAGGACATTGTAGTACTCCCAGTCATTGAAGAAGACCCGGTTTGCGTCATCGCCCTTTCCGGTGGCTGCCGTGCTGATGACGGTCAGGTCTGCGGCAGTGATGCCGTCCGTATCGATCTCACCAGGGAAGGAGATTGCCGTCGTTGCCGCATCCGGGGTAATCTCTGCCCCTTCATCAGCGATGATTGCATCGCACCCTTCGGCAAGCCAGGCAGTACGTAAGGGGGCGGACACATTTTCATAAAAGAGAACGATGACCCCACCGTAAAGGGCGCAGACCTCCCCCGGATTGCCGGTGTTTTTGACCGAGAGTTGATAGTCCCCGGCGCCCTTCTTCCGGACCGCATCCGTGACGTTGAAGCAGCGGGTCGAGAGGATATAGTCGTATACGCCTTCTCCCTTTCTGTCCGTATATATGACATCCGGCGTGATTTTGGTATTGTCCAGCGAAGATATGAGATCCACTTCTGTCCCCGACTTCTCATCGGCGTGATGTCCCCAGGTGGTGTAGAGGAAGAGGCGTGCCAGTACCGGTTCTTCGGACGGCATGCGGGGGAGCTCCCAGGTGAACCGGGAGGTGGTGTCGCGTTCGATGAGACCGGTGTAGGTGCCGAAGGGGATGGTGACAACTTCTCCCCTGAATGTGATGGGGGTGCGTGTGGTGAGTTCTTTTCCTGTATACCCGGTGGCCTCCGTATCTTCGTCATCGTAATTGTTTCCCGTCCCTCCCGTTCCGCTCTCCGGAGTGAGGGTAAAGGAGACATCCGTGTTCTCCCCTTCACTGACCGTGACCGTCTCCCGTGCCTCAGCATACCCGTTGAGGCGCACGGAGACGGTATGGTCCCCGATGATCACGTCCTCGAGGAAGGCCTCCGTCGTCTGTCCCGAGTCTTCTCCGTCGATGAAGACCTGCGCCCCTAAGGGTTCGGAGGTGACGGAAAGACTGCCGGTCAGCGGCCTGAGATTGAAATGGGCCGTTGTCTCCGCGTCAGCAGTGATGTCGATCCACTGTTCGTCTGCCTCCTCATAGGACGGATACGCCACGCTTACGGCATATGACCCCACCGACATACCCGGGATGGTTGTGTTGGTGGTGTATTCCGTCTCTTCCCCGTCGATGAGGATCGTCGCACCCGGCGGAGAGGAGGTCACGGTGAGAGTGCCGGTCTCCTGTTCCGGATACCGGACAGAGAGGGCGGCGAGGAAGATCTTATAGAAGCTGTCGGTGCGGTCGCAGGAGAGCGTGGCGTCCTCCCATGGCGTGATGATGCCGGAGACATCCCATTTATTGTAGCCGCAGTAACTACCTTTGGTGGAGGTGATGAGGTCCGTCGGTTCGTCCTCATTCAGGGTGTACGTGGCATCTTCACTCGCGAGATGGACATTCTGCAGCCGGGCTTCGGCCCATTCCTCTTCCGGATGAAGAACTCCCGTGGGGAAGGTGGCATGGATAACATAATCCTCCCCCAGTTCTTCCTCCGAGTGATAGGAATCGGTGTCCTGTCCGTCCATGATCCAGTATCGCACCGAATCACCGTCCCCGTCATCGTATGCCACCACGAGCGTAATGATCTTGATACGACCGTCGAACTGCGCATCGGTATATGCTGTACTGACCCGTGCCCCCACTTCTTCTCCCGTGATCTGGTAGGTTACATCATACCACATCAGGTAGTCGCTCGTCACCCGGTCACAGTGGGCGTTCACTGCCACAGGCCCTGTCCCGCCCGTCCCGGGAAAGGTGTAGGGGACATTGAGGGATTCCGTGCCGATCTGTGAATATCCGGTTCCCCCGTCGAATTCGATCGTTGCCGCCCCTGCATAGTTATTTTCCATATTGCCGCAGTAAACGGTGACATACAGGCGTGCCCAGCGGATAGCAGAGTATTCGGGGAGAGAATACCGCTTTTCCACCGTCACCGGCGCGGTATTGCTCATCCCGTAGTACGAATCGATCCAGACGCCTCCCGATACCGTTCCCTCATCCACGGTATCGAGGGGGATACCTCCGACGTAGTTGTCTGCCGAAACGGGGGTTGCTATGGAAACCATGAGAAGAAGGCCCAGGAATAACATGACTCCCGGGATACCTGGAATCTGGTTTGTTGCGGATACGTGGTACTGATTCATGGCGTCACCGGTATTCTGAGTATCATACTGTTGGCGTAATACAAAAAAGTGTATTTCTATTATTGTGTGTGATTGATTTTGGTTTGGTGTATCATAATCCCCGGCGGATGGCGTCCACCGGATTGAGGCGGGCTGCCTTCAGTGCCGGATAGATGCCCGCCAGGAGGGAGAGCGTTACGGCAATGACAAGTCCTCCCGCAAGCAGGGCCGGCGTGACGAGCGTGATGTCGGCATCGGCGAATCCGGAAAATCCGGTGCCCAGCTGCGAAATAATGAAGGATTTACCGAGGGTATTGATCCCCACAGAGAGGAGAATGCCCAGGATATCTCCCGCAATGCCGCCGAGGATGCCGATGTAGAGGCATTCGAGGAGAATAAGGGTGAGCACATGCCGCTGCGACGCCCCCAGTGCCATCGTAATCCCGATCTCGCGCGTACGTTCATAGACCGTCACCATCATCGTGTTGATGATCATCATCGCGCCGATGATCAGCGAGATCCCGGTGAAAAACGAGAGGATGATGATGACCGCGTCCATCAGCCGGTTGACCGCCTCAATTTCTTCAAATGGTCCCTGTGCCTCCAGTCCCAATCCGCGGACATCTTCAGCAACGGCAAACACATGCCCTGGGGTATCCACGCGCAGGTAGATGACATCATATGCCCCGTATCCCTCCCGCCATTCCTCCACACGTGCGGTGTCCGTTACGAGCAGGGTGTCGAACATATCGCCACGGGGACGGAGGGTGCCTGCAACAGGAAAGACCACCTCGGTGTCGACCGGTGCCCCGGATGCGTCATACTCCCGGATGCGGATGGTAAGGTCGTCGCCGACCCGGATACCTTCGTATTTCCGCAATGATTCTGCAATTTCGCTTCCCAGGATTGCGCTGTCGGTCGTCTCATCGTAGCCCGTGCCTTTGCTGAATTCCGGCCCGAACACCGCGGAAAAATCCTCCCACGCAATCCCCGCGGCCCCCACATAAGTCTGATGGGGCGTTGCAAGGTCCGCTGTTATCACCGGTGCCGTCCCGTTCACATGCGCAATGTTCCTGAGGGCGGACGCCTTTGCGGCCGTTAGCGGGATGATCGCTCCGTCGCGCACGTCACCCGTTACGGTAATGAGAGTAAGATCCGACTGTTCGCTGATCATTTCGATGGAATGCGCACGGATTCCCTCCCCCAGGGAGACGATGGCCACGACGGCCGCGACACCCACGGCGATGCCGAGGATCGTGAGGATGAGGCGGGTGCGTCTCCGGAGGATCTGACGGCCGGAGATGCGGGCGAAATCGATGCCCTGCCCCATCAGTCCACCACCCTGCCGTCGTGAATGGTGATCATCCGGTCGGCCCGCTTCCCAAGATCCGCGTCATGCGTGACGATCAGAAAGGTTGTTCCCTCCGTCCGGTTGATCTCGTAGATTAGATCGAGGATGTCGTCGCTCGTACGTGAGTCGAGGTTGCCGGTGGGTTCGTCTGCAAGGACCACCGCGGGCCCGTTGATGAGTGACCGGGCGATGGCAACCCGTTGCTGCTCTCCTCCCGAGAGTTCGCCGGGATAGTGGCTGCCCCGGTGCTCAAGCCCGACACGGGCAAGGAGTGCAGCAGCACTTTCCTGCCGCTCCTTCTCCGGGCGGTAGGAGAAGAGCAGAGGATACTCGACATTCTCCTGTGCGCTCAGGTGGGGAATGAGGTTGAACTGCTGGAATACGAACCCGATTTCGTTGCGCCGCAGGTCGATGAGCCGGGCGGTATCCGTGTAATCCACCGGGATGCCGCGGATGCGAACTTCCCCGGATGTCGGGGCGTCAAGGCAGCCGATAATATTCATAAGTGTACTTTTACCGCTCCCGCTCTTTCCGACGATGGCGGTGCATTCGCCTTTCGGTACCCGGATGGAGACGCCATTCAGTGCCTGCACCCCGCCTCCATAGGTCCGGACAAGCCGGATTGTTTCCAGTATCGTTTCTCCCATCAGTCTGCCGTCCTTTCAATCCATAGAATGCCGTTCGTGAGCAGCAGGTAATCTCCGTTGTCCAGTACGGCGACGGTGTTGTCTTCCGCCTGCAGGTACGGGGTGATATCCCGGACATCTTCTCCTACCTGGTGTACCTCGTCGGAGGAGAATCCGTCCGACCACTCCCATCCGTTATATCCGGGGAAGAGCATGGAGAGAATTCTATCAAAGAATTCGGGCATGGTGCTTTTCGCCGGGCGGTTCACCATGATGGCATTTTTGTCCGGGGTGTTGGCGCTGGTGTACCCCGCTGACGGTGCGACGAGATGCAGGGTGGCGGATGCCGTCGTCCCCTTCTCCACCTCACCGGGGAAGATGATGGTGGCGGTGGCCATCTCCGGCGTAACGCCATAGCTGCTATAGAGCATATCGCACCCTTCGTTCACCCATATTGTACCGCTCGTACCGCTCCCCGCCTCATAGACGCAGAGGATGCCCGCCCCCTGCAGCACCACGGTGGCATTCGCCGGGTGGGTGTTCGTGACGGTGAGTGTCAGGGGATTATCCCCTCCTGTGAGGCCGGTGACGGTGTATGCGTCCATGCCGGAGAAGAAGTCGTTTCTGCTGACAAATCCCTTGGTATCGGTGTAGCGGGTGAGAGAATCGCCCAGGATGTCCGCTCCCGTCAGTGCGGGAGTAAGGTTCGGGTACGTGGCAACCTGCCCGTCTTTGCTCCATGCCCAGTACAGGAAGAGCCGGGTATATACCGGGGCGGCGTCTTTGGGGAGGGTGACGTCCATCTCCGCTGGCCATCTCTCTCCCGGGGCGAGTGTGCCGCTGTACGTGCTGTTTCCGGTAGTATAGATGTAGCCGCCGGTTATGTCCTCATGAAAGACATTCTCCAGCGGGCGGTCACCCGCATAGGTAGCCGTGGCCGGTGCAGTGAGGAGCACGGCCATGAGAATCATTATTGTCAGGTTCCGCCTATGGGAAGGCAAACGAATCCTCCTTGCGGTTGTTTGTATAGGAAGACTCTTTAATAGTCTGGTCTTCGTTGACCATGACAGTCACCTGGTGGGTGCCCGGTGTGGTGAAGAGCGGAATCCAGGTGGTGCGGCTTCCGTGTGCAGGAACGCCTTCATCCAGCAGGCGCACTGCCGCCTTCTCCCCGTCCAGGTATACGGTTATCATGCACTCCTGGACATCGCTCCCCCCGCCGTTGGTGACGGTCACCGGCAGGGTGTATTCGGCAAATGCAGCGGCAGATGCAGGGGTGGCAAGAATCTCTCCTGCAGGGATCATGAGGAGACAGGCAATACAGAGGACGACGGCAATCGTGTTTTTGGTCCTGCCCCTGAGAAGGGCGGCCCCTGCACATCCGATTCCCAGGAGGGCAGACAGCAGAGGGGCGGGGGACGTGGTCGCTTCCGGCGCCGTCCCGGAAGCATCTGCCCGCACCGGTTGTGCTGCCTGCACCGAGAGGTCGGGGAGGGTGCCGATGGTGAGCGTCTTCACCGGGGATGTGACAACAGATCCGCCTCCCTCCACGGTGGCCGAGAGGGCATAGGTTCCGGAGGACGCAGTCCAGGAGACCGATGCCTCGCCGATCCCGTCCGGCCCGATTGCTATCTCTTCTTCTCCGACGGGCGTACCGTCAAGGAGCACGGTGACCTGCACCGGGTCTGCAGAGAAGAACCCATAGTTTCTGACGGTTACCCGTGCCATGGCCTCTTCCCCGTCATAGGCATTCTCTGCAACCGGCTCTTCTGCGACAAAGACCGGCCCCCCGGCCGTACCGTCCCGCTCCGCCGTGAGGATGGCACAGACCGGATGAATGTAGTCCTCCGCCTCGATTACGTCACCGGTGGTATCCATGGCACCGTCTCCGGTGAGGTCCCGTCCCCGCTCGAAGGTCACGGTGTTTGTTGTACCGAATGCGCCTGTGACATCGAATACCTCGCAGTCTACATAGCGTGATGGTGTGCCGTCGCCGCCGGTCGCGTCGAAGGAGATCTCGTTGCTGACGTCATACGGGGACGGACCGTCACCGCCGGATGACAGCGGGCTGCCCAGGTCTGCTCCGTTGAAGGAGATATAGTCCGGCTGCCCCTCGTTGGATGCGAGCATCAGGGTGGTCAGGGATGCCTCCGTTACGCCGCCGGTGCGGGCGTCGGTGAACGAACAGGAGGCACTGTCCTTCCGGGTCGGGTTCGTTCCGGCCCACCCTTCGCCGTGCAGGTTCTCATTCCCCTCGGCAACCCAGTACTGCGTGACATGGCCGTCCACCGTCGGAACCGCGGCCACCACCATGACGGCATATACCCGTCCGTCGAGGGAATTCCCTTCTTCTCCCCTGCTGGTCGTCACCCGGACGGTATTCTTCCCGGAATGGAGGAGATCGCTCGCGTCGGTGGCGATGAAATAGGTGCCGTGACTGGAGGAATAGACATTCTCCTGGATATCATCTTCGCCGTACAGGGTGAATTTGGTCTGTTTGATATTGTTTATCGTGATCGCTGTCCACCCGGAGTACTGCTCCGTTCCGCCCCAGACGGCGGTGTACACCCGGGCCCACGTGGGGTCCGCGGGGAGGGTGAAGGTCACATCGACGGGTGGTTCGGAGAGCCCGTAGGTGCCGAAGGTCAGAATGTCGCCTTCCACTTCTCCCTGTGCGGTCACGGTGAGCGGAATTCCTTCAAACGTATAGAGTGCGGATACCGCTGGTATGGTGCAGGCAAGGCATCCGATGATGAGAAGAACGAACATTGTCCGGGAAGGCTGCATACGTATAGTTGAATTTTTCATCAATATTAGGATTTTTATCATCGGTTATTGTACTAACCCCCAAAGATGGACATACCATATTCATACTGGCATATTTGTATGAATTATTGTCCGGAATTGGATTGAATGGGGCGTTGTCGTTAGAATGGAGATATTGTCGTAATTTTCCACTGATATGTGGGATTGTCCCTGGCATTCAGATCCGGTTGGAACCACCGGAGAACATATCCAGTGTCATCTGCCCGGAACACGTGCGCTCAAGTCCGGAGACCGACACCCCGATTAGGCGGACCGGTGTCTTGGTGAGAAACGGAAGAAGAAGTGATTCTGCTGTATGGAGAATGGCATCCTCGCAATTGGTTGCATGAGCAAATGAGAACGCCTTCGTCCGGGTGGTAAAACCCCGGTAGCGGATTTTCACCGTGACGGTGCGGCACCGTCCTCCCTCCTTACGAAGGCGTCTGCAGACCTCTGCAGAGAGTATGGCAAGATTCCTGCAGAGTAGTTCCCTGTCTGTCACATCCTCAGGAAAGGTGTATTCCTTCCCGATGGATTTGCGCTCTCCCCTGCCGGAGACAGGAGTATTGTCGATACCATTTGCTTTCGCATGCATGACACCCCCCCATTTCCCGAGAACGTCTTTGAGGCGGAGGGGGTCTGCTTTTGCAAGTTCTCCTGCTGTGGCGATGCCCAGGGATGCAAGTCGTTCTTCCGCTTTTTTTCCTATACCGGGGATCTTTCTCACCGGAAGAGGTGCAAGGAATGCTGCGGCATCATCCGGGTGGACGATGGTCATCCCGTCCGGTTTGTTGAAATCGGATGCAATCTTTGCGATGGTCTTATTCGGGCCGATGCCAACCGAACAGGTGATCCCCTGTCGCTCTTTGACAAGATGGCGGATCTCTGTTCCGATCTCTTCGGCAGCGGCATATGTGCCGCATGATGAGATGTCACAGTAGGCCTCATCGACACTCACCTGAGCAAAGGCATCCGCAAAAGGTCTGATGGCATCCATGATGTCCCCGGAGACTTCCCGGTAGAGGTCATGGCTGACCGGCAGGTAGACCGCCTCCGGGCACCGGACGTATGCCTCACTGATGGGCATCGCACTCCGGATGCCGTAGCGACGCGCTTCATATGAACAGGTGCAGACCACGCCACGCCCCGTCCCCCCTTTTGGGTCGGCACCGACGACGACCGGCAGACCTTTGAGAGCAGGATTTTCCCGGACTTCCACGGACGCAAAGAAACTGTCCATGTCCACATGGAGGATAATTCGTCGGGTCTCTGTTCTGCGCATATCTGTTTTCCTCTCCCCGGGTGCTGGTATAGGTGTTTTCATAACGGGGTATTTGAACTATTGCGGTGCGGTGTGAAAATAAAACACGTGGGAGAAAGGAGGTGGTGCCGGTTGATGGGAAAAACGGTTTTGAGTTTGGTCTGTTTTTCTCCACTCTCAGGCACAGCATAATATCTCCTCAGGTCAAATATCGGGGTACCTATGTCACTCAAGACCCTCCTCGTAACACCTGCAGGAAAGGAGAAAGTCTGGGATGTACCCGGCAGAAATCCCCCTGATGCCGTACGGGCGCGTGATGCCTTTACCGGTCGGTTTGCCCGCCGGTGTGCACAGTACGCCCGTACCCACTATCCAAAGGACTGGGCGATTCTCTCACCGAACTTTGGCTATCTCATGCCGGATGATGAAGTTCGCAATTATCATAATGATGAATTTGGGGAATACAGCCTTGAATTTGATACCATCAGGGAAAACGCCGAGTATGATGGTCTTCTGGGATATGATTCCGTAATATTCCTTGGTAACCGTGAGGATTATGGTGGATATATCGATGCGGTCAGGCAGACATTTACCGGCAGCTGGGTAGAGGTGCCTCTGGAACATACGCCGTCAGGCGGTGAGATGCTGGGCCATATTGTCGATTCTCTCACACGGGGGACACCCTTACGCAGCAATATTATTCATCTCTCACGAATACGTGTCGAAGGCCTCTTTGGTGAACTGACCCACGATATCTCTTTATTCCCAAAAGATTCTCTCTCGATAATCACAGCGCCGAATGGGTATGGGAAGACGACTATCCTTCGGATACTCCGTGCTATCTTCATGGGCAATGTCGATGAACTCAGGATTCTGCCCTTTGGGTCAGTCGAACTTGAATTTATCCGGGATGACTGCACGATTCCTGATATCCATGACACCCTTCATGTTGAAAAACAACAACGTTCACAGTTTCCGTTGAGAATAGACATATCGTTCACCTATACACAGGGTGTGGACGGAAAAGGACGGCACTTTGTGCTCAGGGATGGTGACTACGACAGCGAGACGGTATCTGCAGAACTTGCAGGAATAATCCCCCCTGTGCCGGTGAAATATATCTCTGCTCAGCGTCTCTGGCATGATCCAAACCATAGGAAAGGTATATGTGGTGATTTACTGGCCAGTTATGATCGCAACCACGAGGGTGCATATGAACTTACCATTCTTGCGTATACGGATGATATCATACGGCGTATTCAGGCACTTCTCGCAGATTATGCCTCAATTGCGCAGGAACTTGATGCCACCTACCCCGCCCGATATCTGCAGGCACTGGGGGACGGCGAGTTAATTCCTTCGGCAGCAGAGATTGAGACCGATCTTCTCTCTCTACAGAAAGAGCGGGAATCATTTGAGACACTCGGGTTTCTGCCATATACCCGGCTTGATGACGGGGATGTGATGATCACGCCCGGAAGAATTCCGGATGATCCTGGTATAAAAACAGCAATATATTTGTATATCGCAGATTCCCGCGAAAAATACCAGATATTCGGAGGGTTAAAACAAAAGATTGACCTGTTAGAGGAGATCATCAACACGCTCTTTTTAAATATCGACTTCACGGTTGACATCGAGAGTGGGTTCCTCCTGAAGTTCATGGGGCGCGACCCGGTCCCTCCGGAAGCGCTCTCTTCCGGTGAACAAAATCAGCTGGTCATGTATTACGACCTTATATTCAAGACTGACCCCGGCACGCTGGTGCTTATTGATGAACCGGAGATCTCTCTGCATGTGGTATGGCAGCGGCAGTTTCTGGACACCATCCTGGGTATCATAGGCATCACTGGTTCGGATTTCATCCTTGCCACTCATTCGCCGCAGCTGATTCATACGCACTGGGACAATACCGTAGACCTATCAGGGAACTATCCGGATGAAGGGTAAAAACCGCCGGTTCGCCGGTTATCGTCTTGAAGATATCTGGGCTGACCCCGAAGAGATCCGGGGCTCGATTGAGACGATGGAGATGACGTATCCCGGAATGGGAGGGAAGGTATTTGTGATAACCGAAGGGCCCTATGATCTGGAGGTGTATGACCGGTGCTTTAACAGTGATGCCTGTATTCTGCGGATTGCAAACTCAAAGGAGAATGTCTGCGAGGTTGTAAAAGGGGTCTGTATGGGTGATACACAGCCCGTTGCAGACGAAACGGGAGATGATGGAGGCGGGGGAGAACGACGTATCATTGGTATCATAGACAGCGATTATTCTCTCTTCGACCGTTCATCGGAGGTGAGAGAGAACATCTTTCGGACGGACACCCATGATCTGGAAACGATGCTCGTTGCATCCGGTGCGCTTGAGAACGTTATTGAACACATTGAGACAGTCGCATTGCCGCAGACCTTTGCCCAAAAGGCCTATGGATCACTGCGCCAGGGAGACCTCCGGGCGGCACTGACACGGGCAGCCCGCTATCTGGGACTTGCGGTCTTTGTGAATAACGAGGCCGGTCTCAATATCACGTTTAAGCATATCAACTGCAAGAAACGCGATACCTTTTCCCGGTTTGTCAATGCTGAAACGCTTGAATGTGATATTGAAGCGATGAAACAGGTGATTCTTGAGAAAAATGCAGACCGGGGAGAAGAATTCATAGACATTTTTGAGGGTCTGGTACGTAATTCCGGAGGGTATTACTTTGAGTATCCGTGGCATATCTGCCGCGGTCATGACCTGATCTGTGTCCTTCTGCGCGATATCAACATGCGCTATTCGCTGCGCGATGGTGAGCAGATCAAAGGCCGTGATCTGGAACGCCTTCTGAGGCGACATTATCAGGCGGTGTACTTTGCAGATACAGACCTCTGCCGGCAGATCCGTCACTGGGAAGAAGAGATCTTTGGCAACGAGGTGTCCCGTATTTTTTCCCCTCAGATTTATCGTGCGTTGCTGTGAAAAAATGGATATTACTGGATATTTGAGTAGTTTTCCTCAACCTCATTCTTCGCGGTGTGACGCAGATCCATAAGTTCCAGTATGACAGCATCTGAGAAGATCATCGCCGCAGTCTCGAAGAGTGAACCTGTGGGAGCCTTTGGGTTGTATGCTGCACCGGACCGGTGTTCGCCGGTTATCTGCCGGATGGCGAAGTCAGAGGAGAGTCCTTTGTCATCATACTGTCGGCTGTCAAGAACCACGGTCAGGTCTGCTGTCTTTGCCATGGACGACTCCCCGCGTGATGTGACAAGGGCCAGAGTGCCGCCAACTGCCTTGGCGGTTTTACAGATGTCAGTGATGGAATGGGTCTCGCCCGACCCGGAGAAGGTTACAAGCAGGTCACCCTTCTCCATTGCAGGAGTTATTGTCTCACCAACCACATAGCTCTCCATCCCAAGATGCATCAGCCGCATGGCAAATGCCTTGGCAATAAGTCCTGAGCGTCCGGCTCCCGCAACATAGATTCGGTCGGAGGTCAGAAGTGCCTGCATAAACCGCTGTCCTTCCCTGTCAGACACTGTGTCTGCGATTGAACCCGCAGCAGTGGCGATCATTCGCATCAATTCCTGAATACTGTAGCACGTGGCCATGTTCCTATAAAAATATGAGGCAGAGTAGATGAAATATTCTTTGTATGATAACTCCTGTTGTAAAAATTAATGCAGGGTTTTATCTGTTGCTGTTACGGTATGCACGTGCCAGACGGGTCATTCCCACTCTGATTTCTTCTTCCGTAGCAGTGGAGAAATTCAGGCGGAATGTAGTGTGACCGCCGCCTTCCGCATAAAACGGCACACCCGGGAGCACTGCCACCTTCTCAGCAAGACAGGCATGGAAAAGGGCCATCGAGTCCTTTCCTTCCGGCATGGTGGCAAGCATGAACATACCGCCCTCCGGTGTTGTGTGGGTGATGTCCGTCAGGAGGTCATCTAAGAGATCGCACATCTGCCGGCAGTTTGTTTCATAGACCCGCCGCACCTGTCTGAGATGGCCATCATAGTCATGGGTGGTGAGGTAGCGATGCATTACTGCCTGTGAAAGTGCATTCGGGTGGAGGTCCGCTGCCTGTCGGACGGCATCGAATCTTTCAATGACGGGGCCCGGCGCATAGACCCAGCCGATACGCATCCCCGGTGAGACAGTCTTGGAAAATGATCCGCTCATCACCCCACATTCCGGGGCGTACTTCTTTACCGGCATCCGGGGGCGCCCGTCAAACGCAAGTTCACCGAAGGCATCGTCTTCGTAGAAGATGGTCTCTGTTTCCTGGCATATTTCCGCGCATGTTCTCCGGGCGGCATCGCTGTATGCGGTCCCGGACGGGTTCTGGAAGTTTGGTATGCCATAGAAGAAAACGGGTTTTTCTTCCCTGCAGAGGGTGGAAAAAGCCTTCATATCAGGACTCTCTTCGGTGACCTGCACTGTCTTTATGCGGGGCTGGTAGTAACTAAAGGCCTCAATTGCCCCAAGATAGCCGGGTTGTTCCATCCCGACCACGGTGGAGGGGTCAACAAATATCTTTGCAATCAGATCCAGACACTGCTGGGAGCCGTTTGTGATACGTATCTCACCTGCGGTGGCGGGAAGCCCCAGGCGTGAACGGTAACGTCCGGCGATATATTCCCGCAGGGGGAGGTAGCCGTCGGTGGTCGTATACTGGAGGGCCGCCTCCCCTTCATCTGCAAAGACGGCCGCTGCGGCATCGCGGATGCCTGCCACATCTATGAGGGAGGTCATCGGGAGGCCTCCTGCAAAGGAGATGATTTCCGGGTCCCGTGATACCGCAAAGAGCCGGTCAAGGAATGACTCCGGTGCAGCGTCAAGCCTGCGTGCAAACTGATAGTTCATAGATATCTCTCTATACATTCTTGGCGGGAGATATCAAAATCAATACGATCCTCGCCGATGGAAACAGATCCATTCCGATGTTACGGGGTACTATCAGAAAAAAAGATTATGCGAGGTAGTCTGCAGGTTCAGGAATCTGCTCTTTAAGGCCTTTGCGCTTCCTGATCTCCTTTACTACTTCCTTGAGCATGCCAGCGGGCACAGTCTCGAATCCGGCGAATTCTGTAGACCACATAGCACGTCCTTCTGTTGCGGATCGTACGTCGCCTGCGAACCCGAAGAGTTCGGCGACCGGTGCCTTTCCGACAACAGTGATCGTGTCACCCTCGGACTTCATGTCAAAGACCTGACCACGACGTCCCTGGATCTGTGCGGTTGCTGCGCCCATGTGGTCCTGTGGGACGGTGATCTGGATGATCTGCATGGGCTCGAGGAGTGAATCGCCGGCCATCAGAAGACCGCCTTTCACTGCACCACGAACAGCAGGGATGACCTGTGCCGGGCCACGGTGGATGGCGTCCTCGTGGAGCTTGACATCCACAAGGCGGATCTTCACGTTCTGGACCTGCTCATCTGCAAGAGGGCCGCCTGCAAGAGCTTCGCGCCATCCTTCGAGGACGAGTTCCATGGTCTCGTTCAGGTACTGGATACCCTTGGTCATGTCGAAGAACATGTTGGTTGCTTCAATTGCGACAAGGCTCTTTGCCTCGTCCTTGTCAAAGCCTGCCTCAAGCAGTGCGTCACGGCGTTCCAGTGCCGGGAGATTCATGGAGATATCTCCGTCTTTGATCTTCTGTACGACATCGTCGGGCAGAGGTTCAAATTCAAGATAGAACCGGTTGTGGCGGTTTGGTGACTTTCCTTCGACAGGACCTGCGGTGCTGGTGATCGTCTCACGGTATACCACAATTGGCGGGGTTGTCACAATCTCAACACCCTTGTCACGGTGGATACGGTGGGTGATGATCTCAAGGTGCAGTTCTCCCATACCGGAAATCAGGTGTTCTCCGGTCTCCTCGTTGATGTTCACGAGAACGGTCGGGTCTTCCTTTCCGACCTGGCGAAGCACGGTCACAAGCTTTGGGAGGTCCTTCATGTTCTTTGCTTCAACAGCAACGGTCATGACAGGCTCTGAGTAGTGCTTGAGATCCTCAAAGGTCTGCATCTCCATCATGGTTGAGACGGTGGAACCGACAATTGCGTCTTTGAGGCCGGTGACAGCGGCGATATTTCCGGCATTGAGTGATTCGACCTCAATTCGCTCTGCACCCATGAAGATACCTACCTGGGTGAGGCGGTTGACACGCTTTGCGGTACCCATGACATACAACTCGGATCCGCGTCTCAGGGTGCCGGAGAAGAGACGTCCGGTTGCGACTTCACCTGCGTGCGGGTCAAAGGAGATGTCTGTTACCATCAGGCAGGCAGGACCCTCAGGGTCACAGTTGAGCATTGACTGACCTTCTGTGGTTGACTGGTCTCCGTGCTGCCAGATGATCGGCACACGACGCTTCTGGGCATCGAGTGGGTCAGGCAGATGGTTTACCACCATATCAAGAACGACCTGACACAGTGGGCTTGACTTCGCGAGTGTCTTCATATCTCCTGCCTTACAGCAGTCGTATACGTCTTTGAATGAGACACCGCTTTTCTTCATGTACGGGATGGAGATTGCCCAGTTGTAGAGAGCGGAACCAAATGCGACAGTACCCTCTGCTGCATCGAGTTTCCAGCCATTCTTGTAGGCCTCTTCGTTCATGCCCTTGATGAGCTTGTTGACTTTGTCGATGACTTTTCCGAGACGGATCTGCATCTCCATTTCGTCAACCTGCAATTCGTTTATAAGGCGGTCTACTTTGTTGACAAAGAGAACAGGTCTGACACCTTCTTTCAGGGCCTGGCGCAGGACAGTCTCTGTCTGGGGCATCGTGCCCTCAACAGCGTCCACAAGCACTACGGCGCCGTCAACCGCACGCATTGCACGGGTGACGTCACCGCCGAAGTCAACGTGGCCTGGGGTATCAATCATGTTGATGAGGAATTCCTCTCCACCATACTCGTGGACCATCGAGACGTTTGAGGAATCGATGGTGATACCGCGTGCCTGCTCCTCCTCATCGGAGTCCATCCAGCATGCTTTTCCGGCAATCTCTTCGCTGATCATTCCTGCCCCGGCAAGGAGATTGTCGGAGAGAGTTGTTTTACCGTGGTCAATGTGTGCGACAATACCGATGTTGCGGATATGCTCCGGCTGGCTCATCAGTGTTGTGACCCGCTCGACCATTTTTCGCCTTCGCGTCATAATGATTCTCTAAAATAGTATTGGGTTTTAGCGTGCAGACTTTGCCACACGTTCGCGTTCTTCTTTCTTTCCGACAGAGAAGCATCGGACATCGCCACCTGCTGCTGCAATGAGTTCGTCTGCAAGGACATTTGCGACCGGCTTCTTCTTCTTATGAGATGCCTGGCGCACACCACGTGCAATGAACATCAGTGCGGTGTCAACACGGCGCTGGGGAGCGGTATCGACCGACTTCGGGACGTTGATACCACCGTACTTCAGACGGACGGTCTCTTCACGGGGACCGGCATTTGCAATGGCATCAATGAGAACTTCCACAGGGTTCTTCTTTGTCTTCTGGTTGATGATGTCAAATGCATCCTTAACAATGCGGGTGGTGAGTTCCTTCTTGCCGGTGTTGTTCTCTGTCTGCATGAGCTTGTTAATCAGGCGTTCGACAATGAGCATGTGGCTCTTTGCAAACTGGGTGCCTGCAAGCTTTCCGCAGGAGTGCGGTACAATCATGGACTGGGTGCTGATATAGCGGACCAGGCCGGGGTCGTTGATCTGGACTTCTGAGAGGTCCCACTTGTTGAAGAGGAGGTGTCCGGGAATGACCGGTTTCTCTTCAGCCGGTGTGTCAACGACCGGTTCTTCGACAGCGACATCTGCCTGAATTTCTTCCTCTGCCATCATGATCACCTGCGTGGCTTCTCCTTCTTGCCAATGACCATTTCACGGAGACAGACATTGTTTACTTCAATGACCTGGTAGCGGACACCGGGGATATCTCCCTTTGAACGGCCGAGACGTCCACCAATGCCCTCAATGGTGACTTCATCGTGTTCATCGATGAAGTTGATGGCACCATCGCCGACTGCAAATGCAGTAACCTGACGACCGTTTTTGATCAGCTGAACACGGACACATTTCCGGATAGCTGAGTTTGGCTGTTTTGCTTCCACTCCGACCTTCTCAAGAACGATGCCCCTGCCCTGGGGTGCACCTTCAAGAGGGTCTGACTTAATGTCGAGACCGAGCTGGCGGCGTGCATAGTTAGTGTCGCGCCACCTGTTCTCCTTGGCAGTGCGCTTACATTTCCGCGCTGCAAATTTTCCATTTCCCATTAGGTTTCCTCGCATTTCAGCATGAACGACAGGCTCACCTGAGGATTCATGCCCGGTTTCGAAATTGATATTCTATTGTGACTGAGACGAATAGGATAAATCAATGGCAAAATTCCACCGAATTGTTGATTCACGTGTGTATTTGATTGATTCCCTATCCGTCTCCGCCGCTGTCACCTGACATACCAGATTTCTGCCTATATATTTACACAGGGTGAGTAATAAATACTGTCGTGCGTAGGCATATCATTTTGACCCCCGTGATGCGCGCCATATGGTGCGGGCGCATTCTGGTGTTGGACACTCTGCCATGTGGGGAGTCCCTCTAAGACAGCCATAAAATAGTATCCTCCCCCATTATGTTTCATAGTTATGAGTATGACAATATACAAAGAAACCTATTTTGAGGCAAGTCACCGCCTTCTTAATTATACCGGCAAGTGCTACCGCCTGCATGGGCACCAGTGGCGTGTTGAGGTATGGATAACGGGGGATGTTGAACCTGAGTCGCAGATCCTTGTGGATTACAACTGTATCAAACAGGTGGTGAATCGGTTTGATCATCAGGTCATCCTCAATCTCAAAGATCCGATGGTTGAGTGTCTCTCCACATTTCAGGAAGTTATCACAACCGAGGGTGACCCGACGTCGGAGAACCTTGCCCGTATCATTGCAGGTATGATCGATGAATCCTGCACCGCTGATGGAATACCTGCCTCGGTCACAAAGATTCGTGTATGGGAATCTACATCCTGCTATGCCCAGCTTACCTTTGATGTTATATGAAAATAATCGAGATTTTCTCTTCCATATCCGGTGAGGGCCTCAGACAGGGTCTTCCGGCTACCTTTATCCGGTGTGCCGGTTGTAATCTTAACTGTGTCTGGTGTGATACCCCGGAGTCACACGGGGAGGGAACAGATATGACGATACGGGAGATTGTCTCAGCAGTTTCTACAGGGATGCCCCGCTATGTCATTATAACCGGCGGGGAACCCCTGCTCCAGGAAGAGGAATTAAAAGAACTGCTGGTGGCACTCCGGGATGCCGGGTATCGCATAGAAATAGAGACAAACGGGACACTCAGTTTTACGGAAGTGCAGGAATATGCCACCATAAGCATGGACATCAAGTGTCCGTCATCAGGAGAGGTGTCAGACCCAACATTACTCGCTGACATCCGGGAGGAGGATGCCGTGAAGTTTGTTGTCATGGACCGCACCGACTGCCTGTATGCACAGGGAGTAATTGAGTCCCATGATATTGCGGGCACGGTATTTATTTCGCCGGTATGGGGGGGTAATTACCGGGAGATTGCAGATTTTATTCTGGATGAGGGAATTGCAGCACGCTTTCAGCTGCAGCTGCACAAATCAATTGGGATGAAGTGATATGAAAGCAGTATGCCTTCTTTCCGGTGGGATGGATTCATCTACGCTTGCCTATGTGGCGAGAGACATGGGCTATCGCATCATCGCCCTGCACCTCCGCTATGGCCAGCCGACCGAAGATACCGAATACGATTGTGCCCGGAAAATTGCCACATCCCTGGATGCTGAGGAATTCTTTACGGTGAATATGGACTATCTCCGTCGTATCGGGGGGTCCAGCCTGACCGATGATTCACTGACCATAGGAGACCATACCGGGGGCGAGGATGGTATCCCGAATACCTATGTGCCATTCCGGAATGCGAATCTCATTGCAATTGCGACCTCACTTGCGGAGGCCCGTGGGGCTGAGGCAATCTTCATCGGTGTACAGGCTTCGGATTATGCCGGGTATCCGGACTGCCGCCCGGAGTTCATCGAGGCATTTCAGCGGGTGATCGATACGGGAACTGCCGACTCCACGCACATCAGGTTGATGACACCGTTTGTGAATATGTCCAAGACAGAGATCCTGAAACAGGGATTTGCCCTCGGGGTGCCGTATGAGGACACCTGGTCGTGTTATCGTTCTGGCGCACCGGCCTGTGGCACCTGTGATTCCTGTTATTATCGCCTCGCAGCCTTCCGTGAGGTGGGCAGGGAAGATCCGATTCCCTATGAGGTGCGGAAATGACCGGGAAACCGGTTCCCGGAAAAAAGAAGATCACGCTGGATACTATCACCGTAACTCTGCCGTCAGGCGTAGTGAAGGAGCGGCGTGTCGTCCGTCCCGGTCATGCGGTCGCAATGCTCCCCATTGAAGGAGACTGCTGTTATTTGGAACGGCAGTACCGCTTCGCCGTCGGTGAATGGATCTATGAGGCTCCCGCAGGTACGATTGACCCCGGTGAAACACCGGAAGAGACTGCCTTCCGGGAACTGATAGAAGAGACCGGGATGGCAGCAGACACGCTCATCTCCCGGGGGAAGATATACCCCGCACCGGGATACACCGATGAGGTTATTTATCTTTTTGAGGCCCGCGGCCTCTCTCCATCTGGTGCGTACGGGATGGACGAGGACGAGCAGATTGAAGTGGTCAAGGTCCCCCTCCGTGAGATGGAGGAGATGATTCTGGATGGCCGTATTATCGATGCGAAGACCATCTGTCTTGCCTATCATTACTTCAGGGGGCAGACCGGCCAATGAAGCGGATGGCGCTTGTTCTTTTTTTCTGCATGACTGCAGCGGTCATGGGGGCGGGATGCACCACCTCTGACACTGTGGCGGCAGCACCTGCCTACTCCCTTGATGAGGAAGGAGCCCTCGTGATCATCGGCATCACGCCGGTATATACTGAGGCTGCCACCGTGGTCTCCGGGATCAATGATAGTATCGGGCTCTCGGACCTGACATTCTCCGGAAACAATGGTGATGTCCATGCACTCCTCGTCGCTCCCCCGGACCCGGTGGCGGCAGCGGTGCTGGTACCCGGTGCCGGTGTCGCAGCAGCAGCACATGAGGAGCGTGCGGTCTCCTATGCAGAGGAAGGAATTGCAACTCTCGTCCTTGATGTGCGAGGGAATGGCGGAGAAACGGCCGGGCATACCGGTGGCCTTGCAGAGGATCTTCGCTGGTTCGTCTCCGGTAAAACCCCGCAGTGGTATCTGACAATAGGAGACATCGTGGCCGCGAGAATGATGCTCACAGAACGGTTTGATGTGCCCGTGTACATCATCGGATCATCGAACGGTGGCATGACCGGTGCAGTTGCAGCAGCCATCGACTCCGGTGTTGCCGGATACTTCGGTGTATCAACTTCAGAGATCTCTGTTGGGGATGATACCGACTCAGATGTTCGCGCATTCGTTCGCTCCGTTGACCCCGGTGCATATGTGGCGGAGATATCGCCTGCACCTGTGTGGCTGTTTCACTCGCCCACGGATGCGGTGATTCCGTTCGAAAACGGGCTTTCTCTCTTCAACGCAGCGAAAGAACCAAAGAATTTTGAGGCGTTCAATGGCACTCACGGGATCAACCCTGAGGTTGATTCCATGATCACCGGTGCTATACTCACCTTTTAATGTTCCTGAGAGAGAATTATAATACCAATTTGCCACCCGGAGGCAAAATCAAGCATGGCAGACGAAGTGGAGATGGACAGCGCCCGAAAGCGCTATGAGTTTAAAAAGACCCTCGAACGGCTGAAGCAGAAAGAGGGCAGCGGCACCGAACTGATAACAATATACATACCGCCCGACAAGCAGATACATGATGTCACCGCCCAGCTGCGTGACGAATTCGGGCAGTGTTCCAATATTAAGAGCAAACAGACACGCACGAATGTTCAGAGTGCCATCTCCTCGATTCTTTCGCGTCTGAAATACTACAACAAGCCGCCAGAACATGGTCTTGCCATCTTCTGCGGGGCGATCAAGATCGGCGGCGACCGCACGAATATGGACTGCACCATCATCGAACCTCCTGATGTTGTGCCGCTCTATATGTACCGGTGCTCCTCGCGCTTTGAACTCGAACCGATGGAGCAGATGCTCGTTGAAAAGGAGGTGTACGGGCTTCTGGTCATCGACCGTCGTGAGTCATTCCTTGGATTCCTGCGCGGAAACCGCATTGAGCCAGCCTCCGGTGTGACATCTACGGTTCCCGGAAAACAGCGAAAAGGTGGTCAGTCAGCCATGCGTTTCCAGCGTCTCCGCCTGATTGCTATTAATGAATATTACAAAAAGGTCGCAGACCGCGCAACTGATGTCTTCATGGCAGAACCGGATTTCTACAATCGCTTCAAGGGTGTGTTGATCGGTGGCCCCACGCCCACAAAGGAAGAATTTGCAGACGGTGGATACCTCCACCACGAACTCCAGAAACGCCTCATTGGTCTTTTTGACGTATCATACACCAATGAATCCGGTCTTGCAGAATTGGTCGACAATGCACAGGATGCCCTTCGTGGTGTTGAGGTGATGAAGGAGAAGACTGTCATGGACCGGTTCTTAAAAGAACTGATCAAAGATGACAGCGCCTCTGCATATGGAGAGGAATCGGTGCGTAAGAACCTCGAAATAGGTGCAGTGGATACGCTGCTCCTCTCTGCGACTCTGCGCAAAGAACGACTCCATGTCAGGTGCCAGAGTTGTGATTATGCAAAGGATGAAACTGTGCAGGTAGAGCCGGGCAAGTCTGCAAATGATATCGACCTTGGAAACTGCCCGAAGTGCACGGCACCGCTCTATATTGAAGAAGAGACAGACATCATCGATGAACTGACAGAACTCGCGGACGCAAGCGCAACGCGTGTGATGATCATATCTGACGATTTTGAAGAAGGAGCAATCCTTTACAATGCATTTGGCGGAATTGCTGCTATACTGCGATACAGGACAGGATACTAAATGTACCAGGATACATACCAGGCTGTGGAGACAGCCCTGAAAGATGCGACAGGAGCAGACGATGTGCTTCTTGGCGATGGCGGGGATCATGCGGACCTTGCATCGACTATAGCTTTTGCGCTCGCAAAAAAAGAGAAGAAGAATCCTGCAGTGATTGCAGGAGAGATTACTGCAGCTATCGAGGAGACGCTCGCAGAAGCGGGCATTACGGTTGCAACCATCGGGCCGTACATCAACTTTGTCTTCGGCCCTTCATATGTCGCAGGTGTGGTTAAAGAGGCTATTCAGCCGGGCTATGGGCGTCTGCCCGATGTGCCGGGGCGGGTATGTCTTGAACACACATCGGCAAATCCCAACGGCCCCCTGCATGTGGGGCATATCAGAAATTCGGTCATCGGTGACACCCTTGCACGGGTATTCCGGAAGGCCGGGTATGACATCGATGTTCAGTACTACCTGAACGATATGGGCCGTCAGATTGCAATCGTATCATGGGGATTTGATTATCTTGATATTCCGCAGAATGAAGGCGAAAAAGACGATCATTACATTGCTCGTGTCTATGTGGCGGCAAACCGTGCGATTGAGTCAGATCCTGCAATAAAAGAAGAGATCGACCGGCGCATGGGTCTCATTGAACAGGGAGATCCTGAGATGGTGGAGAAGTTCCGCCGGGCGGTATCTCTCTGTGCAGAAGGGATTAAGGCCACCTTACATCTGCTCCATGCTACCCATGACCGGTTTGTCTGGGAGTCCGGATTTGTACAGGATGGTTCGATGGTTCGGATCCTCGATCGGGTGGAGGCCCTGCCCGAAGCATCCCATGATGACATCCTTGCAGTAGATCTTACTGAAGCCGGGTTCGAGAAGGAGTATGTACTGCGCCGTTCAGACGGGACGAGTGTGTATGCCGCCCGTGATCTTGCCTACCACGCGTGGAAGGGCGAGAACTTTGACCGCCTGATTGATGTGCTGGGAGCAGATCACAAGCTTATCGGTGCACAACTGCAGGCGACGATGAAACTTCTGGGGGAGACGGCACCGGAGATCGTCTTCTTTGAGTTTGTGAGCCTTCCGGAAGGGTCCATGAGCACCCGTGCCGGGAAGTTTATCTCCGCTGATGAACTCATCGATGAGGTGACAAAGAAGGCATTTGATGAAGTAACTGTTCGCCGTCCCGAGCTGCCTGAGGAGGAACGCCGGGCCATTGCTGCATCGGTAGCCATCGGTGCAGTCCGCTATGATATTGTCCGTGTTTCGCAGGAGAAGAGCACGGTCTTTGACTGGCGGCAGGCGCTGGACTTTGAACGCCAGAGTGCCCCATATATCCAGTATTCGCATGCACGTGCCTGTTCCATCCTTGCAAAGGCAGGGGAGTTCACCCCGGCATATGAGTTCACAACCGATGCCGAGATTGCACTCGCAAAGCACATCGGGCTCTTCCCGGTGGTGCTGCAGACGGTGGTGGATGAACTCCGCCCGCATCATCTTGCAATCTATGCCCGTGACCTTGCGGATCTCTTCAATGCGTTTTACCACACCGACCCGGTCCTCAAGGCTGAGGCGGAGGTGCGGGATGCCCGGCTGACCCTCGTCCGAGCGGCACAGAATACCCTGAGCGAAGTGCTCGAAACCCTTGGTATCGATGCAGTCAGAAGCATGTAAGGCCCTCTTGAAACAGGGCTATCAGTTTTTTTCTCCCCGATCGTCTGCGGCCCTTAAGCCATGTATGTGGAATAAACGCACCCTCCGCGGCGGGGATATGTGTTATAAGGCACAGTTCTATGGCATTGAGAGCCACCGCTGTGTCCAGATGACCCCGACTTTGAAGTGCAACCAGCGTTGCCTCTTCTGCTGGCGGTCAATGGAGTATGAGGTGGTGGAAGAGGAGGAGTGCCCGCCGGAGGTCATCATGGAGCGTCTGCATCCTCTCCAGAAGAAGGCGCTTGCCGGTTACAATCCGGTTGCAAACAGTGTGGTCGACCGGAAACTCTGGGAAGAGGCACTTGCGCCGAATATGGCCGCCGTCTCCCTCTCCGGAGAGCCCACCCTCTACTCACAACTGCCTCGTCTTTTTGATCTCCTGAACGACGCCGGATTTACGACATTCCTTGTCACCAACGGCACCCGGCCGGATATGGTCCGGAAATGCAGTCCGTACCAGACCTATGTCTCTCTGGATGGCCCTGACGAGGAGACCTACCAGCGTGTCTGCCGCCCGATGGAGGACTCGTGGGAGCAGGTAACAGAGAGTCTCTCCCTTCTGGGAAGCAGGCGTTCAGCGATACGCATTACGGTTGTCAAGGGGCTCAATGATATCAGTCCGGAGGGGTACGCCCGCCTCATTCAGGATGCGGGCCCCCTTTATGTCGAGGTGAAGGGATACATGTATCTTGGCTACTCGCGTAACAGGCTTACCCGTGCGCATATGCCGACCCATGAGTATGTAGCGGCATTTGCAAACGAAATTACGAAATACTGTGATTACGAAGTCTACGATGAAAGCCCGGTGTCCCGGGTGGTCTGTCTCACACGCGGTGAATAATATGAAATTTAGTCCAGATGAATACCGGGAATTAGCACGCAGTGACTTTGAACATGCCTGGAATAAAGGGCCGGAGATTATTGATCCGGTTGGGGCGGGTGAAAAATACCCCCGATTCCAGTATAAATCCGCCCGCCGGCATCCAATCGCAGAGACCACTGCACGGCTGCGGGAAGTCTATCTGTCTATCGGGTTTGACGAGGCACGGGTGCCGCTCTTTATCGATGAAAGTGATGTATACCGCCAGTTTGGGCCCGAGGCATCCGCGGTCCTTGATCGTGTCTTCTATCTTGGCGGCCTGCCGCGCCCGAACGTGGGAATCGGCAAGGAGCGAATTCTCCGCATTGAGGAGATTCTCGGGAAAAGTCTCGGTGAAGAGGGAGAAGCACATCTCCGTGAAACCCTCCATGCATACAAGAAGGCAGAGGTGGACGGTGATGAGCTCACCTATGAACTCTCAAAGGTGCTGGTATGTGACGATGCTCTTGTCGTACGCATCATGGATGAGGTATTTCCGGAATTTCGTGCACTGACACCGGAGTCATCCCGTACGACCCTGCGCTCCCATATGACCTCCGGGTGGTTCCTTTCCCTTGGTGCGATGTGGGACCGTCTGCCCCTTCCCATCCGGCAGTTCTCCATCGACCGGTGTTTCCGCCGCGAACAGGAAGAGGGCCCGACCCGCCTGATGACTTATCACTCCGCCTCCTGTATCGTTGCAGGGGAGCATGTGACGGTGGAAGACGGCAAGGCGGTTGCAGCTGCCCTCCTGAAGGCATTCGGATTCGAGGACTTTGAGTTCCGACCGGATGAGAAGCGCTCGAAATATTATATTCCTGACACCCAGACCGAAGTGTACGCCCGCCACCCGGTGCATGGCTGGGTGGAGGTCGCGACCTTTGGCATGTACTCGCCCTCTGCTCTGGCAGAATACGGGGTAGGTGTCCCGGTGATGAATCTGGGCCTCGGCGTGGAGCGCCTCGCTATGATCGAGTATCAGGCTGAAGATGTTCGCCAGCTCACCCATCCACAGTTCTTCCCACCGGTCTTTACGGATGCAGAGCTTGCCGGAGGCATCGATCTGCGGGAAGCCCCGCAGACACGGGAAGGCATCCTCATGGCAGAAGCAATTCAGAAGGTTGCAACCGCTCATGCCTCAGAAGAAAGTCCCTGTTCGTTTGAGGCATGGGACGGGGAGTGCTGTGGAACGCGTCTTCGTGTCTTTGTCGAGGAAGAAGAGGAAAATTCCCGTCTCTGTGGCCCGGCGGTCTTCAATGATGTCTATGTCGAAAACGGGAAGATTCTTGGGGTGCCGGACACGAAAAAGTTCGCAAAGGTGAGGGCCAACGGTGCGTCCGCGGGGATCTCATATCTGGAAGCAGTGGCGAACCTCGCCGCCGCACGCATAGAGGAGGCCGCCTGTGCCGGTGAAGGCACCCGTGTGCAGGTCAAGATGGCAAAAATTCCCTCCGATGTGAATCTGAAAATTGAGAACTATGTGATGCGCACCATCACGGACAACAATAAAAAAATTGATCTACGCGGCCCGGTCTTTGTCACGGTCCGTAGTGTGCTGGACGAAGAATAACACATCTTTTTTGGGGCATGTGCCTCCCTTCTTCAGGAGCGGATTTCCGGCACTGGTATCAGAAGGGATGAATGATCCAGTGGATAGCGGAATATTTTCTCCTCCCTAAGGGGATCGTGGAGCAGAATCTGATCGCCCCGTCGTTCAGCTGTGACGATGTATGAGTGGTAGTAAAGCCGTTTCACCTCTGGCAGCATCGCAATTCCTGCCAGTTCGTCGGGAGTGATATTCAGGTATTTTTGGTACACGGTTTCCCTGCCTGTTCCGTCCGGAATGGAGTATGGCCGGACAATAAAGGACTCGTCTGTTTCAACAATTGTGATCCAGCGTGTGGGATGTATGGTGGGAATGGCCTCCCCGTTGGTCTCTATATTGGCATATGCAGCAATTCCTCCATATACGAGTATGATTGCCAAAAATATCGCCAGGTATGCTGTGTAGTGCCGTTCTCCCGCTCGTCCGGTCAGGACGAGAACGAAAAGGGTCAGACTCAGAAACAGAATGGGAAGGGACGGACCCGGGAAAATACCCACTGTGAATTTCTCTGTTGAAAATGGCCAGAGAAGGGGGATGCCGGGATAGGCGAGGTAGTCGAGGAATATGTGCAACATAGCACCTGCAAATATTGCAGCACCAGCCATTAGGGTGACTTCTTGAGGAAAGAATTGCCCGAACCAGGAAATGCCGGAGAGGAAGTATAGAGCGCAGAATATCACCAGGGAGAGGAGTGTCGCACCAACAATGCTGTGGGTAACACCGCCATGGGTGAAGATATACTGCGAGGGTTCGTCATCCGGGATGATAAAGAATGTTGCGTCAATATCCGGGATTACCGCACCAATAATGGCAAAGGGGACGAGGGCTGCGTTACCTGCAAGAAGCAGTGGGATTGCTATTGCAAATGCATGCGTGAATGAATCCACAATGCGCTGTTTTGCTATTATGATACTAAATGGTATCCGATGCAGCAGATAAGCAGGAATCGCACTTTTGGCTGAGTATCCGGAATATGTCCCGGCCCGGTGTATTTCTCTCTCTTCAGGATACATTATGGATGAGGGGCAGGCGTCCTGATACTAAATCGTCACGTTTCTTATTCTGGAGAATGAAATAAACAAATAACATATGGGGACTGGAAGCGTCCGGGGTATCAATATGCAAAATATCAGCAAATTCACCAATATTCTTGAGAAAAATCGGATTGAAGCTCTGACGGATGGTATATACGCAATTGTACTCACTCTTTCAGTTCTGATGATTGGAACAGGCCTCTATTCGGGTTCGGTTGACAGCAGCACATTTTATTCATCCCTGCATGAAGCTGTCCCCCAAATATTCAATTACGCTCTCTCATTTGTCCTGTTGTCCATATTCTGGGTTGTCCACCACCGGCAGATGAACAGCATTGTCCATGTTGATAGTCTCTATATCTGGCTCAATATGGGGAGCCTTTTTTTCATCACCCTTATCCCGTTCACCACAAACCTGAACTCTGACTTTTCAGAATATCCTCTGGCAGTCGCGATTTATGCGGCAAATATTATGGTGATCAGCCTGTCCTATACCCTCAGCTGGTTTTATGCAGCGAGAGGCAGGCGTCTGGTTGCGGATGACCTGTCGGATTCAACCATACAAAACGGGATTTGGCGGGGACTGCTGACAGCGGGAGTGTCAGTGATTGTAATCGTCGCCGCTTATTTCATTCATTCGGAATGGGCAACAATATTCTTTCTGCTGATCTTTGTCGGAGGGTTCTTTATCAAAAATCCGAAACCAACAAACGATCCCACATGATTCCTTTATCCGGGTATCGGACGACTGTCACATGTACCGGTGGGGCATGCAACAGACCCTTCATCCGTTTTATCTGTCGTTCCACCTGCGGAAGATGCAGATTCAGGTAAATCCCTGTATGTATGGTTCTGCTCTGATGGAATGCATTGGAGAATACGGCTATCATGCGTGACAACGATAGATTGAATCACATTTCGTACCTGAGAGATTTCCGTGAATAACCCTGCTCAACCCACGCCGTGTCCGGTAACCCCGCACACCAAAACCCGTATCCTTGTGGTGATATCGCTTTCCGTCTTTATTTCTCTCGTGGGTATTGGTATGGTTGTACCAATCCTCTCGGTCTATGCCGATACCCTCGGTGCATCATCGTTCTGGATTGGTGTAGTATTTGCGGCATTCTCATTCTCACGCACTGTATGTATGCCCATCTTTGGCCGGTTGTCTGATCGGTATGAAAAAAAGCACCTGATGGCGGGCGGACTCTTTTTTTATGCGATAATCTCTCTCGGGTATATCATCGCCCCCACGGTTCTTCTGCTCACTATTGTCAGATTTATCCACGGGATAGCCTCAGCGATGGTTGCACCGGTTGCAATGGCGTATCTGGCCGGGATTGCGGGCAAAGGGGAGGAAGCCCGCATCATGTCGCGGTTTCAGGCCTCGATGCTCTTCGGATTTGGGGCCGGACCCCTGATGGGTGGCGTCATCTATGACCTCTTTGGATTCTCCGCGGCCTTCTATGCATTGATGGCATTCTCCGCCCTTTCCTGTCTGATCGTTGTCCTCTTTCTCCCTGAAGAACGGATATTTTTGTCCGCCGTGGGAAGCGTCAGAGATGCAGAGAATTGGGGCGGTGATGGTGAAGATCATGGGAACTGTAGACCTGAACCGAAACGTCGGGGGGGTCGGGAAACCCTTCGCGGGCTTCTCCTCCATCCGCTCTATGGCGGCACCATGATGCTGTCGTTTGCGAGTGAATTCGGCATGATAGGTATCCTTGTCTTCATCCCGTTATTTGTACCATTTTTTGGAATCACGCCCGCAGGCGCAGGAATTATCATATCACTGAATGTGTTTGTGGCGGGTATTCTTCAGATGGTATTCGGTCGTATTGGCGACCGTGCCAACCGGTGTGTGCTCATCATTCCGGGAGCCCTGATCTTTGCCGCGACCGTTGCAGTATTTCCGTTCTGCACCACACTCACCAGTTTCCTACTGGTGTCATTTGTGAATGCTGTGGGGGCTCTCTTCTTCTTCCCTGCGGTGAGTGCCACGATGGTGGAGGCCGGCCGGGAATTTGGCATGGGATCAACCATGGGTATCTACAACTCCGTTCGTGGTGCAAGCGGTATAATTGCCCCTCTTGCAGGAGGCCTTGTTGCCGATGCCTTTGGACTGGAGGCAGTCTTCTTCCTCATCGGAGTGTTCATTGCCGCCTGTGTCGGTATATTCTTCCTGCTTGCAGCCTCGTCTGTCTACGGATATCGACAATCCGGAAAAAAAGAGAATATGTGAAAATGTGCTGAATTTTAACGTTTCAGGTATTGACGAATGGATAAATACCGGAGTGGACGCTCTGTCCGTATTTTCATCCGGAATCTTTGACCGGGCATGCGGTTGTATGCCTCTTTTGGGGGTGGTGAGTGGCAGCTTACTTTTTTTCAGCACGTTCCTCTTCTGCTGCCACAAGTACTGGTGCAATCGTCTTTGAATAGATACTTCTTTTTGCGAGTGTTGTAAGCCGCCGGGAGTAATGTATATGCGCAATCTGAATGCCTGCAAGGAGGCCGAAACAGAGCGATACGATTCCGAGGAGCCCCGCACTTAATAGTTCAACCATTTATCCCTCCTTTCATTCAACTCTGCCGTTCCAGTTCATCGATGAGCGGTTCAATAGAATCAACATCCCTGCATTCATCCGCCACGGCGAGAAACCGTTTTTTAAAGTGAAGTGAGAAACCATAGTATCCTCCTGCACAGCCGATTGCAATGCATACGACCGCTATTCCCAAATATATCCAGAGATCCTCCATTGAGATCATGCAAATCTTACGGTTGACGACGCTTAATGGTATCCATGCATTCTTTAACCCTTGTTCCTTTGGTAAACTCTGGTTCGAAAGCTATTTGGTGATGTATGTGCCACGTTCGCATACTTTATGGTTGCTGACTCGTCGTCTCAGCTGGAAGGCCTCTCTGCATTGATCATGCAGGCCCCTTCCTGGCGCCGTTCTGTCCTTCTCATCCTTCTTCTTGGCGGGGCTATTGAGCTGATGCTGGTCCTCGCCGGTACCAGACACTCGGAGATCGTTGCCTATGCGGGCATTCTGCTCTTTACGGTACCAGCCCTTGTGGCCACATGTGTGACACCCCCTCTTGTGCGAAGGGGTGGAAATGACATCACGCCTGACTGGTCGGCCCTCATTGCGCTGGGCAGCTGTATTGTGACAATTCTCATCACTCTCTCTCCGGTGCTGCTTCTTGCAACAGACTTTGTCATTCTCTTCTTTGCCGCATCACAGGGGATTGTCTTTTTCCTTAGAATCCTTATTCTCGCAGCAATTGTTGATCATCATTTCCGACAGATCCTGATCCCTGCGCTGACACAAACAGCCGTTGCCTCTTTCTTTGGATGGCTTCTGTTGGGAGATTTATTTGCTCTCTTTGTCATTCCGCTGCACATCTTCTTCTGCCTCGCGACATGGGCTTTCATCTGGATCCTGGAACGGCCGATGAAACAGGCGCTTGGCCTCTCCCCCCTTGGGTTTGCCAATGCATTTATGGCCCATATGATTGAGGGTTCAACCGCATTGGAGGATTTCTTCAGGCAGATGGGAGACTCTGTGACAGTCGTCTTCGGAACGCTTCTCTTCCGTCGAAATGGGCGTGAAGCGATGACAGTGACCGCCCCTAATCTGCATCCGGGGCCGCTCGGGGAAATTGGTGGTTCTGCACTGCCCCGCATCCTGACAGAAAGTATGAACGGTCGGGCGCTGGTATTCCATGGGATGGCCACCCATGACTTTAACCCGGTCTCTGCATCTGAAGTGGAGACGATTGCGGAATCCATCCGGGATGCACAGAAGGAGCCGCTGGACTGGTGTGCAACTGCTACCCATGCACAGCGGTATGAAGCCGGTTCTGTCTCTGTCCTTGCTCAGGCGTTTGGCGACACGATCTTCATTGCTGCTACACGGTCACCCAATATCACCGATGATGTGGAGTATGCAGTCGGTCTTGCGATTATCGAGGAGGGTAAACGCTGGTTCCGGCATGTCGTCCTTGCAGATGCCCATAACAGCTTCATCGACCTCCCCCCACCTGTACTCCTGGGAAGCCGTATCGCAGAAGATTACCGGGAGGCGGCGGCGACGGCCTGTAAGGCGCTTGTGGGGGAGCCCCAGTACCCCTATTCCATCGGATTTTCGCAATTGGATGTGCCGTTTACTCATGAGGAGGGATTTGGTGACCTGGGAGTGATGGCAATGGTGACAGTGGTTGAGGGAAAAGAGACTATCTGGCTTGTCTTTGACGGAAACAATCTTCATTTCGGTATCCGTGAGGAACTTCGGGATCTGTTCATTCAGGAATCTGATGAATGCGAAATAAGCACCAGTGACACCCATGTGGTTAATATGGCGTCCGGAAAAAATCCGGTCGGGTGGAAAGTCCCGCTTGCGCTTTTTCTGCCGTTTGTGCGTGAAGCGGTGGACTGTGCCCGGGAGGATTTGGCCCCTGCAGAGAGTGCCGGCGGGACTGCCTGCTGTGCGGATATCGTGGTCTTTGGATCCCAACGTATTACGCAGCTTGCAGGGATTGTCACCGGGAGTGTTGGCATTGTATGGCCGGTGGCCCTTATTATCACAATTATGGCGTTTGTCTCAACCGGTGTGGTCTATTTTCTTTTAACGTGAACAGCGGGGGGATGTCATACCAAACATCAGGATCTGTTCTTTTTAGATATAGGGGGCCTTATAGGTCCCTTGGGTGCCGGTGGTCAAAGACCCTGTCGACGGTTGAATAACATGGAAGGTTTGGTGCGTTATTCATAACTGCGATCGTGATCCCCTTCTGATTCTTTTACCAATGCCTCAGTGTCTGCAAAGTCTATCTTCAGTCCACCGAATATTCCTGCCGCAAGGTTGTAGATGACGGCGACAATGGCACCTGTGATAAACCCGATAATGGCATAGACGACTGTCAGGACAAGGATCGCAACAATCGCCCAGACAAGGGTCGCCTCTCCTACGGGCAATGGATAGAACGGAGCAGCAGCAACACCAAATATTGCGACCAGCACTGCCAGCACAGCCGCAATAAACCCAAGCACAAGGGATACTGCGGCAAAGATCTTTGCACATGAAAAAACGTTGATACTTCTGATTTCAGCCATAATTCCTCTCAATATTGTTTTGCTTGTCTTTGATACGTAAAAAGATGATGGTTTCCTACGATGCGACCGGTGAATACTATCATTCTCACATGAATACTATTGTCGTTTGCCTGCCCGGATCGAATTATGGATGATGTGTTTTTCTCAGTTGCCGCTCATAATCTGTACCAGAGCCCTTTTTATCATCGGATGAAAAGGTAACATGGATGGAAACCGGGAATTTCAGGGAGGGAATACGCACGTCTGCGTGTATCTACACCATCGGTGTTGCAGGGGATTCAGGGTCGGGAAAAACCACCTTTACCCAGGCCTTTCGTGCAATCTTCGGGCCTGATCTGGTCTGTTCGTTTTCGATGGATGATTACCATCTGCTCGACAGGGATGGCCGTGCAGAATGTGGCATCACACCACTCCACCCGGATGCAAATAATCTGTCTCTTTTTGAGGAGCATCTCGGCCTCCTGAAGGGGGGGCAGACGATAATGAAGCCTTCGTACAACCATACGACCGGCACCTTTGATCCACCTGCCCCGTTTACTCCCAAAAAAATTGTCATTGTGGAAGGTCTCCATCCGTTTTCTACCGAAAATATGCGGAGATATTTTGATTTTACCTGTTATGTTGACCCGGATGATGCAGTGAAGTATGCGTGGAAGATTGCCCGCGATGTAGGGGACCGTGGCTATTCCCCGGAACAGGTGTCAGCGGAGATTAACGCACGTAAACCAGATTATGAGGCATATGTGGCGCCGCAGAAACAGTATGCCGATGCAATCCTAAGGATCACGCCGTCGGTCTTTGACCCGTCCGGGGAACGGGGGATATATGCGGTCAGTCTCCTGCAGGAACGGTTTGAAAAGACGGTTAAAAACATTGTCATTCCTCTGGATCTCTTTGCGATGACATCACTTGCAGAGCGGGATTTCCTCATCGCGTTTCAGTCTGAAGAGCTGTATGGAAGAGAGATGGGCGCTGTCCACTTTGATGGTGATTTCCGCATTGAGGTGATCCGGCGTCTGGAGGAGGCGGTGGAGGAAGAGACAGGTGTGGGTCAGGTCTCTCTTTATGCCGGACGGGAGTATGTGAGTGCCACAGAAGCAATGGAGCTGATTCTTGCATGGCGCATCATCAACCGGCGTATCTTTATGGAGTACCGGATGCAGGATGGTGTCTGCATGCCGGTGCAGTGATGGGAGGGCATCCCGTCTCATCGTGAGAGGGTGTTTTGCCCATCTCTATTGCACATATTCTGGAGGAGCATTGCAGCACCGGCCTTGTCAAGCGGTTGGTTCATTGACCCGCATTTGGGTGAAAAGATGCATGAAGGGCATCCATCCTCACAGGGACACTCAGATATCAGGTCCCGTGTCATCCGGATCATCTCTGCAAACCGGGTGTACCCGGTGGCGGTCAGGCCTGCTCCGCCTTCATATCCGTCATAGACCATGATAGTGGGTAACCCTGTCTTCGGGGCGCAGAGAGTGGAAAACCCTCCCAAATCCTGTCGGTCGCAGAGGACTGCGGCAGGCATCATTGCGATGAGTGCATGTTCGATAGCATGCAGTGCACCCGCGGGGTCATGACCTGCGGTTTCAAGGGTTGTCATATCTTCCGGGGTGAAGGTGAACCAGAAAGCCTCGGTTGCAAATGTAAGAGAGGGCAAAGAGAGTGGTTCAGTAGATACCGGTCTGCCATACCGGGTCACCCGGTAAAAGGGATGGCTTTCGGTGATCATTACATGCCCAAATGAGAGCTTGCATCCCATCGTACGGGTAACGGTTTCTTCCTGTGCAGATTCAGGATATCCCGATGTGTGGACATTTGTCCGGTAATCAATATCTGCACGTTTTGCCTGTATGACACCTGCATCCGTGTCAAGAGAGGTGATAAGGTAGGTCTCTCCTGCATGCAAAAAGACCGCACCCGGGTGTGCCTCCCGAAAGGCCTGTCCGGTTTCAATCGTTTCAAGCAGTTTTCCGTTTGAAACGATCTTTAGTTGATTTCCACCGGTTCCTGAGAGATGCACGATCTCTGTGGGACGTGCTGATCCACTGTATACCGCACCAAGGGGGGTGCGAGTGAGCACCCCTTCCCGGGTGAGTTCATCAGTAATTTCTGATGCAGATAGGCCGAACCATACAGCGCACTCATCTGGGGTAAGTGGTAGTTCTGCTGCTGCGCAGAGTAGGTGACCAGCAAGGATGTAGGGATTTTCCGGACAGATTGCAACGTTCTCCGCCGCCTTGTCAAAGAATGCGTCCGGGTTGTGCATATAATACTGGTCAAGAGGATTTTCCGATGCGACAAGGATTGAGAGTGCGTGCCGGGTTGTTCGTCCTGCTCTCCCGGAACGTTGCCAGGCAGCATTCCGGGTGCCGGGAAATCCTGCCATGATGACTGCATCGAGACTGCCGATGTCAATGCCGACTTCAAGGGCATCGGTTGAGACAATTCCCCGGAAATTTCCCTCCTTCAGGCCTTGTTCCAGTTTACGACGGTCATGAGGGAGATATCCCGCACGATATGTGGGTATTCTCTCCCTTTGATGCCGCTCTGTCATAGTGGCGAGTGTCTCGGCCCCTTTCCGGGAATTGGTAAATGTGAGCGTCTGCATGCCGTGTCCGACACAATATTTCATCAAAGACGCAGCAGCCTGATAGGTGGTATCCTTTCTCTCCGATATGAAATGGGGGTTGTAAAATAGGAAACTCCGGGGCCCTTCCGGTGCACCTGAGGCGTGTATCACAGAGACATCCCTTCCCGTGAGAGTGCGTGCAAAAGGGCCCGGGTTTCCGATAGTGGCACTGGCAAGGATGACTCGTGGGTGGCTTCCGTAATTGGCGGCCACCCTGAGCATTCGCCGGAAGAGGAGAGCAGCGTGTGACCCGGCCACACCACGATACCGATGTGCTTCATCGATGACAATATAGTGAAGATTTCCCCAGAATCGTTGCCAGAGAGAATGCCAGGAGAGGATATGGTGCAGCTCATGCAGATTTGAGAGGATGATCCGGGACGAATTGCGGATATCTTTTCTTCTGCTTTTTGGGGTGTCCCCATCATATACTGCAGGTCCTGCCGTCGGAACGATTTCCTCAGCGATGGTGGAGGCCGTTTTGAGCTGATCACGGGTCAGTGCCTTTGTCGGAAAGAGCAGAAGGGCACAAGCATTGGGGTCTCTGCTCAACCCTTCGAGGATTGGTATCAGGTAGCTGAGTGTTTTTCCGGATGCTGTTGGGGTCGTGAGCATCACATCTCTGCCTTCGTGAAGAGCACTGCGTGCAGCAACCTGGTGTGCGTAGAGGCGCAGGTTTCTCTGTTTTATATAATGTTGGACAGTATCTGCAAGGGGGGGGTTGGGTTCAGCATATTGTGCTGCCGCACCGGAAGATTCCTGCCGGTGCGTAATATGATCTCGATATTTTGGATCAGTGCAGATGGTGTCGGTCAGTGTTACGGGCACAGGCATCCCTCCAGAAGACGTTCGTATATTCGGGGAAGATTCGCGATATCAATACGGTTATGTTCAGTAATCGGAACCAGTGGTCCGGGATTTCCTAAACGCTTGTACGTCTGGTAATACCATGGCACCATACTTCCGGGCAGATCATCTTCCCGATACCGGCCCAGTATTTCCCCTTCCACCGTTCCGAGTCTGCAGTCGGGGAGTCGCCATTTCCACTGCCGGCGTACGTGATGGAGAAGATCGGTATGTGTTGGTTCGGCAGGTGCACGAATTCCATAATATCCTGCACGATCTCTGAGAAACGGGTAATCAAAGGCCCTTCCGTTATAGGTGACAAGACGCGTGGTTTCGGTGATTTCTCCCAGAATCGCAGAGATGGCGCTGGGTTCTTCCCCGATATCCCGAAGCAGGTACTGGGTGATTATCATCTCTTTTCCATGTATTCTACCGGTTCCGAGGAGTATCGCAGGCCGGGAAAAGAGTCCCAAAGTTTCGATATCAAAGAAGAGGAGTTCATGGATTGGGGTGGTGAGAGAGAAAAGCAGAAAGAGATTATCTGAGGATGATCGTCGTCTGCAGCAGTATGATTCAAGATATGCCCAGTCCTCTGCTGCCACCGCATCTGAAATGATATGTGCGTCAGCACTAAACCTGCTATGAGATTTAAGCTCTGAGATGCTCCTGATACCTTTTCTGCGCAGTTTATCTGCTGTAATCTCACCGATGCCTGGAATGAGACAGAGATCCTGCATGATGGTGTCTGCAAGGGTGGTTATCTCAGGCCGGCTAATACTAATTTCCTCAGAACTTTCGATAGCATAGCAGGTTCCCTGTAAGGTATGGACTTCATGCCCGCCAAAGAGATCCTCTACCGTGCACCCTTCATATTCTGCCAGAAGACTACGTTGCATCAGGTGGGGGTTTATTGATGATGAGATGCCTGGAAACCATCCGGTCTGTTCTGGTAGGGGTGTGCATGATGCTACGTCATATGTAGCAGCTGTTTCACCAGCCCATCTCTCTGCAACACCGGTTATCAGTCTCCCGTCATACATCGTCTGTATGGGTTTTCAGAGTGTACATAGTAAAATGCATGCCGGGGAGGGCGAAAGTGAACCGGAGCGATAGATGATTCTGAACCGGCGGTAAACAGGATGGTGAACCTTTTCTGTATCCCTGACAGAATCGATACTAATGAAACAGGTCCATTGGCGATATCTTCTTGTGGCGGGAATCCTTGTCGTCTGTGCTGCTACATGTGGGTGTACCACATCGTTTTTCAATCCCGGGCCGGCGGCAGAGTATCCGGTGATTGGTCCCTATGAGGATGATGGAAGAATTGCTACCTCATCGATGGAATTTCCCTTTCAGGAGAGGACCGTATCCATATCCGTGAATGTGTCAAAGAGTCTGTATGATGCGGCATCAGGAGCTGACAAAAATGCGGTTCTTCTGGGTGAATGGAAAGAAGATGATGACTGGACAACCGGATACTATCTTTCTTTTACGAATTCTCCAGAGATGGAGCAAGTCTATTCTGTGACTGCAAAAACCCTGAAGGAGGAAGCATCAACCGTTGCTGAAGACAGTGATCAATATCTGGAATACCTGACGGTCTATGTGCAGTCACTGGCATATGATGTGAGTCCGGATGCTGCCGGGCCAAAATTTCCAGTTGAGACGGTAATCGATACGGCGGGTGACTGCGATGACAAAAGCATTCTTCTGGCCGGTCTTCTTGCAAGAGAAGGGTTTAACGTTTCGCTCTTTTATTTCCCCGGTGATTCGCATATGGCAGTGGGGGTGGCTGCAGATGAACCTGGATACCGTGATAGTGGATATCTCTTTATTGAAACTACTAATCTGAGTCTGATTGGCATACCCACCAAGAACTTTGAGAACGGTGCCACACTCACAGCAGACCTCTTTGTGATCCCTGTCGGAAATGGCACAAAAGAATACGGAAGTGCAGATGAAACACGGAGGATTGACCGTGCAGCGGGCGTTGCACGGGCTCGTGCAGAAGAAGAGGAAGCAGCCCTGATCTTGATGGAAGAGGATCTTGATGCGATGAAACGTGCACTGGACAAAGAGAATTCCGCCCTTTTACAACTGAAGGATTCCGGTGATATCAGCGGATATAATGCTGCGGTTGCAGATTACAACCTGCATGCGACCGAATACAATCGCGCTCTGGATGATTACCGTACCTGTTATGATGACTATCTCTCAGATGTGGAGTTTTTCAATTATGTCGCCACTCATCTCTACGATCGTCCCGGACTCTCGGAGAAAGTAGCTGACTGGGAACGTGGACGAGCCTGACACTATCTGTTGTAATCTCCCTTCTCTTTTTTCCGGTGTTCCTCAGGCGAAGATAATGGGGTAGGATGTCCGGGGGGTTAGTGCGTAGGTGTATGTATTCCTCCTTTCACCTGTTGTCCTGCTGGAGAAAAACGCCTGTTTGGACATCTGACTTTTTCGGGTGATCTGCGGATATTCTTTTGCCCGGGTTGCAATGAACTGAAATGTTTCTGACATACTGGAGAATTTCGTCATTACCTATAAGAGAGTGAGCTGTGCGGGGGGTGAAAGTGAATTTGCATTTCTGGTGTGGATGACCCATGTCCCCTATCATTTTTTGAGAGTAATGACGACACCCCTATATCCAATCCGGTCAGATATAGATGATAGATGGTGCTATGTTAAAGATTGAAAATCTCCACGTTGAAGTGGGCGGAAAAGAGGTGATTCATGGGATTGATCTGCAGATTCCTGAGGGAGAAACCCACGTCCTGATGGGACCAAACGGATCCGGAAAGACAACCCTTCTGCGTTCAATCATGGGTTTTAGTAATTATACTGTAACGGAAGGACGCATCCTCTTTCGTGGGCATGATGTCACCGAACTCCCATTGCATGAGCGGGCACGCTATGGCATGGGCATGATGTTTCAGCGTCCGCCTACGATAGCGGGACTTAAACTTGGCAAATTGCTCGATGTCATGTCAGGCGGCACCCCTGCAAAGGCATACGAATATGCAGAGACAATGAACATGAGCACATTTCTCGAACGTGACCTCAATGCCAATTTTTCAGGCGGGGAAATCAAACGCAGTGAAGTGCTTCAGCTGCTCGTGCAGCAGCCCGATTTTGTCATGCTGGATGAACCGGAGAGCGGTGTGGACCTTGAAAATATTGCTCTCATCGGGAAGGCCATCGCCCGGCTTGTCGATAAGGACCGCCATATTGTAAACCGCCAGAAATCCGGTCTGATTATTACCCACACCGGATTTATTATGGATTATCTGGAGGCAGATGCCGGGCATATGCTCTGTGACGGTATGATCCGGTGCCATGGCAATCCGCGTGAGATACTGAAGGTAATTCAGGAAAGAGGATATCAGGAGTGTATTGAATGCGCAAAGGTGTAAATGGGTTTGCCGACCTCTCCCCTGAGGACCGGGAGCGGGTGGAACAGTCAGGAATTATGCTGACCTCAGAAAATCGGTGTGGAAGTTTCTTCCTGGAAGATCAGGAGGTCCGTCAGACGTCCTGTACCTATGAAGGGATTGAGATGCTTCCGACAGCAGAGGCATTAAAAAAATATGACTGGCTCAAGGATTATTACTGGAATCTTGTTGATAAGGACAAGGATGAATATACGCAGTATGTTGCAGGCCAGGAACCCCGTGGGTACACTATCATAGCCAAAAAAGGAAGCAAGAATATCTTTCCCCTTCAGACCTGCCTGTTTATGGCAACGGATGATATCCAGACCGTACACAATATTATCATTGCTGAGGAAGGGGCTGAGCTGCACCTCATCACCGGGTGTGTTTCAAGCCACTCTGTGGGTCACGGTTCGCACTATGGAATCACTGAATTTTATGTTGGCAAAGATGCCCTCATCAGTACAACGATGATCCATACCTGGGGTGAAGATGTAACGGTTATCCCGCGGAGTGCCGCAAAACTGGAGGAAAACAGCACATTCCTCTCAAATTATATCAGTATGAAACCGGTGAAGCGTGTCCAGATGTATCCTGAGGCCCGGTTAACCGGGAAAAATTCAGTGGCCCGGTTCAGTTCAGTAATCCTCGCACCGGAGGGTTCGGATCTTGACCTTGGTCAGCGTGCCATTCTGGAAGCGAAGGGCACAAGTGCTGAACTCCTCTCCCGTGTGATCACCCGTGGGGGAAATGTGATGGCAAGAGCTCACATCATTGGCGGAGCAGAAGAGACTCGTGGCCATATCGAATGCAAAGGTCTCATTCTGGAAGATGGGATCATTCATGCGATTCCGGAAATTGAAGGAAGGCTGACAAATACTGAACTCTCGCATGAAGCGGCCGTGGGAAAGATCGCCCGTGATGAGATTGAATACCTGATGGCCCGTGGTCTTGACGAGGATGAGGCAACGGCGACGATCATCCGTGGGTTCCTTGATGTGAAGATACAGGGTCTCCCGGATTCACTCCAGCGGCAGATTGATGCTGCGATTGACGCCGCTGAAGACGGGTTCTGAGGCCCATGGCCTATATAGACCTCACCCGTTCCTTTCCGGAGCCCGCCTGCACGTATACCGGGGATTGTGTCCCGGAATGCCGCAGGACAGAGCGGGATGGGTATCGGGTATCTGTTCTCGTTGCAAGCAGCCACAGTGGGACCCATATTGACCCGCCTGCTCATTATATCGAAGACGGGCTGACAATTGACAGAATCTCCCCGGAGACCTTTATCGGCCCGGTGACAATCATTGACCTGGGTCAGCGGTGTTCTGCTATCCGTCCGGAGGATATCCGGCCCTGGATGAAATCAGAGCGGCTCATCATCAAAACCGGATATTCAGAAAAAAGTGAATTTGACCCGGATTATGCATATCTCAGTCAGGATGCAGCAGCGCTTGTTGCCGCGTCAGGTATCCGTGTCATCGGCATTGACACACCGTCTATTGAGGAGTATATGGGAACGGGCGACGTGCACCGAAAAATTCTCGGGGCAGGTATCCCGGTGATTGAATATCTGGATCTCAGTGCGGTTAGTGCGGGAGACTATTATATGATTGCCCTGCCACTGAAGATTAGAGACGGTGACGGGGCGCCGGCCCGTGTCATTGTGCGAACGGAGGACATATGAGTATTGTAACCGAGGCAGTTGCCCAAATGGAGAAGGTAACCCATGGTACCGGGTGCCAGGACTGTAATGTAAAGATTGAACGCCAGCCGGATGCACCCTCATGCCAATATGTGCGCGGCGTTAATCTGAGAATTGGATTTGGTGGTACGGCATCAGATGTGGTCACACGGTATCCGGTAGAGACAGTCACCCGGATTCCCTTTATGTTCGGCGCATCACTTGAATCGCCGGAACAGCGAACCGCTGCGTGCGGAATCATGAGTGTTGTGGCACGGTTCCTCTGTCTCTGCCGGAAAGCACAGGCATGTGCCCACGAAGACCATGCACGGTGCTTTGAAAATTTCCATTCGGTCTATGAGGGTGAAAAAATATTTGTGAACGGGGATATGCCTGATCTTGTTCGTCTTCTGGGGAAGAGTGTGGTCTCCTCTCCCGAAGAGGCGGATGTAATTGTGGTCGGGGGTGACGGTCTCTTCTCGGCCGACTCTCTTGCAGTAACCGACGAGTACCGGGGGAAAAAACAGATGGTATTTATCGGGCCTTCCACCGCCGGGGTTGCTGCTTTCCTGAATGAAGAACACTGGTGCCCCTTTGCCCGATAACCCGCAGCAAACAGATAGATTCAATACTCCTCTTTTTCATGGTACCTGTATGCTCTTTGGTTCTTCAGGAATACGCCGTCCCTTCGGCCCTGAACTGATAAAAACAGCGCTTCAGGTCGGCGCCTGTGTCGGCGCCTCCTGCGGCTCGATCGTCACCGGTCGTGACGCACGCACAACAGGCCCTCTGCTGGAAGCAGCGTTTACTGCAGGTGCTGCCGGGGCAGGATGTCGCGTGGTATCCGGCGGCGTTGCACCCACCCCTACCGTTGCATATGCTGCACAGCAGTACGATGCCGGCTGTATGATCACCGCTTCCCATAACCCGGAAGAATATAACGGGCTGAAACTGGTGAACCCTGGTGGGTCTGCCTTCTCTCTGGCACATCAGCAGGAAATTGAGGACACGTATACATTGCCCCATATCGCTGACTGGAAAAATCAGGGAGAGACGGGTGAAGCTGATATCATCCGTCCGTACCTGGATGCAATACTCGATGCTGTTGCCCTTCCTGAGGGTCTGCATATGGTGCTTGATTGCGGAAACGGGGCGGCATCACGGGTAACGCCCGCTCTTCTCCGCCGTGCCGGAATACGATATACGGGCATAAACTGCACGGTGCAGGGGTTCTTTGCACGCCCCTCTGAACCCCTCAATGAGCACCTCCCATACATTCCTGCGATGGTGAGACAGACTGGTGCCGCAGGCGCTCTGATTCATGACGGAGACGCTGACCGGTTCATGGCATTTGATAATCAGGGGAATTATATCAGTGGTGACCATCTTCTCATGCTTTTTGCGGAATGGACGGGTGCAAAGAGCGTGGTAACAACAGTAGATGCATCAATGGCCATTGAAGAAGTGGCGTCTGTTGCGAGAACACCGGTTGGAGATTCGTTTGTCTCTGAAGCGCTGGTATCCGGTGGTGATTTTGGCGGAGAACCGTCCGGAAGCTGGATCTTCCCTGCACACTCCCTCTGCCCGGACGGGCCGTATGCTGCGACCCTCTATTGTGCAATGGCAGCAGAGTGGGATGTCGCAGAGAAAGTTGCCGCCTATCCCCAGTATCCCATCATCCGCCGTTCTTTCCTGCGTGAAGACGCTCATACGCTGGTTCGTGCTCTGGGTGTAGATAATCCAACCGATGGCATTCGTATCGAAGAGGAGGATGGCTGGTGTCTGATCCGGGCAAGCGGCACGGAACCAAAGGTTCGCATCACTGCAGAAGGACGCGATGCGGATAGTGCGGAAAGGATGGCAGTGAAGGGCGAAAAAATCCTCTTTTCAGGACAACCTATACATTAATTAAGATCAAATATGCTTTGATTGACTATGCTCTGTGTCCTGCTTGCAGCGGGAGAGGGGAAACGGATGGCTCCCCTCACCGCAACCCGCCCAAAAGTGATGCTTCCTGTCGCAAATCGTCCGATGATCGAACACCTGATCTGTGCGGTACGCGATGCGGGTATCGATACGTTTATATTGGTTGTCGGATATCGTGAGAAGAAGATCCGCGACTATTTTGGCAATGGAGAGAAGTGGGGTGTATCGATACGCTATACTGTCCAGCGGTCCCAGGCCGGTACCGGTGACGCTCTCCGGGCAGCAAAGGGACTGGTAAAGGGACAGTTCCTGCTCATGAACGGTGATATGATCGTGACAGCTGATGATATCAGACGTATCTGTGCCTCCCCTGCACCGGCAGTTGGTGTCTTTGAGAGTAAGACCCCAGAACAGTATGGTGTGATCACAGAGACTGACGGAAAGGTTACCGGCATCTATGAGAAATCACAAAATCCCCCGGGAAATATGATAAATGCGGGAATTTACCTCTTTGATGATGATATCTTTGCAGAAGCAGACCGTCTTGTTCCCTCACCCCGGGGGGAGTATGAACTGACTGATGCACTGGTGCCTGCCATATCCCGTGGTAATCTGCATGCGGTGCCGCTTCTCTCATGGTGTGATATCGGTGCGCCGTGGAATCTCCTAGAGGCAAATGAAAACGCTCTCGCTGATCTTACGTCAGATATTCGTGGGGATGTGGAAGAGGGTGTCATCCTGAAAGGTGCAGTGGTTCTGGCAGAAGGCAGTGTCCTCCGGTCAGGGACCTATATTGAAGGTCCCTGTGTGATCGGAAGCGGGTGTACTATCGGCCCGCATGTCTATATCAGGGGGCACACGGTCATTGGAAACGACTGCCACATCGGGCATGCAAGTGAGCTGAAGAATTCCGTGATTTTTCCCCGGACAAAGATACCACACTTCACGTATATTGGTGACAGTGTAGTGGGGTCAGACTGTAATTTTGGGGCAGGCACAAAGGTGGCAAACCTTCGCCATGACAAAAAGCATGTGAAAGTTGGTGGCGTCTCCACCGGCCGGAAAAAGTTTGGGGCTGTCATCGGTGACAACGTCCTTTTTGGCATCAACTGCTCAGTGAATGTGGGGGCGTCTGTCGGGAGAGATGTCCGTGTCGGCCCGCATACCGTGGTCAGCGGGACGATTGCCGATGAATCTGTAATCGGGAGGAACTGATACCATGCAGGCAGTAGTTCTTGCAGGCGGAGAAGGGTCACGGCTCCGGCCGTTGACGCGTAACCGTCCGAAGGCACTGATACCGGTGGCAAACCGGCCAACTATAGAGTACGTTATCGAAGCACTGACTGAGGCAGGAGTGTGGGATATTACTGTTGTTGTTGGCTACCGCAAAGAACAGGTTATTCATTACCTTGCAAATCTTCCCGTGCAGGTGAATGTTGTAGTTCAGGAAAAACAACTTGGGGTGGCAGATGCCCTCAAAACGGCAGAAGAACATGTATCCGATAGGTTCCTTCTTCTCCCGGGTGATAATATCATCACGGCGTCAGCTCTCCGGCCGCTCTGTGAAGACGGGCCGGGTCTTATTACCACAACCCATTCATGGCCGACGGACTTCGGTGTTGTGGATGTTCAGGAGGGTTTGGTCAAAGAAATAATTGAAAAACCTGATGTTTCAGAATCGTTTATGGTTTCAACCGGGGTATTCTCACTGGACTCTTCGGTGTTTGACTATTATAAGGGCGGACTTGAACTTCCTGGCATTATTAACCGGATGATTGATGCAGGCACGAAGGTTCGGGCACACCATATTTCCGGAGGTTGGTCTGATGCGGTCTTTGCGTGGGACCTTCTCGGCCTGAACCGGTCACTTCTGAAGAAGACTGTATCCTCCTCTGCAGGAATGATTTCGCGCCATGCGACAATTGAAGGGCGTGTCTCCATTGGCAGGGGGACAGAGATTCTCCCCGGCACGGTAATTACCGGACCTGCAGTAATCGGTACAAACTGTACCATTGGTCCGAATGCCTGTATTTCTGCCGGAACGTCAATAGGAAACTGTGTGACGGTAGGTCCCTTCTCACATGTTTCACGGAGTATTCTGATGGATGATGTGACCGTTGGATCACATGTTAGTATCCGGGATAGTGTGTTTGGGGAGGGGTGCAGACTTGCAGACCACACCGCAGCTGTCTGCGGAGAGTTTACCACAAATGTAAGGGGGCGGCATGTCTCGGGAATATTTGGGACAATTATGGGAGACCGGGTGGATACAGCACCCTTTACCGTTCTGAAAGGTGCTGTTGTCGGTAATAATGCGGTTATTGAAACAAGCGGACGGACAATTGGCGGTACAATTCCCGATCACACGGTGGTGATGTAGGTGTGCGGCATTGTCGGGTACATCGGCTGGCGTGACGCAGCACCGGTGATTGTCGAGGGTCTGAAAAATCTGGAGTACCGGGGATATGATTCATTCGGGGTTGCGACCGGCACGGATTCCATCACTGTGGCCAAAAGAAAGGGACGAATCTCGGAACAGGCGGAATGTGTGGCCGGGTGTTCCGGGACCCGCGGTATTGGACATACCCGCTGGGCGACGCATGGACTTCCCGATGATATCAATGCGCATCCGCACACAGACTGCACCGGCCAGTTTGCCATAGTTCATAATGGGATTATTGAAAATTATGCCGAACTCAGACGTGAACTTGAAGGCCGTGGACATCGCTTTTCCTCTCAGACCGACAGTGAAGTGATTGCCCATCTCATTGAGGAGTCATGGCAGGGTGATTTTTCTGCGGCTGTTCGTTCTATACTCCCTCAACTAGAGGGCTCCTACGCGATTCTTGCACTCTGTGCCGGTTCTGATGAAATCATTGCCGCACGGGAGCGAAGCCCCCTTGTGATTGGTCTTGGTGATGATGAATTCTTTGCATCGTCTGATGCCACACCCATTGTGTCGTATACCCGGGATATTCTGATCCTTGAAGATGGGGATATGGCCGTGATACGGCGGGGATCTCTTGAAGTGGAGAATGGGGGAGTGGCAACAGTCCGCCAGACCACATATGTCGATTATGATATTGAAGCGGCCAGAAAAGGCGGGTTTGAGCACTTTATGCTCAAGGAGATCTTTGAACAGCCCGACGTCTTCCAGCAGTCATTCCGATTGGCAAACGGCCATAACAGCACCAGCATGCTTCTCAGGCGTGCACGCGGTATTTCAGTGATCGCCTGCGGTACATCATATAATGCTTCTCTCCTCTTTCGCTATTTTGCCGAAAAGGAATGTGGTGTACCCGTCCGGGTGGATCTGGCCTCTGAGTACCGGTATCTTTCCACGCCGGAAGATGAGGTTGTGATTGCAGTCTCCCAGTCGGGAGAGACTGCCGATACTCTTTCAGCACTGAAAAAGGCAAAGGATTCAAACTGTCAGACCATTGCTATTACGAACGTTCAGGGGAGTTCTATCACCCGTATCGCGGATCACACGATATACACCGGTGCCGGGCCTGAAATGAGCGTAGCCGCAACAAAATCTTACATTGCACAGGTTGCGGCATTTTCCGGTCTGCTTGCAGGAATGAGCTGTTCAGATACGTCTTCTGTGGAGTGCTCCGTCCGGCAGGCTATTGAGGAGTCCCTCTTGACAGATGTGAGTGAGGCTGTTAGTCTCTGTTCAAAGGTATCAACGCTCTTCTACGTCGGCAGAGGTATTTTTTATCCGGTTGCCCTGGAAGGGGCTCTCAAGATGAAGGAAATATCATATATTCACGCAGAGGGGTATGCAGCAGGTGAGATTAAGCACGGCCCATTTGCACTTCTGTCAAAAGAAACACCGGCTGTTGCGGTCTGCCTGCCCGGTGATGGATATCAGTCGATGTTGGCCAATCTCCGGGAGATGAAGGCACGGGGCACCCCACTCATCGGTATTGGGTATGGGGATGACATTGACCTTAAGGAAGTGGCCGATGTCTGCATCCCCGTTCCTAAAGGAGATGCATATGCACAGGTAGCTGCAGTAACGGTTGTCATGCAGCGGATTGCATATTATACTGCACTTGCCCTTGGCAGGGATATTGATAAACCAAGAAATCTCGCGAAAAGTGTGACGGTTGAATGAATAAATATTTATTTTGAATTTTTCGCATAATCTGCTGTTTATTCCACACGGTGGGGTTTGCCGATTCCCAGATACACCTTGCCGGATGGTACTTTTGGGAATATGTTTCTGCAATCGACGATTACCTGAACTGATGAGGATTCGAGATCTCTGAAGGTCTCGGGTGTTTTGAACTCTTCATGATCTGTCAGAAAAACGGCGCATTCAGAACTATTTAAAGCAGTAGCAATGTCTATCTCTGAATTGATTTTTTGTCCATCTGCATATATTGCGGGTACGTGTGGATCATAGAGTTTTAATACCGCCCCTCTCCGAAGGAGCTCTTCAATTATTGGAATTGCAGGAGATTCACGTGTGTCATCAATATTTTTTTTGTACGCGAGGCCAAAAACGCAAATCGAGGCGTCGCTCATAGTGATTCCTGCTTTTTTCAACCCTTCATCAATGAGATTGACGACATGCATCAGCATAAAAGTGTTAATTTCTCCTGATGTTTCAATGAAACGGGGAATAAACCCATATCTCTTTGCCTGATATGAAAGATAGTATGGATCAAGGGGTATACAATGACCTCCAATTCCTGGTCCCGGGTAAAATGGCATGAACCCGTATGGCTTGGTCGCTGCAGCATCGATTGCCTGCCATGCATCAACCCCCATGTGTTCAAAGATAAGGGCAAGTTCGTTTGCAAGTGCAATGTTGACATTCCGGTAGATATTTTCGATCATCTTTACTGCCTCTGCGGTGCGTGTATCGATAACCGAAACTGTATCTTCAATAATGATATTGTATAGTGAAACAGCAGCCTTTGTATTTTCCGGTGTAAGACCTCCTATTACTTTTGGGATATCTGAAACTGTGTACTGTTTATTTCCGGGATCTATCCTTTCCGGAGAATAGGCAACCCCAAAATCAATACCTGCAGATAATCCGGACTTTTCAAGAATCGGGACGACTATTTCTTCGGTTGTACCCGGGTATGTAGTGCTTTCAAGAATTACCAGTTGCCCCTTTTTGAGGTTGGAACTGACATTCACACAGGCATCCTTCACATATGAAAGGTCTGGTATTTTGTTCGCAGTAAGGGGGGTAGGTACACAGATGATAATTACGTCACATCTTTCCATGTTGTGTGAATCACTGGTTACTGTAAACATTCCGGATGATATTCGTTCATGAATTGCCGCGTCAGAGACATCAAGAATATGTGAATGCCCGCTGTTTAGCGTATGAATTGTGTCATCATTTGTGTCAAACCCAATCACGTGTACTCTGTTGGCAAAGGCAATCGCAAGAGGAAGACCTACATATCCTAAACCAATAATTCCAACTGTTATAGTTCCTGATTGAATTTTTTGCAGGAGTACTTCTGTTTTATTTTTCATGTCTGATATTAGATATAACATCAGTAAACTCCAAATTCTTTTCTAATGAAATTTCAGGCAGGACATGATTAAAAGGAGTATATATTATGATATTTAGATCAATATCTGAGCAATGTTACTATTTGTGGGGTGTATTTTCCTTGCTGTTTCAGCATTTCCATATCTTGTATATGGATTTGGTATAATTTTTGGTAAAAAAACAGGGGTCCCTCCAACACTGAATAGACTTCCATTCGTCTCAATTATCATTTCTGCGTACAATGAAGCAAATGTAATCCAACGACGAGTGGATAATATCGCTTTGTCATCCTATCCGAAAGAGAAGTATGAGGTAATTTTCATTGATGACTGTTCCGATGATGATTCCTTTTCCATCGCGGAAAAGGCCTTTTCTGACGCACATATGTCCTTTAAATTACTAAGAAATGAAAGACGGTGCGGCACAAACCGTTCATATAATCGTGGACTAAAGAGCGCGTCATATGATATTATTGTCACGACTGATGCTGATGTATTCTTTGAAAAGAATGCCTTAAAGTATCTTGTTTCCCGTCTTGTTTCTGACGATGCCATTGCTGCTGTCTGTTCCGACATGTTTCCTCTTCCTTCATCAGAGATTCACCGTACCGGGAAATATGAACAGAAGTATCGTTCAGTATATGGGGGGATGTGCGGATGGGAAAGTGCCCATGATTCTACGTACAACTTCAACGGTGGTCTTGTTGCGTTCAAGAAAGATATATTTTCAGAGATTCGTGAAGGAAAAGGTGCTGATGATGCGAATACTGCTTTTGAAGCGATTCGAAGGGGTTTTCGGGCATATTATGAAACATCTGCGGTTGTTTTTGAAGAGATCCCTGAAAATCTTAAAGGCCAGTCACGGCAAAAAATACGACGTGCAACACGTTTGATTGAAGCAACACTGGGGAATCTTGACGTTCTTAGGATTTCCCGCCCCTTTTCCCGGATATTTTTTCCTTTGCGAATACTGATGTTCACTGTCTCGCCTCTCCTGTTCTTCCTGGGGATAGGAATATCGGTTGTTGGACTTCTCATCTCCTCTGTTTCTATCATCTATGTTGGGATTGGCATTGGTCTTATCCTTGGTATTCTTGGTCTCAGCAGGTTTGCCCAGAGCTTTGTTGTAAATCAATATTATCTTCTTCGGGGACTTTTGCGCCTTGGTTCTGATGTAAGTGTGTGGGAGAGTACATCAAAAAAAGGAGACAACATCTGAATAATCTTCCCCGCGACCAGAATTTAAATAATAAAGTATTTTCTTTTAACGAATTAAGTTCCATTTGTTGGAATGACAGGACTTTTCTGAAAGGTATTTAATGACAAGTGTAACATTGTTTTATTGAGGTACTATGGATACTGTGACTATTTCAAAATATAAACCATATGTTATTATTGGTATTCTTCTTCTCCTCGCAATCCTTGCTCTCTGGCTCCGTATGCTGCCTGCTGCAGGACTTGTGACGGACGAGGGAGTGGATCTCCTGGGAAATGATCCCTGGTATAACCTGCGTCAGGTAGAGTCGATGGTGGAAAATTTCCCGTCCTATCTCTGGTTTGACACGATGACAGAATACCCGACAGGTAATGTGAACCATTGGGGGCCACTTTTCATTCAGGTTATTTCGGGACTCTGTATCCTGCTGGGGGCTGCAACCCGTCCTGAGATCATGTATGTCGCTTCATGGGTGCCGCCACTGATGGGGATGTTGACAGTTCCGGTTCTTTATCTCACAGGAGAGAGAATAGGTGACTGGAAATGCGGTCTTTTTGCCGCTATTTTTGGTGCGGTTGTGTCAGGACAGTTCTTTTACCGGTCGCTCTTTGGGTTTGTGGACCATCATATCGCAGAAAGTCTTTTTGGGCTGCTCTTTTGTCTCTGCTATATCATCACGTTAATGGAAATCCGAAAGAATCCTGTTCATTTCTCTGATATTGAAACCGTTAAGCGTCCGGCGTTATTTGCCCTTGGGACAGGAATCACTTTCATACTGGGTTTAGGGGTGATGCCGACAATGATTCTCTTTGGAATGATTGTAGCAGTGTACACTCTCTTCCAGTATCTCTATGATTTTTGGAGAGAGTATGAGAATGACGGACTGCTGCTGGTAAATGGCATCGTCTTTTTCTCTGCGATAGCAGGCATCCTTATAATCGGGTTTAATACAGCGTCCCTTTCACTGGCACGGTATTCACCGGCGCAGGTGATTGCCTACCTTGCCCTGATCATTGCAACGGCTGCCCTCTGGTATATCTCCCGTGCGCTGAAGGGGAAACCCTGGTATTACTATCCGGGAGTTCTTGCAGGGATTGGTGTCGCGATATCCGCTCTCCTGTATATCATTGCACCTGATTTTTATCAGATGCTGATTGGCAATTTCTTTGCCTTCTTTGGGCAGTCAGCAACAGTAATGACTGTCCTGGAAGCCCGGCCGTGGGAGGCCGCAAATGCATGGAGGTCATTTGGCTTTGGCCTCATTCTGATGTTTGGTGGGTTTGTGGCACTTATCTGGAATTTTATCCGGCAAGGACGTGCCGAACACCTTTTCGTGGTGGTCTGGTCTGCTGTGATTCTCTTATCAACCATTCAGCACGTGCGCTATGAATACTATATTGCAGTAAATATTGCGCTTCTCGCAGGATACTTCCTGTACTGGACATTTACAGCGGTAGAGGGCCGTTTTTTACAGATGGCCGGCATCCGCAGTGACGAAGCAGTAGTGGAAGAAGTTTCGTCTCCGTCTGAAAAGGCGAAGAAAGGAAAACAGCACGGTACAAAGAAAGCATCAAAAGAGGTAAAACATACAAATCATGATGGATCGTCATCGGCTGCTACTATCCCGTTTGCAGTTGGTGTGATCTTCTCCCTCCTCTTTATCGCTTCCTCTCTTGCGGTCGATATGGATATCGGAAACGGAATGGCATATGGGGGCATGCAGCCGGACTGGTATTCGTCTCTTGAATGGTTTGGCGAGAACTCTCCTGACCCGGGGGTTGACTATTATGAAATCTATGACCAGGAGACCTTCACCTACCCTCCTGAGTCATATGGCGTAATGTCGTGGTGGGACTATGGTCACTACATCACATTTGTCTCCAAACGGATTCCCAATGCAAATCCATTCCAACATGGTGTCGCAGGACCGGACGGTGCGGCTGCGTTCTTTTTGCAGGACACAGAAGAGAATGCAAATACAATACTGGATAATGTTGGGACACAGTATGTCATTACGGATATTGAGATGGATACCGGTAAATTCCCGGCAATGTCTACATGGTATAACCCTGATGTAGGAAGTACTCCGTATATGGGTGGATACAGCGACCAGAACGGAAATCAGGGGTACATTTACAGTGAAAAATATTTCCAGACCATGGTTTCGCGTCTGCATAATTTCGACGGGTCAATGGCTGAGCCGGATGAGAATTATCTTCTGGTGAATAATGGGGAGACTTATAGTTATCTCGTTACTTCCCCGGTGAAACCGGTACCGGCCCTGCAGCATTATCGACTGGTCCATGAATCAGATACTAATGTCTTCAGCAATGCAGCGGTGGGTGACCTGAAGTATGTCAAGATATTTGAGTATGTCCCCGGTGCCGTAATCAAAGGGAACGGCGTCATTGAGCTGCCACTGAAGACCAATACCGGCCGTGAGTTTACCTACCGGCAGGAAAGTGTAAATGGCTCATTTGTGGTGCCGTATCCAACGGATGGTTCTGTGCCTGGTATTACAACCCTTGGGCCATATACCATCGCAGGGACCGGGCAGACCTTCACGGTCACCGAATCTGACATACAGTCCGGAAATCAACTATAGAAACCCGATACAAAAATGATGGCGTCCTGTTCTTCAGGACAGTCTTCTCTTTTTTACCCGTGACGGGTCAATATACGATACCTCAAATCCGGGAATAACAACCCGCCAGACAGGCAGGGCCGTCCGTGTGAGGTCTGCAATACAGATACGGTCGGTGTGCGGGGCAACGGCCGCAATCGCTGCGGTTAATTCTTCATCAGTCGCCTCGTGGTTAGTTGTCGGAATTTCTTCGCATGAGATTTCTGGTGCATCTGCAAACCAGAGACGGTTTATCCGTTTGTATCGCTCATAGCCTGCCTTTTCGACCATCGCTGAGCGTCCGGCATGGATGCCAATCTCTTTTGTGAAGATCTGCAATGCACGGTTTCGCGCCAGTTTTAGCAGTGTGCATGCGGCTGCCACGTCAGGATTGGGATGGGTAGATGCGGCCATCATGATCATGAAGGGATCCCGTGTTATGGTGTCATCTGCAACAGCTGCGACAGTAGGAATGCCATAGAGATCATCCAGAATCCACATGGTGACGTCGATGTTTTCTGCTGCAAAGGTTTCCATGAGCTTATCTGCAGGAGTTCCCGATTCAGGGACAAGGCGTCTTCCCAGAGACTGGTTTTTTTCCGCTCGGCTGAGTGCGTCCCGTTCAATTACTTCGTAGATGCCATGGATGATAGCTTCTTCCGGGGTGCTGCCTGCCCCCAGACCATTTGGATCACTTCGGAAGAGCTGATTTGCCATTCCCAGTGGATCATAGGGGTGATATATCGCATTTGCCGGGATGTACACCCGTTCGTCGTGCAGAATATCCTGTCCCGGAACCCAGTGAAGTTTCTCACCAATCTCCGGTTTTCGGGGAAGTATCAGTTCTTCAGGATCAACTGCCCGTGTCAGTCCCACTTCTTCATACGATGCAATATCCATGGAACCCCCGCAGTATGTTGCACTGAAGCGTTCTACGGTTCCCATCATGGCGGCGCACCGGGCGTCTAATGCTGTTGTTCCTGCACCGGCAGTTACTTTTCCCAGTTTCTCTCGTGGTCGGATGGTACACCAGACAGGAATACCGAGACGATCTTTTCCGGTAATTTCCAAAAAATCTGCAATCGCCATTTCTCCTGCAAGTGCCCCCGCAGTTTCGTATGTCTCTTCAGCGGTACGGGTGCGTGGGACACCGGATGTGGTGCTATATTCGTGGCGACTGAGTTTGAACTGGTTCATTATACCTATCATTTACGATCCAGTTTTTTTATATCTTGGCTCATCCTTTCTTTCTGTATGGAAGATGTGGCCATACGTCCTGGGATGCGTGTCCGCTATCCGCGTACCGGGACCGCAGGCACGGTTGTGCGGATTGAGGAGATAGATGGCAACGAATTTGCTGAAGTTGATACAACGGAGCTCCTCTACCGGACTGATCAGCTGGTTCCCATTGAGGGCGAAATAGAAGAGCCGAAAAAAGTGCGGAAATCTTCCGATATATCAGATTATGAGCGTCTCAAAGAGATTGAATCATCAGAGGATATGCAGGAAAAATATGATCAGGTATCGGGTGTTGGTGCCGGATAACCTGAATGTATACGAACCGAAACTGCCTGATACTACTCTTCAATCGGGATGGTTGTCAGTTTCACTGATTCAACCCCTTTCTGTGACATCAGCCGTTCGGCGATATTCTTAAGTTTTTCCCCATCTCCACGGAGAAGAATCACCTCTACACATTTATCATGGCTGACATGGGAATGGAGCGATGACTGAATGACGTCCAGATATTCGTGCTGGATTTCAGTAAGGACCTGCAGCAGACCGCGATGTTCATGATCATAGACCATGGTAATCACTCCCTGCCGTTCGCCAGTAACATCTGACATCCATTTGTAATAGGTGATATAATTGCGAATAGCATCGCGTATTCCTTCTGAGCGTGATGAATACCCGCGGTATTCAAGTATTTCATCAAATCTGTCCAGAAGATTTTTTGGAAGGGAGATTCCGATTCGTGAAAGGTCTGATTCGTGTGACATATCTGCTCCTCAAAAATTGTCAAGTGTCCTATGTTGTACTTATTAGTGACATTGCTTATGTTTTTTCTTACTCTGTGTTAATTATTACTGTTATTTTTTGGAACCGCTTCTGATGTCTGAGACTTAACCCGTTCTATCCTCCTGTTGGGGTGTCAGCAATGATGAATCGGCACACCGAGTAGGTATAAGTAGAGCGGTTGTATATTAATAAGGAGGTTTGAAGTTCATTGAGTGATCCATTGATTCCCAGTGTCAACATCGGCGTAGTCGGGCATGTTGACCATGGCAAGACTACGCTTGTGTCTGCACTTACCGGCTTATGGACGGACCGGCATAGTGAGGAGATCAAACGAGGGATCTCCATCAGGCTTGGATATGCGGACGTTACCTTTTACCAGTGTCCGTCGTGCGAAGGTCCGGAGGCATTTTCCACGTCTAATAAATGCGAATGTGGAGAAAACGGGGAGCCTGTGCGTACCATATCCTTTGTGGACGCGCCTGGCCACGAGACGCTGATGGCAACCATGCTCTCAGGGTCTGCACTGATGGACGGCGCCATGCTCGTTATTGCAGCAAATGAGCGCTGTCCACAGCCGCAGACGAAAGAACATCTGATGGCACTGGAGCTTGTGGGTATTAAAAACATCGTGATTGTCCAGAACAAGATTGATGTCGTCTCTCAGGCTGATGCAATGGAGAATTACCAGCAGATCCGTGAGTTTGTGAAGGGAACAATTGCAGAAAACGCGCCGGTGATCCCGGTATCTGCACAGAAAAAGATCAATTTCGGGGCACTTGTCCAGGCACTCAATGAGTATATACCTGAACCGGATCGTGACCCGGATGACGAACCCCTTCTTCTGATTGCCCGTTCCTTTGATATCAATAAACCCGGATGCAGCTGGCGTGAGGTAAAGGGAGGCGTGATCGGAGGATCCCTGACGCAGGGGCTTCTTCATGATGGCGATGAACTTGAGATTCGCCCCGGGCTGAAGGTCCAGGTGGAAAATCAAACCATTTGGGAACCCATTCAGACAAAAGTGACGACAATCAACGCTGGTTCCAAACGGGTGCCCGAGGCAACGCCTGGAGGTCTTTTAGGGGTTGGCACAAAACTTGATCCGGCACTGACGAAAAGTGACGCACTCTCCGGTCAGGTGGCAGGGCACATAGGGCACCTGCCTCCGGTGTGGAACAAACTTGCATTCAACGTTAAGCTGATGGAACGGGTTGTCGGTTCTGACGATGAGTTCACCATTGATCCGCTCCGCCACAAAGAACCTCTGATGCTTTCGGTTGGTACTGCAGTGACGGTCGGGGTAGTCGTAAATACCAAAAAAGACGTCGTTGAAGTCGTTCTGAAACGACCAGTATGTGCAGCTGTTGGATCACAGATTGCGATATCGCGGCAGGTCGGCGGACGCTGGCGTCTGATCGGTATGGGGACACTGGTCTGAGTGCAGGTCCTCTTCGATGCAAATGCACTGATGATTCCGGTCCAGTTCGGTGTGGATGTCTTCACCGGGGTGGAGGAGCTCGTCGGTGCGTTTGAACCGGTGACGCTCGTGGGCGTGAATGATGAACTTGTTGGGCTTTCTCATGGGCAGGGCCGCAATGCGGCTGCAGCCCGGGTGGGGGCCACACTTGCTTCACGGTGTAGTGTGGTGAGAAGTCCGTATCAGACACTGCCGGTGGATGACCGGATTGTACGGTATGCAGAAGAAAATGGCTGCATAGTGGTGACAAACGACAGACACCTTCGTGAAGAACTGCTTCGCCGGCATATAGATGTGATATATCTGCGTGAGAAAAAGAGGCTCGATATTATTCGGGGATAGACGGGTGATGACATGTATTATAAGATGACACTTAAAGACAAGGTGCGGGTACCTCCCAGCCGTCTTTGGGATAAAGAGATAACAAACGAACAGGACAATGAAGATTATCTTGAACATATCAGGGTCGTTGTTCTGGACGTGCTGCAGGAGCAGCTTGAGGGGAGCATCGACAAGGCGATTGGTATTTTCATCGCCGTAACGAAGATCTGTGAAATTGGTGAGGGCGATATTATCCCCAGTGATGGTGGTGTATATTACTCCGTAACATTCGAAGCGCTTGTCCTGCGCCTGGCCCATCAGGAGGTCATTGAGGGTGTTGTGGTGGAGACCACCAGTTTCGGTGCGTTTGTCTCCCTGGGGCCAATAGATGCCATGTTGCATGTGAGTCAGATATCTGATGATTACATCAATTATGATGAGAAGAACAGCATGCTCATCTGCCAGGAGACAAAGCGCCAGATCCGCACTGGCGATGGACTGCGGGGACGTATTGTAGCACTTTCCCTCTCCGAGCGTGAACCACGCGAGTCAAAGATTGGCCTTACCATGCGCCAGTCGGGCCTGGGAACAACAACCTGGCTTGATGAAGAATTTGAAGCGGAGCAGGCTGAAAATGGCGCCTAAAAAGCAACCCTATGTTTGTCGCGGCTGCCACCGGGTGGTGGACGGGGAGTCATGTGTGATGTGTGGCTCTTCGAATCTTACACAGGACTGGGCTGGATATTTGGTTATTATTGATCCAAAGCATTCCGATATTGCAAAAAAGATGAATGTGGACACTCCCGGACGGGTAGCACTGAAGGTCCGGTAATGGATTATACCCTTCCCGATGAATACCGGAAGTATTTCCGGGAACCATTTGGGCCTCTTTTTCAGGATATAATTGCCGCAAAGGACGAATTTGCGGACTGTATGATTATTGCAGTCGGTGATGTCGTTACACATAATCTTGTAGAGGCGGGTATTCTACCTGATTTGGCGGTGATAGATGGCAGCACGATGCGTGAACCCTGCAACCGGGAGGTGGATCTTTCTATTCCGGAGGTAGGAGTATCAAATCCGGCGGGAATGATCACTGGGGCACTCATCAGGGCGATAGGGGATGCAATGCACGCAGGGCCGCGTCTTGTTCGTGTTGACGGTGAGGAAGACCTCGCAGTGATTCCGGCTATACGCGCCGCACCTGATGGCGCCTGTGTGCTTTACGGGCAGCCGGGAGAGGGTGTGGTTGTGATAACGGTGGATGCCGATGCCCGGGATAAGGCTGATAAGCTCTTTCGCCTCTTTGTGGCGGTCTGAACCGGTTATCGTTTTTGATCACGACTTTTAAGTAAGTATATTTACAATATTGTAGGGATATCGATGGATTTTGAATTTGCACGTGATGAATACAACGGGCTGTTAAAGAGGAGAGAACTTGAATTCCTCCTCACATTTGAGGGGGCAACTCCCTCAAGACGGCAGATTCTCGGAAAACTTTGCGCTCTGCAAAATGTTCCTGAGGACCGTGTGGTGCTTGACTCAATTAAGACAAGCTTTGGAAAGCAGGAACTGAACGGATACGCACGTATTTACGAAGATGTTGAGACTCTGAAGGCAACCGAGCCCGGGTATCTCGTTGAGCGCAGCAGCGCTCCTGAGACTGGTGAAGGTGCAGAGGAGGCATAATATGGCTGTAAAACGCAGTGAATACTATACCATTGAAGGGAGCACCGCTGTTCCTCAGCGTAAGGCATGTCCGCGCTGTGGTCCGGGTGTCTTTATGGCAGAGCACAAGGACCGTGTTTCGTGCGGCAAGTGCGGATATACAGAATTCAAGCAATAGACAATGCCTGAAACGGGGCATATTCTTGGTATTGAGGGGACTGCATGGAACCTCAGTGCCGCTGTTTTTGGCGGTGATCGCATCATCGCACTTCATTCATCTCCATACAGGCCACCCTCCGGTGGAATTCATCCACGCGAAGCGGCGCAGCATCATGCAGGTGAGATGAAGGCTGTCATTTCAGAGGTGCTGAAAGATCCATCGTCGATTGAAGCTGTTGCATTTTCGCAGGGTCCGGGTCTGGGCCCCTGTCTCCGAACGGTGGCAACTGCAGCGCGTGCAATTGCGTTCTCTCTGGGGGTGCCCCTGATCGGTGTGAACCATTGTGTGGCGCATGTGGAGATTGGCCGCTGGGCATGTGGGTGTGATGACCCGATTGTGCTCTATGCAAGCGGTGCCAATACGCAGGTGCTTGGGTACCTGGGTTCCCGTTACCGTATTTTTGGCGAGACGCTGGATATCGGTCTGGGTAACGGGCTTGACAAGTTTGCCCGGTCAAAGGGGATGACCCATCCCGGCGGGCCTCATATTGAGGCACTTGCACAGAAGGGTGAACCCATCCATCTGCCCTATACGGTCAAAGGTATGGATCTTGCCTTCTCCGGGCTTGTGAGTGCCGCTCAGGAGTCGCAGGCACCTCTTGAGGATGTCTGCGCGGGATTACAGGAAACGGCATTTTCGATGTGTGTGGAGGTGACTGAGCGTGCTCTCGCCCACTCCGGCAAGGATGAGGTACTCCTTGTGGGTGGTGTCGGTGCAAACGGTCGCCTGCAGGAGATGCTTACAACGATGTGTGGGGAACGCGGTGCTTCGTTTTATGTCCCTGAGCGACGGGTTATCGGCGACAATGGTGCCATGATCGCGTACACCGGGTCATTGATGCTTGCAGCGGGCCAGACGCTCACCCCTGAAGAATCGGCGGTTAATCCCGGATACCGGTCTGACGAAGTGGTGGTGGGTTGGCGGGATGCCGGAGCTGATGCTGCCTATGCCCGTGCGGATGTGATGGGCGGCGGGGGTGCACGCGGTGCCGAGGCAGCAGTGACACCGGCGGGTGATGATGTCATAAAGCGGCGCCTCCCGAAGGGCTACCGAACCCCGCCGCTGGACCATCGTCTGATCTCTGAGCGTACCCGTGCCGAAGCCCGAATGATTGCTGCTGCCCGTGCGGCAGGAGTCCGGACGCCTGTAATCCGTGATGTGACACCGGATGCCATCCGAATGGAGCGCATTGAAGGGACGCTTCTGAAGCATCTGCTCACACCGGAGCATGTTTATGATGCAGGAGCCTGTGTGGGGCGTCTGCATGGGGCAGGAATTGTCCACGGGGACCTTACCACCAGCAATATTATCATCTCGGAAGGGGTGCCGGTATTCATCGACTTTGGGCTTTCCTACCGGTCTGATGAGACTGAATCACAGGGTGTTGATATCCATGTCCTCTTTCAGACACTGGAGAGCACGTCACGCAATGCAGAGTGCCTGAAAGAGGAATTTGTACGGGGATATGCCACAACCTTCTCCGGAGCGACGGATGTCATTCTCCGGGTGGATGAAATCCGCCAGCGTGGGAGATATTTATGAAATTCACTGTTGTAACAAGCAATGAAAATAAGGCACGAGAAGTGGCGGCCTTCTTTACAGGTGTGGCTGAAGTTGCTCACACATTTCTTGAGATTCCCGAATTCCGGGATAACGATGTGGGAGTAATTGCAGAGGAGAAGGCAAGATATGCATGGGATGCTCTTCACTGCCCCCTGATCGTTGATGATACTGGTTTTTTTGTGACGGCACTGAATGGATTTCCCGGTCCCTATGCTGCGTATGTACTGGATACTATCGGCATGGAGGGAATTCTTCGCCTTTTGGAAGGGGCAGACGATCGGTCTGCCTACTTTGAGACGGCGATTGCTTATGCAGATGATAGTGGCATCATTCGTGTCTTCCGCGGTGTGGTGGAGGGTACAATCGTTTCACCTCGCGGAGAGGGGGGATTTGGATATGATCCCATTTTCTCGGTGGATGGCAGGACGTTTGCCGAACGGACGCTTGCAGAGAAGGCTTCAATGTCCCACCGCGGGCGTGCACTCGCGGCGCTCCGGCAGTTTATGGCATCGGATGGGTCCTCTGATGGTGCGAAAGAACCAAACTGTTAATAGTCTACAATGCAACGTATAAAGAACTGAACAGTACGAGGGTTAGAGCAATTATGGCACGTTTTCCTGAAGCAGAGGCACGCCTCCTTGATAAAAAAATTTGTATGCACTGCAACGCACGCAATGCACCGCGGGCAACAATTTGCCGCAAGTGTGGATATAAGAATCTCCGTCCGAAATCAAAGGAACGGAAAGGATAATATTTTTCGGGGAATTTTGCCTGCAAAACCCCGTTTATGGTCTGGTCACGCCGTATAATAAGTGACCTTTTTTCCTTTTTCGCTGTATTCTCCCTGGAATGTTTCGATGTTACGTTTGTAGCCTATTCTGTCTGTGACGCCGAGGTTCCTGAGCATCTCACGAATACGCATGACGTCCTCTTCGTCTTCCCAGTCACTGGTGAATACATAGATAACCATCCGTTCGTCCCTGGAATCCGGATTCTGTTTTGCTGTAGAAACTTTCGCTGATATGCCGAGTTCTCCTGCTGCGGTGGCATCACGGATCTTTTTCCATAACTCATCTGTCTGATCGGGTTCCAGAAATATGAGCCATTTGCCTGCTTTCTCTGCATCTGCACATCCGGGATCATAGCCCGGTGCATCGAGAAGAATCCAGAATATCTTTGTTGTCTTTGTGGGAATGACGCCTTCTCCTTCGGAAAAGAGGTTGTATATTGCATTTTCTGATCCATATTCATCAATCAGTGCATCACCCAGAAAGGGATAGTCAATAGAAAAAGATGCAAAGATGTCGGTAAATTCTGCAAAAAATTCAGTATTGGTTTCAACAAGTTCGAAAAGTGAGTGTCCCTGTTTGCGAAGTTCCTTGTTCAGGAAAACCTCAAAGAGTCCGTAGGCAACGTCAGCCAGTGCCTCCCCCTCGCTATCCATGATATTCGGTTTTAACGCGGTATCATTTATACCACTCGATTTAATTGTGGGAAAAATAAGGTCATTGAAGGTTATTTTTTACAATTTCTGCCGCACGCCTTCCGGATAGGAGCATGCCACCAAAGATTGGTCCCATGCGTGTCTCTCCTGCAACAGCATTTGCTGCCATTCCGGCGACGATAAGGCCTGGGAAGACTTCTTTTGTGTGTCCGAAAATATTTGCCTCGGCACGGTCTGCCCACATGAACCCTTCTCCTGCGATGGGGAGGTCTCCTCCTTTGTTTTTTACCTGGTGGGCAACGGTTGCATCGTGGCCGGTGGCATCAATGGTGTATTTTGTCCTGAGGGTCAGCGGGTCGATATGGAGATGTGCCATCTCGACTGCAGTCCAGTTGATGACAAGGCCGGATACCCGTCCGTCGCTTTTGATGACAACATCTTCTACCATGGTTACATTGAAAAATTCCGCTCCTGCATCACATGCTGCTGCGGTCAGGTGGGATACTGCCTCAACAGACGATGCGACATAGTAGTTCTCCTGGTACTCTTTGTAAGTGATGTCGAATTTATCGAGTATGGGGCGTGCCTCTTCCTGGACAACAATGCGCGGGAACATCATCCCACCGCCCCACATGCCGCCACCAATGGAGAGTTTCTTCTCAATAACTCCGGTTTTAATGCCTGCTTCCGCAAGATATGCGGCTGCGGTCAGCCCGGCGGGACCGGCCCCGACGACTGCGCATTCGAGGTCAAGGTAGTCCATCATAACTGAATTCTGTTCTGCGAGAATTGCGCGGCTGATTACCACTTCGTCAAGTTCCTTTTGGCTCATGTGTGGGATGAATGTTTGACGTTTGGATATATTAAGAGAGAGATCGTGTGAGTTTGTCGGAGATGTCACACTAAATATCTATATCTGATCGGCGATGAAACATTAGAGGTTATGAAATGGAAGAGAGACTGGGGACTGACCGGTCGTGTCTTTATGACCTGGGCATTGCTCCTGCTGTTGTACCTGTTCTTCCTTGGGTTCCTGAATTTGGTTCTTCCCAATGCATTCGGGATGCTGCTGGCGTTTGTTGTTGTATTTGGATTGATCCAGTATTTCTTCTCAGCAAAGCTGGTCTTAATGAGCACCCATGCTCGGGTGGTGGGAGAAGATGAATATCCTGAACTTCATCAGATGATAGGAAAGCTCTGTCAGGAGGCGGACCTTCCGATGCCAAAGATAGCAGTGATGCCGTCGCCGGTACCGAACGCCTTTGCAACGGGACGAAACCCTAAAAATGCAGTAGTTGCGGTTACTGACTCCATTATGCGGACACTGAACAGAGAGGAACTTGAGGCAGTGCTTGCCCATGAACTCTCGCATGTGAAGAATCGCGATATACTCACTATGACAGTAGCGTCCTTCGTTGCAATGCTTGCGTCGCTCATCATGCAGAATGCGATATTCTATTCAATATTTGACAACCGGGAAGGTGGGGGTGCATGGATTATTGCATGGATTGTCTCCATTGTTGTCTGGCTGGTTGCGACGATTCTTATGATGAGCCTCTCGCGCTACCGTGAGTATGCTGCTGACCGTGGCAGTGCATATATCACCGGAAATCCGGCGGCACTCCGGTCTGCCCTCACGAAGATCAGCGGCAGGATGGACCAGGTGCCTGCGAAGAAGAAGCAGGAAATGTCCGGGGCTAATATGTTCTATATTCTGCCTGCATTATCCGGGAAGAGTTTTATGGAACTTTTTTCCACTCACCCGCCGTTTGAAAAGCGACTCGCGGCATTGGAGGAGATTGAACGGGAGATGAAGGGTTACTCCTGAATTTTTCCTCTTTAGATAATATATCTTTAATACGAATCAGATACAACGTTATCGGGCACAAGGGTTGCCTGTGCGCACCGATGGTCTAGTGGCATGACTTTGGCCTTCCAAGCCAATAGCCCGGGTTCAATTCCCGGTCGGTGCATCGTTTTTTCTATCGCCATTCTTTGATACTTCTTTGTGTCCCGTTGCATTCCTCTCTATTCCATATTATCATCCGGTGATTTCGGTGTCTTTTTCTTTTTAGAGATGAAATTCAGATTTCATGCAGAAGCAGGTGTGTATTGGTATTGTCTGCCTGTGTGTGCTCGGTGCAGTCGCGTTTGCCGGGTGCACGTCACAGCAGGGAACAGAGGTATATGATCAGTCGTCGATGACGGATCTCTCAGAATATGTGCAGGATGCGGCGGGATATGTCCAGACGGCCGGAAAAGAAACCGCTCTTGCGACGTTTGACGCACCGGACAGCCGGTTCATCCTGGGTGACTGGTACATCTACGCCTATGATAACGAAGGGATTTTGCAGGCCCATCCCTATGAACGGGATGCCGTCGGGACCTATCGCGGGAACTGGACGGACGTCCGTGGACTGCCGATGATTGCAATCGCCCAGGAGACGGCGGCAAACGGCGGCGGATACATCGCATATCTCTATCCGGCTCCGAAGGACGGTGTCATCAATGAGTCGGCCACAGAGACCTATGAACCGAAGGTCGGCTACGTCTACCCGGCCGGCGATGACCTCTGGCTGGGGTCGGGGATGTACTTTGGTGATACCGCAGTAGCGGGCGAAGGCCAGTATCCGCCTGCCATAGCCGAGATGATCGCCCTTGTCGAGTCTGGTGCTCTGTATGCAGAGACCGAAGGAACAGAGGCAGCGCTTGCCGCAATTGGCAATGTCTCCGGGCCGTTCGTGGATGCAGAGGGGCATTACCTGTACGCCTATGACTACAACGGCACCCTGGTGGCCCATCCGTACCTCGGTGACCGCGTGGGCGAGAACCTGATGGAGAAGGAAGGTCCCTTCGGGATGAAGATGATCCGTGCCCTTTCGGAGACTGCGGCCGACGGCGGCGGATTTGTTGTCTTTGTCTGGCCCAACCCCGATAATGGCAACCTCGAGGAGCTCAAGATTGGGTATGTGCTGCCGGTGAATGACGAATGGTGGGTGGGTTCAGGGACCTACCTGAGCGAGATCACGGGCGCCCATTCCGCCCTCGATGTCCGGTGATGCACCGGACACCAATTCTTTTTCGCGGGTGCGCATGCCCACAGCAGCATCCGGGACGCATTCACTGTTTCAAAACCCTTATCCATCTGAACGAACAACCTATACTGGCTAGAGGGCTCGTGGTCTAGCTGGTTATGACATCGCCTTCACACGGCGGGGATCCTGAGTTCGAATCTCAGCGGGCCCACTTTAACTCTGTATTTTTGCAAATTAAGATCAATTCTGCCGTTGTTTTTCTTTAGGGTTCATAAATTGTGTTATCGAGCAATTTACCGCGGCCTGATAGTTTTCCGGGGATACGAGGCGTTCACCGTATTGATGGCGGCGTCGAAGGTTCCGGACGAATCGGGAGAGAATGAATCGTTTCGCGTGCTATCCGGTTCTCAAGGGTTTCGTACGTGGATCGGGAAATGGATTGTCTTCTCTCCCTTTCAGGACAATGGTGTTGGCATACTCCACAGAGGTCCTCTCTCCGGGCGCAGGTCACACCGTGACGGGATGCCCGACGCTGGTGATACCTACCCCCTCGGTGATGTAGTGGATGGACGCGCTCATTTCGTGTCGGAACTCCTCCGCATGGCCCGATTCTGTCTCTTGGTACACGACCCCGGCCGCGGGCCCCTCCGCCACCGCGACGCCCGGACCACAATTTCGCCCTTTCGCCCGAGCCGGCAGATCTGCACCGTCTGGCAACCCGCCAAAAATCGCGATATTCTCTGGGCAGACGCGGGTTTTGCTGCTTCATGGAAGATCGCGTTATCCCGGCAGGCTATTTCCGGGCGGCGGGGGGCGGTACCGCCCCCTATCCGAGCGCCGTTTTGTACAAGAAATGAGAGGGCCTTCCGATCCCGGCCCTCACCCTCTTCTCGCTAAAACGAACGTGATCATCTCGTTCGCTCCGTCGCCATCGTCCGGCAACGGACTTTCGTAAAAAGCGACCTCTGAAAAGCCCTGTTCCTCAAGGATGGATGTAAGCGTTTCCGGATCGTAGTAATGTGTCCAGAACCGGTAAACGGCCTTTGTGTCCGGTTCCGAGCAGACGACATGCTGCTGAAGAATCACGTTCGCCTCTGCGTAATGGAACGTCTCCGAGAGGGCCAGGTACGGTTCGTCCTTCCAGAACCCGCATTCGGCGGTCTCCCAGGACCTGCTAGGGACCTCCATCGTCTCCGGTGCTTTCGTGTTGAGGGTGTCGAAGATAAACAGCCCTCCCGGCTTGAGAGAACGGTAGACGTTCTGCAAGAGTCGGTTCCGATCCTCGGGGATCAGCACGTCGAAGTCGCAGTAGATCATCATCGCGAGATCGAACCGGTCTTTGAAGGGAAGGTGCAGATAATTCTCGTGGAGGTACTCGATATCGAGATCCTTCAGGGCGGCCTCCTGCCGTGCATAGGCAATCGTTCGCTGCGAAAAATCCACTCCGGTCACCCGGTGGCCGGCTTTTGCCAGCATTTCGCAGTACAGCCCCGGACCGCACCCGAGGTCGAGAATGTGCGTCTGTCCCTCGTGTAGGTGCGAAGTAATCCATTGTACGGTCTTCCGGATTGCAGATATCTTTCTGCTTGCGGCATCGATCTCCGGGTTGAGGTGCATCTCCAGGAGATGCCCGGATATGTGGTCGTCCTCCCACATACTTGCCGTGCCTTTTTCATAGAGCCGGGGAGCTTTCGTCATCTCCGGCAGTTTTGCTATTTGCATGCAATGCTCCTTTTAGTATGGTTGTTTTCGAAAATCGATCTGTTTTAGGGTCCCGAATGTCATGGTGTATGACCTTTTTTCGGGTATTGGTATGTCAGGCGGCTGTGATATTTTCAGAAAAAGCCTTTCCGGTTTATTTTGCGTTCAATGGCTACACATTGTCTTACAGAAATGATAAATCCTTCGTGTCTCCGGGTCCGGAACCGTGATACGAATGTTTTCCGGGTTGCTGGCGGTCTCGAGTGTCAACCTCCGGGGCCGGAACTACCTGCACGTCGGCTTGCAATCCCACAACTTGCGGGAAGACTTCGATCTTCTTGTCCGGGAGGTGATATGAATCGCCAATGCACGCCTGCCGTTCACCCCTCCGGAAAGATCTTCTCCCCTTTCTCTGTATATTCAAGAACACCAATGGTTTTCAGGAAATCCACTTCGCTGTCGACTTCCCACCCCTCGACAAGTTTTCCGTTTGCTATGCGCCAGATGAAGACCATCATCATCGCCACCTTCTTCCCGGTGGGCGGGAGCGATACGCCAAAGAGATTCCATTCGCCGGTATGGGTCCCCGTGGCCTTCACGCATACCCACACCTTATCCCCCTCGGCAATCATGTCCGTGATATCTTCATGCCAGTCGGGGAAGCCCTCGAATGCGAGTTCAAAGAGCGTTTTGAAGGATTCTCGACCTTCCTGTTGATGGGTGTGGTCAAGATAGCCGGGTGCCACCAGTTCATCGAATAGCTCCAGATTTCGTGTATTGTAGGCATCAATAAACCGACGGACAAGGGCTTTGTTATCTTCAGTGACATTCAGCATCACTCTTCGATGCATCATGGTACTATTTAGGCGTTATTGGCGCTGGTATGGAAGGGTATTCCGGATCGCAGTACAGGCATGATTCCTGTCAGGGGTCAGTTTTTTACCATTTTAATTCGAATACCAAGAGGAATTTTGTCTTTGCCCGTCTCTCATTGATTCGCATCCACAAAACCAGGATTTTACACTATGTCGCTATTCAGGGATGCACAACTGACCCGCAAACAGACCATAATGACAATTGTGCTGGTAGCAGGGGCCTTCATCTCAGTATTAAACCAGACAATTGTTTCCCCGGCACTGCCGGGCATCATGTCCGAGCTTGGTGTTGACGTGTCAACGGCCCAGTGGCTTATAACCATATTCACGCTCGTTATGGCAATCATGATCCCGGTAACCGCATATCTGCTTGACCGGTTTTCCATACGAACGCTCTATATATTCGCGATGGCGCTGTTTGCGATAGGCAGTCTTCTTCTGGCCTGGGGCCCGGTATTCTCGGTTCTCATTTTGGGAAGAGTTCTGCAGGCAATAAGTTCAGGCATGCTTTCGCCGATGATCATGTCAATTCTCATGTGGATCTTCCCCCTGGGGTTCCGTGGTCGTGCGATGGGTCTGTATTCTCTCGTGGTGGCATTTGCGCCCGCTATCGGACCGACCTATTCCGGAGTAATGGTCGATCTGGTTTCATGGCATTTCGTGTTCCTCTCCATTGCCCCCCTTGCTGTCATTGCGGCAGTCATAGCATTCTTTACGATTGAAGACTTTGGAGAACGAAGGTCTGTTACCCTCGACAAGCTGTCCCTCATCCTCTCGACATTCGGACTGGCCTCTCTCCTGTACGGATGCAGTATCATAGGCTCTGCAGGAGGGCTCTCCACCGAATCAGTCGGTGCAATTGCAGCAGGACTTCTTATCCTTGTGTTGTTTGGATTACGCCAGCTCAGTCTCGAAAAACCGATGCTTGAGCTAAGAGTCCTGAAGAACCGGAAATTTCTCTCTGCAGCATCCATCATTATGCTGTTTCAGGCAGCCATCCTGGTGTTGAGTGTCATACTCCCGATTTATATCCAGACGGTTCTGGGATATTCCGCGACAATGACCGGTCTTGTCTTCCTCCCGGGAGCAGTATTTATGGCAGGTATGAGCATGGTCTCAGGAAGACTGTTCGACCGGCACGGTCCAAGGAAGCCTGTCCTTATGGGGGCGGCCGCATTGGTGATTTCGTTTCTGGGACTTGTCATTCTCGACGCAGGCAGTTCAGTCTGGCTCGTGTTCATCTGTTATGCCATAAGTGGTGGTGGGATTGCGCTACTGAACACCCCCCTCTCCACGTGGGCACTTAACTCACTTGATGACAAAGAGGTGCATCACGGGAGTGCTGTGCTAAACACCCTCCGCCAGGCGGCAGGTGCCATAGGAACGGCACTACTGGTGACGGTCATGTCGATTGCAATGTCTGCGTATCCCGATCCTGACTCGATAGCCGCAAACATGGCCGGATTCAATGCCACATCAGTCTGCATGGCAGCAATAATGATAGTATTATTTATGCTGGCTTTCTTCCTGGTCCATGATACGAAATTGGCAGGAAACTGATCATTCCCTACGAAAGTTCCCCGGAGAAATCGGCTCCCGGAAAATATCTCACTTTTTTCCCTCCTGAATAGTCCCTGTCGCATATATCGCATTTATATGGTTCTCATTCATATGGTGAAATATCCTGAAAAGGAAAGGAATGTATGATGCTTTTTATTGCAATGGCAAAATTCAAACAGAACCTGAGCGAGGAAATTGTCGCTCAGAATATGAAAGATATCGAGACAGACACAGAAGGAGGGGTTCAGTACCGCGAAATCTACTGGACGCTCGGCAAGTACGATACCGTCGTGATCTTTGAAGCCCCGAACGAAAAAGTGGCGATGGAAATGATCTTGTGCCGGGCAGACCGGATGGATATCGAGACGCTTGTTGCGCTTCCGGCCGATCCCGAGCATCCGTTTGGACCGGCCTGATTCGGCTGTGAAACCAATCCGCTGGGAAGCAGACAGCCGGAGATAACAACCGGAAGAAGCAGGGAACCGGTTTAACTCCTTGCTGATTTTCGGTTCCTGATTCTCCGTCACCCACAGGAATCCATGCAGGAGGCTGGGTGTGTGAAAGTATTCTTTTTGTTATAAGCATCACACTTTCACAAAAAATCCTTGTTAAATATCATAAGAATTCAAATAATTGTATGAAATGGCATCCGCACTGCAAATATATGGAACTCTCAAAAGAGTACTCTCTTGAGGAGCTTGCTAAATTTCACGGGCATCTCGGCCCGAATATTGTGCTCGGATATATGATGGGGAAATATGCCTGCGAGAACCTGACAAATGATCCGTTCAGCCTGAAGGCAACCGTCTACTGCCCGAAAAAGACCCCTGAGAGCTGTATCGTCGATGGCGTACAGCTGGGGTCCGGCTGCACGCTCGGCAAGGGGAATATCGAGATCATCGAGGATTCGAACATACACTGCGAGTTCCGGACCGAATCCGCCTCCCTCACCCTCACACCCATTGCAATGCCGCCGCTTCCCGAACGCGACGACGACTATGAGCTTACAATCGAGCGATATGCCGAAGATCTCTATATGATGGACCCGGCATCTCTCTTTGCAATTACGCGGTCAGAATAAGAATGGTGGCAGACATTCCGCATCCACAGATTGAGCTCTCTGGTATCTATACGGCATATATGGGCGCTGAACTGCCGGTGATACGGGATCTCTCCCTTAATATCGGGAAGGGGGAGTTCGTCATGGTCGGTGGGCCGAACGGTGCCGGGAAGACGACGCTTCTTGAGACCATCAATGGCATGCTGTATATCACGCACGGGTCCGCACGGGTCTGTGGACTGGATGTCACGAAGCAGGGCGTCGAGGTAAGAAAGCGCACCGGCTACGTCATCCAGAGTTTTGCCTTCGACCCCCTGACTCCCTTCACCGTCGAACATGTGGTGATGATGGGCCGGTACGGGATTCTCGGCTGTTTCCGCAACCCGTCCGAGCCGGATTATCGTGCGGCAGAAGAGGCGATGCGGATGCTGGACCTCGAAGACCTCGCGGAGAAGCCCATTGGCACCCTGAGCGGCGGACAGCAGCAGAAGGTGCTTATTGCCCAGAATCTTGCCAAAAAACCTGATATCATGCTCCTCGACGAACCGTTCAGCAACCTGGACCTCTGCACCCGTGAATTTGTATCCGGGGTGCTGGAGGATATCTCGTCCCAGGGGTGCACGGTATGCATGGTATCGCATGCATTCGACGCCCTCCCTGATAAGGATCTACGCATTGTGGTGATGGATGAGGGGTGCATCCGCCTCAACACCATCTGCCATTCATCGGAGGTCGAGGATACCATCAGACGGATGACGGTGGTTTCCTGATGCTGGAATGTATCATCTCCAATAATATCGTCTGCCACGCGGTCGAGGCAATGTTCTTTGCGTCCGTTGCCTGTGCGGTTCTGGGCGTCATCATCACCCAGCTCAAGATCTCGTCCATCGGCTTTACGATGGCGCATGCCGCCTTTGCAGGGGCCGCCTGTGGAATGTTTTTTGGGTTTGATCCCATCATCTCGGCAATTGCGGTCAGCATCATGATCGCACTCCTGATTGGTCCCCTTGCGGAACGGGCCAAAATGCCGGAAGATACCATTCTGGGCGTTTTATTCGGCATCCTGATGGCCATTGCAATCTTCTTCATCGCGTACATGCAGTATGTCGGAAAGGGATTCAACGCAACCTCACTCCTCTTCGGGGATGTGATCTCGCTCTATCGTGGAGAGGTGTATGCCCTTGCCCTTATCTCCCTCGTGGCGGTCATCTTTGTTATTGCCTTCTACAAGGAGATATCCGCGATCATCTTCGATAAAAAAATCGCTGAGGCGGCCGGAATAAAAGTAAAGCCGATATACTATGCCCTGTTGTTCATGATCGCGTTCACGGTGGCACTCAGCCTGAACATCGTCGGAGGACTCCTCTTATATGTCTGGCTCATCACACCTGCTGCCATCGCATACCAGTTCATGTTCGATGTAAAAGGACTCTTTGTCATGGCACCGGTCATTGCCGCAGTCATCAGTGTGTCGGGTGCGCTCACCGGGCTGGAATACTGTCTCCCGGTCGGTCCGCTCACAGCGGTCATCTTCAGTGTAATATTTGTAATTTCCGTGTTATTTTCTCGAAAAAGAAAAATATCTCATCGTAAAATTTAATACTTTTTTAAATGAAGTTCATAATATGGAAGCAAAGGTATGGTTCTTTTCCGTGTTTGCAGCACTGCTGGTTGTTGCAGCGCCGTCCGCCGCACTGGATGTTGTGTCGACGACGAGTGTGTTGTGGGACCCGGTGCAGAGCATCGGCGGCGAGTATGTGGAAGCGATTTATATTGCAGACCCTGCGGTCTGTCCACACATGCAGGGAGACATTATCCCGAACAGAATTCAGATCGAGCAGGAATTTATCCGCTCCGCGGATCTCTTTGTCGCTCACAACGGGTCTGTTGATAAACAGTACGTGATGCCCTATGTTGATGATTTCATGGAGGCAAATGATTACGGGACCGTTGAATGGGTGACCCTGAAGAACCCGGCGATGACCTGGAACACTCCTGAGAAAGCAACCGCGCTCGCAGAAGAAGTCCGGGACTGGCTCATCGCAGCAGATCCCGAACATTCGGTATACTACACCCAGAAGTGTGGCGAATATATTGAAGAGATCAACGCCGCCGGTCAGCTGTCCGCAGAAGAAGAGGCGATCATCCCCGGCCAGCAGGTGGTCGTGATGGTATGGCAGCAGGAGGCCGCAGAGAACTGGCTTGGTCTGGACGTAGCGGACATATACGCCCCGGACTTCTATATGAATGGCGGATATACGGCAGTAAAACTCGTCGACCGGATCAACGAGAACCCTGACACGTATGCGGATGTGGTCTATGTGATTGAGAATATGCAGTCCGGGGAACTTGGAAAGGGCGTGGAAGAGGCCCTGAATGACAAGGGATATGGCGTCAAACGCGTCATCTTCACCAACTTCCCGAAGTCCGTCGACGGCGTGGACTCAATCCCTGATGTCCTTGCGTATAACAAGGGTCTTGTCACGCCGGTCGCTGACGATTCTACAGACGGGCAGCCTGAACCGACCCCATCTCCCGGGTTTGGCGTACTGGCGGGCATTTTAGGTGTCGGCCTTGTCTTCTGTGCACGGAAGGGTGTGGCATAACCTCCCCCCTGATGTTCCTATTTTTCCAGGAGAGTGTGAATGGACCCTAATGAAAACGGATGTTCCTGTGCTGAAAAGGACAAAGGAAGGGAGCACTTTGACGGAATCGAAAATGAATACGAGAGAATGATCGTTCAGATTGTCCCCTCCCCCCGGGACTTCTTCGGTTCGGTACTCTCGCTCATCCCCGACGGTCCCGTCCGGGTACTGGAACTGGGAAGCGGCACGGGTTTTGTCACCGCGATGCTCTGTGCACGGAACCCTGAAGCGGAGATCACGGGAATCGATCTCTCGCCCGGCATGCTGGAGGTGGCGAAGGCCAAACCGGAGCTCTCAGATGTAACATTCATCACCGGAGACTTCCGGGAGGTCTGGGGAACGGGGACATTCGATGTCATCTTTACGACCCTCTGCCTCCACCATCTGCCGGACGCGGACCGGGCCGCCCTGCTGAAGACGATCCACGATTCTCTCAGGGAAGGGGGCGTCTTTGTGAACGGCGATGTCTTTGCGGCGGAATGTGACCGGGAAGAGGCATTGAATATGGCGTGGTGGCGCGATGCGATGCAGAAAAATGGCCTCTCTGCGGGTGAGGCAGAGGAAATGATTCAAAAGCGAAGAGATAACACGGCATATCTCGACACCATCAGCGGGTACCGGCAAAAGATGGAAGCCGCGGGATTCGGGACCACCGTTCATCTGTATAAAAACCGGATCTACAGTACATTCGCCGGATTCCGGTGAATCCTTCTATTTTTCCTGAATCGGGGGATGCACATAAGGTGAGGGCTCCGTTTTTGTGGCAGCGGTTGCAGAAGGGAAAATTATCCGTCGCTTTTATTCAGGCACGTGCCGGGAATGCTCTCTCAGGTTCTCCCCTGTGGAATATGTCTCTCCGATCATCTGAAGATGGGGATCCATTCCGGAAATTGCTGATACCATAAATGTACTACCGGACGATTTCTGCGTCGGCCGGGCGGGACAAATGCCATTTCAGGGCTTTTAGTTTTGTCTGTTCGTCAGTTTCTACAATTTCAAAATACGAAACTTGCGGGATGGGAGTCGGCCCTATCCCGCCGGTCATCGCAGGAAAAAAGGGAGATCCCTTTTATCCGTAATCTCCCTCTCCCTCTCAGGGACCAAGGTCGGCCACTTTAAACTTCCACCAGGGACCGTCATTCGTATCATCACTATACCAGGCAGTCAGTTCGAACCCGTAGAAGAGGTAGAAGTTATCGTTATACATTGCCCCATTGGGCTGCCATTGGAATGTATATGTCCCCTGAGCGGTTCCGAGATCGGGTAAAGCATAGAGCTGGTACCCGTCGCTCCAAACGCCTGTCGTTTTATTGAACTTCTTGATGTATGGAAGGAACCAATCGCCGTTTATAACAGCATTCGGTGAGTGGTTCTCTCCGTACACCAGCGCGATGGTGCCATCGCCAATGTCCGTCAGGAACGGCCGCCCCATATTTTCCACATTTCCGGTATCCAGGATTTCCGAACTGAACACTGAACTCATCGCAATGTGACAGAGCCGTATCTGCTGAGATGTGTCCTGTACCGCCAGGAGTACATCTGTTGACGGGATATCAGGAGGAACGTAGAAGACGGCGCCGGGCGACGACGTCACTACAGGAGAATCGTACACTTTTCCACCATAATGCCAGTCGTATCCAAAATTATCGCTGTAAACAAAGTAGAGGTAATCTTTGTAATCCTTGGCGTAGTAGACATATATCCGGTTGGTTATCGGGTTGAATACCGGAGCAACCTCCCATCCTTCTGCTTTTGTTGTTGGAGTTACGCCTGTGAAAGTGTCCTGTATCTTCAGCCAGTCGCCGTCCTCCCAGACATTACCATTCAATCTCGTGAAGTAGAGATTTCCATTGCGTCCTGTAACAAACACAAACAACTTCTCCGGGCCACCTGGGTATTGAACTACCAACGGTGCGGGTTCGGCATAGGATGTGCCATCCCACAACTGGGAGGCGCCGGAGAGCACACCATCCTTGAACGTCCTGACCTCGATGCGATAGAAATTATCTGAGAATACATTTGTACTCGAGTACCAGAGGGAGAAGACGTAGAGTTGGTCGTTGTAATAGACCCCTCTGGCGTTATCTGTGGATTCGTATTGTCCCCACCCGTCCGGCCAGACCATGCCCACCAGCGGTGCACTGCCGTCAAGATCCAAGAGGGCATAATCCGTTCCAATAACGGTATCGACTGCCAGAATAAACCGTCCGATCAGCCCTTCAGGTACCCTGAAGGTGATGGAGTCCATGCTCCAGTCCACGATCTTTCCCTTCTCTATTTCAATTTCCATCCCTTCTGCGACATCAACATACGCGAGGCGGATTACTCCCTGCTTATCGCCGAAGAAGTCTCCTTCAACTGTGACAATCTCACCGTCCAGTGTCAGTCTATCTACTGAGATCTCCGGCTTTTTGATGGTGAATGAGGAATAGGTCATCGGATCGGCGGCTTTTTTGTCCCCCTGCACCAGGACCGTGATGGTGTACTCCCCGGCGGGATGAACTTTAAACACCTTACAGGTGATCTCTGTGTCGCTCCAGTCCAGCACCTGGAGTTTATCATCACCCAGCAGGACCTCCCCTCTCTTATCGCCGAAGCCGGAGCCGGTGATTGTCAGCTCGGATCCCACGGTCCCCTCTGAGCGACTCACGTCGGATATCCCGGCTGCAGCCACACCCGCGACACCCGTCAGGGTGAGCAGAATAACGGCAAGAGCCAGAATTAAAAATTTCTTTGTCATTGTTCCATCTCCTGGCCGCGTTTTCTCTTTTGGAGCCGGGCCGGCGGCCACGTTCATCGCCCGGAACACAAGGCTGTGGCAGAGCGATATCGCTCCTGCTCAGCTCACCCCCCCGGTTCTGCGGTAGAAAAGCACCTCTGGCGTTGAACGTGGGCATCGGGCCGCAGACATGAGGTACGCAACGATGGACATTCTTATTGATAAATATTTCTCACGGATCTATACTGAAAAACGAATATACGGTGCCTATTTCAAGATATACTTGGAATAAAGGATTTTTATGGTTTGGTGTCACATTAATTCGCAAAAGGTAATTATATTCATTATACAGGAAAATTTCGGTTCAATCTGTTCTGTATTCCTGAAGCTGCGGGGCAGCAGAACCACCGCTCGCTGTTACCGTATCTCCCCCTGTTGCGCATCCTCCCTTTCCGAAAATGACGCCAGCTGCATCCCGATCGTACATTATCCGTAGGGGCCCTGGTGTTGTGGGCGTTCGCGGTGGCGATAACAGGTAATTCATATGACTGGCATGAATCGCCCCGTGCCTTCCTTTTTGGGATATATTATCAGCCCCTGCCGGAAAACCTATAATAATGGCATCGGTTTTTCAGGATCCTGTTCCGCCCTTCCCCGGCTGGGAGCGTCGCATCTTTCATGTATTTCGCCCGGTAACTGACAGCGATATTCAGGAGTTGTTGGGGGATGAGGATCTCTATGTGCGTGATACAGCGGCTGGTCGGGTGAATATCATCCATAAATACGGTCTTGCAGAACTCCACTGCATCGTTGGTGAGGCAGATATTGAAGTATGGTATGATCCTGAGAACGGAGCCTATATTATGGAATATCTTGATGCAATACTCTCGGTCCGGTTTTAACAAATGACACAGATGAAAAGAAAAGAGATTAATTAATCCGTCCCTACCATCACGCCGGTCGCCTTCATGATGGCATAGACTTTTGATCCTTCCTTCAGGTTCATCTGTTCAGCCGAATAGGTGGTGATGGATGAGACAATTTCAATGCCATCTCCAACACTAATGGTCACTTCTGTCGTCACAGGTCCTTTCCGGATCATTTTGATGGTGCCTGGAATCTGATTTCGTGCGCTGACTTTCATAGTATTCACCAGGATCCCGTATTTCTGTAATATTTTTTAAGGTATTGCCGGGATATTCTATATTCTCAATATTTCTATTGTCCCTGAGCTTCTTCTTTCGTATTGTTCCTGATACTATCATGAAAGCTGTATATCAGCAGAAAAAGGGAAGATTTTCGGAAATGGCTGCAAAAGGAGGATGCTGTTCATTCATGCCGGAACATTCAGGTTATGGACGAAAATGAATAATATTGTCTGTTTTCTTACATCCTGAAGATAAACAGATTCCAGTAGTTCACCCACCATACCAGCATGAAGAGCCCGATGGTAATAAGCGTGTAATGCACCCGGTGCCACAGGGTCCAGTATGCCTTTCTCCAGACAAAAACCGCACTGGCGGCAGTTGCTATCGACAGGATAGTTGCAATGACAGGAACACTCAGGACCACCCCAAGGTCGAGGGGAGCGGTTCTTTCGAGCATATATGCCTGAATAAGCGCCGTATCACCCGTTACCGCCGGAAGCAGAAAGAGTACAAATAATATGAAGAGCACGGAAGCCGTCCCTGCAAGTAGTCGTGCATAGAACGGGAACGGTATGTCTGAATTATCCTGTTCGTCATTCCTCTTCTCACTTTCCTCCTTCTGAGGTCCGTAGACATATTTTCCAATTGCCATAAGCGGCCACAGGAACACCGAGAGAAGAATTATAATACCAAGATTTCTCACTGAAGCCATGGCTGCATTCGTCCCGTACCACGGCACCCGTTCGAAGGCCATGATCGGGACGTTTTCAAGGCAGAGGAACGTCACGTCACCGTCTGTATCCTCCCGGAAGACCACGTTCCCCGCATAGGTCTCGGTCCCGTCCGCCTGTACAAAGACGCCCGGTTCGACCTCTGTGTACGCAACGGGGGGCCTTCCGCCACGGCTCATCAGGATTGTTCCCTCTCCCTCTCCTGCTTCTACCTGCATCTGCTGTGGGGGCGTAAGCCAGAATTCAAACGTCCGGTAGTTGTGGCGGGTCGACTGGTAGGTGCCGGCATATGTATCGGCAGATGTAGTGGTTTCAGCCGTAACTTCCGGTTCTGTTGTTTCAGGGACAGGATAGAAATGGTCCACAAACGCCATCAGGAGATCATTTCTCGCTGAGTTCCCGCCGGCGCTGTTGTAGGAGACGAAATATCCTGCCTTTCTCTCCGGGATGATGACCAAGAGGGAATGGAAGGTATCGGTGTCGCCGCCATGGGTGATGATTCGCTCATCACTGATGTGGTTCTCGTAGAACCCGAGGCACATGCTGCTCACACGTGGGTCGTTTGCAAACGCCGGTGCGTGCATCAGGAGGGCGGTGTCCGCTGCGAGGATCTGAGCGCCGTTTACGGTGCCATTCTCCATATGCATCGCGACGAATTTCGCCATGTCGGTTGCGGGAGCGCTGATCGTACCTGCGGGACCGATCACAAAGACCGTGTCGGGTACCGCGACGTTCGTTCCACCGACAGAGTGATACCCGGAAGCGGTAATTGCATCGGCTTCCGGGGCCTCGGGATAGGAGACGATGGTGTCCGTCATACCGATGGGGGTGAGGATGTTCTCCTGCACATACTCGTCGTACGGGACGCCGGTCACGTCCTCGAGAATCACCGCTGCAAGGGTGGTGCCGTAGTTGGAGTAGGAGGAGACGGTCCCTGGCGGATACACGATGGCAGGAATGTTCTCCTCGCAGTAGATCCGGTATGAGTAGAGGTCGGCCGGTTCAGCAACCGCGAAGTGGATCTCCTCCTCCTCGAATCCCGCGGAGTGTGTCATCAGGTGACGCATGGTCACCGGCTGGCCTGGATAGGTCTCCGGGATAGAGAAGTCCTTCAGGTAGGTGTTGACATCGGCATCAAGGTCTATTGTCCCCTTCTCCACCTGCTTCATCACGCAGGTCCAGGTGAAGAGTTTGGTGATGGAGCCCACGTGAAAGAGCGTTGCCTCCGGGTCGACCGGCGCCTGTGTTTCAATATCTGCATATCCATATCCATTCGCATAGACGAGTTCCCCGTCAGCGACGACGGCGACCACCGCACCGGGGATGTTGTATTGTGCCATTCCCGCCGGAACCGCCGCGTCAAAGAATGCCTGCACGTCAGCAGGGTTTGAGATCTCCGGCAGATCACCCGTTCCGTCGGCGGGCAAAATGGTGGCAGAGGCGGCCAGGACCGCAGGGCATGTGAGGAGAATGAAGATGATGACGGTACAAAGGAGAGAAGCAGAGGGCATCCTGCATGGTATCGATTCCAGTGGTCGGGGGCGGAAGGGTGACATTACTAAATGAATCCTTGCTTTGGTGACTATTTAACGGGTTGGATTGGCTGGGATGAGATAATTCAGAATATATATGAATTGATGGAGAATATGGGAGGAAAACGAGATGTACGCAACGAAGTGCTATAAACCAGATGGGAGATACTATCACACATGAGCCCTGTTATTCCCGGACGGTTCGCTGGTTTTGTCCTTCTCGTCATTCTGTTTGTCGCTGCTGCCGGATGCCTGTCGACCTCCGATGATGAGATGACGGAGAGCAGCATTCCGGCCACCAATACGGCAGATGATATTGCCCTTCAGGCAGATGCGGCAATGGCGAACACCGAATACCAGACGGCGGCAGCACTCTATGAAGAGGCATATGAGTTGTTCACGGTCTCCGGCGACACCGCAAATGCCCTCCTCGCCCGAAACGGCATGTTCCGTGCAAAGCGGGCGGTTATTGAATACCCGTACAACCGAACAGCCGCTGAGGCAGCGATGCAGGAGAGGATTCCCATGCTCACGGAGGCCGACATGAATGCCTGGCTCGATGAGCGTGCCCAGACGATTGAATCGGACGGGGAAGTGTTCTACTTCGAAAATGTTGCGGCCGATTTCCTCTATGCACACTTCGACTACATCCGACCGATGACAGGCAAGATGATGAACTTCGGATATGTAAGCCGGTATGCGGTTCCCGGGGAGTCGTCATCTGCCGCTGCGGATGGGGCGCTCCCGTACGTGAATCCTGTCCGGTATGGCGGCACCGAAGAGCTTGTGCTCCCCGCAGATACCCTGCCGGAGACGGGGACGCTCTCCATATGGTATCCCCTCCCGCTGGAGACCGAGTCGCAACAGGACGTTGTTGTCACAAACCTCTCCTATGCAGAGTATATTGTCAAAGGGCCGGTGACCGATGGGCAGATCGCCTATGTATACTACGAGATACCTGCGGATGCCATCGAGGGTGATCTCGTCATCACGGCCGATATCGCCTTCACGTCCTATGAACAGCTCTTCGCGGTCGACCCTGCGCTGGTCGAACCGTACGATCCGACGGACCCCGAGTATCTCCTCTACACCTCTTCGTCCCGGAACATTGATATCTCGGACGACGTCCGTGCTCTCGCGAAGGAGATCGTTGGTGGCGAGACAAACCCGTACCTTCAGGCACAGGCAATCTATCGGTACATCATTGATACCTACCCGTACAGCACTGTTCCCCATGTGTCTATTGATACTGTCGAGCCAAAAGTCGCAGAATCGGATTACATGCTCTCCACCGGTCATGGCGACTGCGGGACCCAGAGCATGCTCTTTACGGCGTTGTGCCGGTCGCTGGGGATTCCCGCACGGGCAACGGGCGGCTACCAGATGCTCCTGACCGGGAATGCGGGCAGCCACTTCTGGGCGGAGTATTATATCGAAGGGTACGGATGGATTCCCTGTGACAAGACCGTGGCAGAGATTGCCGACTGGGTGGAGATTGGAGAAGATGAGCGGGAAGCCTTCAAGACGTACTATGCCAATAACCTTGACCCGGCACGGTTCGTAATCCAGAAAGACGTCGATGTCATAATGGACCCTGCCTTCCCTAAGGATGCAGTCGTCTTCCGGCTGGTCCGGCAGGCCCCGGCCGTCGTATGCGATTCGGCGGACGTGGATTTTGGTACGTACATAGGGACGAATTTTAGCATCCATATTGAGGCAGAGGAATAATCTTCAGATCTCCTATTTTTTGAGCCATTCAGCTCTCATTTGCGGGAATATGTCGGAAATTGAGATATGTTTAGGATCACATCAGGGATGCCATTTTATCTGAATATCATACGGTGTGTGCTGCCTCCGGAAAGATTGCCGTGGTTGGTATGGACGATGATCGGGATGAAGGTACCGGGGAATTGAATGGTGACCCGTGTCATCCGTTCTTGTTTGCGGTAGGGCAAAGGCTCATATTACAGCAGGGATATTAAACCCCTGTCCATGACCGAACTGAAGCGCACCCTCGGGATATGGCCTGCCGCAGCGGTCAGTATCGGAGCCATCATCGGGGCGGGAATATTTGTACTGGTGGGTGTTGCATCTGGTATTGCCGGGCCATCGGTCATTCTTTCCTTTATCATTGCCGGTTTTGTCGCCCTCTTCACGGCGCTGAGCGCTGCAGAACTCTCGTCCTTTATCACCGAATCCGGAGGATCCTTCATCTTCACCCATCGTGCCTTCGGGAAGTTCTGGGGATTCGTGGTGGGCTGGATGCAGTCGGCGGATTATATCATCGGTGCGAGTGCCGTCTCCATAGGGTTTGCCGGGTACTTCCTGTACTTCATCGGGTTTTCGTCCACCCAGGTTGCTCTCATCGTCGTCGGGTGCCTCCTTCCGATTATCCTCGCCCTCCTGAACCTCTACGGCATGCAGGAGGCGGCCGGAGCAAACAGCATCCTCGTCCTTTTAAAGATCATCGCGCTGGTTCTCTTCGTCGTCATCGGGGGCACCTTCATCCTCTCGAACGGCCCGACCGGGACCTACCAGCCTTTCTTCCCATATGGAATGTCGGGAACCATTCACGGCGCGGCGGTTATATTCTTCGCATTCGTCGGGTTCAATACCGTCACCGTCATCGCAGAGGAGGTGAAGGATCCGGAAAGAACCGTCCCGAGGGCGCTCCTGATCGCGTTTCTGGTCAGTACGGCCATATACATCAGCGTTTCCGTCGTCGCCATCGGCCTTCTTGACTGGAATATCCTTGCGACCTCCACCGCACCGCTTGAAACGGCCCTGATGCAGGCGACGTCGAATATCGTCATCCTGAAGTATGTCTCGATTGCCGCACTCTTTGCCACCGCCTCCGTCGTCATATCCAGCATCTTCGGGGGCTCGCGGGCGATATTTGCGATGTCCCGCCAGGGGATTCTTCCAAAGAGACTTTCGGTCATCTCCAAGAAGGGAGTGCCGCTTTATTCCGTCCTTCTGGTTGGATTCGTTGCAGCGGCGATCATTCTGGCGGCACGAGGGAATCTCGACGCCCTTGCGCAGATATTCAATTTTGGCACTCTGACCACGTTCTTCTTCATCAACCTGAGCCTCATTAAGCTCCGGTGGGATGAGCCGAACCTCCAGAGAGGGTTTACGGTCCCGCTCTATCCCCTGACTCCGCTTCTGGGGATTGTCTCGTGCAGTCTGCTTCTCATCTTCCTTAGCAAGTATGCGATGCTCTTCGGCATCGTCTGGCTTGCCATTGGGGTTTTTGCCTTCGAGCTGCATACAAAGACGCTTCCGGAACAGACGGGATGAACGGTTGAGGTTCACTGCATTCTCTCCTTTTCTCCGTGGCCCATCATATCGGTGGTGATGCCGGCGCAGGCCGATGCAAAACGTTCTCACCGGGAGGGTCACTTGTTTTCGGGGCACTTCACCGGGCACTTCTCCCGAACCACCCGCATAAGACTGATATGGTATTGAAACCATTGCACGCATACGGAGCTGACCAAAATGATCACACCACTGCCGCCGGATCAGTACCGGCACCGGTTCGACACGACGCTCGTAGACTGCATGAGCACCCGCGACCTCAAACCGCTCGAGGAGATCGTCGGGCAGAAGCGTGCCCTTGGAGCGCTCACCCTGGGCTTAAACATCGGGGAGAAGGGATTCAACATCTATGTCTCCGGCCTCCACGGGACGGGGCGAAAGACCGCGGTTAAAAAGTTCCTTGCCGAGTTTGCAAAGACCCGGCCGCAGGGTCATGACTGGATCTACGTAAACAACTTCACGAATCCCTACGAGCCAAACGCCATTCTCCTTCCGCCGGGGATGGGAAAGGAGTTCAGGGACGACATGGCGGCCTTCATCGAGGAGGCAAAACGCTTCATCCCGAAGGTATTTGAGAGCGAGGACTATTTCAATCGCCGTGATGCCGCCATTCGGGAGATCGAGGAGGAGAAGGCCCGGCTGCTCTCCCATATCGACGAAGTGGCAAAAGAAAAGGGATTCGTCATCCAGTCCGGTCCTCAGGGTCTGCTTACCACCCCCCTGAAAGAGAACGGCGAGCCATACCTGCAGGAAGAGTTTGTGGTACTCCCGCCCGAGGTCCGGGCAGAGTACGAGAAACGCAAGGATGAGCTCATGGCCGAGCTCAGGAACACTTTCCGTCAGGTGCGCGACCAGGACCAGAAAGGCGGTGAGGTCATCGGGCAGCTGAATCAGGAGGTCGTCCTCGCCGCGATCGGGCACCGAGTGGCAGCGCTCAAGGACAAGTATGAGGGGATCGACGAGATCCACACGTATATCGACGCTGTCCAGAAGGATATCGTCGAGAACCTGATCCAGTTCATGCCCGAGGCGGCCCAGCAGCAGCTCCCGCCCCAATTCCAGAACCCCTTGTTCCGCGAACTTGCCCTGCGTAAGTACGAGGTGAACGTCATCGTGGACAACACGGCAAACGGCGGTGCCCCGGTCGTCTTCGAGCAGAACCCGTCCTACCAGAATCTCTTCGGTAAGATTGAAAAGGAGGTACAGTACGGGGTTGTCGCGACCGACTTCACGATGATCCGTCCGGGTTCGATTCACAAGGCGAACGGCGGTTTTCTGGTGATGCTCGTCGAGGATCTCTTCAGGAACCAGTTCTCCTGGGATGGACTGAAGACTGCGCTGAAAACCGGTGAGGTCGTCGTCGAAGAGCCTGGAGAGCGAATGGGTTTCATCTCCACGAAGGGGATCAAGCCGGAGCCGATTCCCCTCTCTCTGAAGGTGGTCCTCATCGGCACGCCGGAAATTTACCAGATCCTCACCACCGGAGACCCGGACTTCTCAGGATTCTTCAAGGTCCGGGCAGACTTCGACACCGTGATGGATCGCACGGAGGAGAATGTCCGCAACTACGCCTCCTTCATCTGCGGTCTCTGCGAGGAGTACGACCTCCGGCACCTCGACCCGTCGGGAGTGGCCCGTGTGATCGAGTACGGCTCGCGTCTCGCGGACGACCAGAACAAGCTGACGACCCGCTTCTCCCGGGTGGCCGACATCATCCGTGAGGCAAGCTACTATGCCGGAGTGGACGGGGAAGAATACACCAGCGACCGGCACATCATGAAGGCGATTGAAGAGAAGATCTACCGTTCGAACCTCATACAGGAGAAGGTGCAGGAGTACATCACAAAGGGGATCTTTCTTATAGACACCGAAGGGGAGACGGTCGGGCAGGTGAACGGCCTCTCCGTGATGGGATTCGGCGACATCGCCTTTGGCCGCCCGTCACGGGTTACGGCCTCCATCGGGATCGGCCGGGGCGGGATCATCGACATCGAACGGGAGGCGGCCATGGGCGGGCCGACGCACACGAAGGGCGTCCTCATCCTCTCGGGATATCTGAATGCGACGTATGCGCAGGATAAGCCCCTTTCCCTCTCGGCCCGGCTCGTATTCGAGCAAAGCTACGGGGGCGTCGACGGCGACAGCGCCTCGAGCACCGAGCTCTACTCAATTATCTCGGCTCTCTCGGGGCTCCCCATTAACCAGGCGATCGCGGTCACCGGGTCGGTTAACCAAAAGGGGGAGGTGCAGGCCATAGGAGGCGTGAACGAGAAGCTCGAGGGCTACTACGAGGTCTGCAAGGCGAAGGGGTTCACGGGAAAGCAGGGGGCGATGATTCCTGCGAGCAATGTCCAGAACCTGATGCTGAAAGATGAGATCATCGAGGCCGCAAAGGAGGGGATGTTCACCCTCTATCCGGTCGCGACGATCAACGAGGGCATCGAGGTCCTCACGGGCGTGAAGGCAGGAGAGCGGCGGCCCGACGGTACGTTCGAGGAGGGGACGGTGAATTATCTGGTGGACAGGCGGCTCCGGGAGATGGCGGAGACAATGAAGGAGTACCGGGTGGCCGATTGATGCACCGGGATTGTGTCCCGGCAGAATGCTCTTTGCCACCTGCCGTTCCTCAGGCGGTATCATAATAGATGGAACCGGGTGGCACCCGCGAAAGGGAAACATGATGAGAGATGGATGAGATGGAGGGACGTCCCACCGTCCCCTGCCAGATTTGCGGCAGGGAGATGACCCACGGCGAGGTTGTTCCGGCAGGTTCGGTTGGCAGTGCCGTGGCGGACATCATCCGGAGAGACCATCCCGACTGGTCGGATGAAGGGTATATCTGCCGCCCGGATCTCAATCATTACCGGGCGCGATATGTCGAGGAGCTTCTGGAGAAGGAGAAGGGGGAGGTAAGCAGTCTTGAGGAGAAGGTTATCTTTGCCATGAAGGAGCGTTCCGTCCTCTCCGAGGATACCAGCGCGGCATTCGATCGGCAACTGACCCTCGGGGAGCGGGCTGCCGACCGGTTTGCGAATTTCGCGGGCAGCTGGACGTTTATCATCCTCTTTTTTGCCGTCCTGATCGTCTGGATTGCCGTCAATTCGGTGCTTCTCCTTTTCCGGCCGTTCGATCCCTATCCCTTCATCCTGCTTAATCTCGTCCTCTCCTGTCTTGCGGCAGTCCAGGCTCCCGTCATCATCATGAGCCAGAACCGCCAGGAAGACCGGGACCGGCTCCAGGCCCGGCACGATTACCAGGTGGACCTGAAGGCGGAACTGGAGATCCGGAACCTGAATGAAAAGATCGATTACCTCCTGGTAACACAAGGGGAACGACTCCTCGAGATTCAGAAAATTCAGGTCGAGCTGATGGAGGAGATCGCCCGCCAGAAGTCATGAAGAGTGCCTTCGGTGTCTGCATGAATGGATCTCTCTCGTGAGGGTGACGGACGGCGTTACGGCCGCCGGAACCGCACGGTATAATTCCAGAGGCCGCCCGCCGTCTCCTCCGCAACGAACCCCGCGGCCTCTCCCAGCAGGCGTGTGGTGGATGAGAGCGGGTAGTCCGGGTCGATGAAGAGTTCGGTGACACCGAGGACGCCGCCGGGCCGGAGCACCCGGAAGACTTCTGCGAGCGCCCGGTGGTTTTCCGGGATCTCCTGGAGGACGGTGACCATGCAGACGGCATCGAAGGTCCCGTCGCAGAAGGGAAGTGCCGTCGCATCACCCCGGATTATCGTGATCGGCGGGATGTCTGCGTGTTTTTGACGGGCGAGTTTTCTCTGCAGCTGCCGGAGCATATTTTCCTGGATGTCGAAGGCGACGACCCTCCCTTCCGGCCCCACCATCCGGGCGATGTCCGTCGTGAAAGCACCACTCCCGCAGCCGAGGTCGAGAACCTGCATGGAGGGGCGGATACCGCTTCGTTCGATGACGAAGGAGGGGGGCTGGATATGTCTGCGGTAGTCACTGTCGAGGAGTCCGCCGATCCACGCCGGGGCGGGGAAATGCCAGAACCTGCGGATGATTCGTGCGACGACGAGTACCCAGAGGAGAAGGGTCAGGACGATGATGAAGAGGATGGTGAGGAATGACATGGGCGGACGGTTCCTGATGCAATGTGTGTCGCTGGAACGATAGGTTTTCCTGTGGGATGCGGGTATCCGGCCCCTTCATTGAATGGTGGCGGAAGAAAACCGCCGGAAGGAAAGCGGTGCGGGTGATAACGCCGGATGAGCCCGAGTGTATGGATTGACCCCCATCCTCAGGCGAATGACGGGAAGACGGTATCTGCCTACTCGTCCACCGGTTCATCTTCGAATATCCGCTCTTCTTCGACCACCGGCTTTCGGATCATCCCGGTGTGCACGATTCCGGACCCCGGCAGGGTGACCTGCTCAACTACCCGGAACCCGAAGTGCTCGTAGAGCCCGATATTCTCCTCGTTCTGGGTATTCAGGTAGCAGGCCATCCTATTATTGTCCAGCCATTCGAGCATCGGCCGTATCAGCCTCCCTCCGTACCCCTGCCCCTGATGACGGGGGTCGACACCGATGAAAAAGAGGTAGCAGTGGGGGCCGGGAAGGTGCTTCTTATGATAGATATCGACCTTTTCGGAAAATGTCATGAGCCGATCCATCGTTTCCTTCCCAAGTCCTCTTTGCAGCGCCATGCCCCCACAGAAAATCGCCCGCCAGAAGGTGATCGCCGCCTTTTCGGAGGGGATCCAGGTGGCAACGCCTTCGAGGTTGGGCGAGGTGGCATATACCTGGCCGTACCGCAGGCCATAGCGGAGTTCGAACGCGAAGAGGTGCCTTCCTTTCTCGGTCCGGGAGTCCCCGTCGGGGAGGATGTACGTCAGCTTTGGATCATCGAAGAATGAGCGGACGAGCATCTCGCTTGCCGCTACGATCCGGTCCTTCGGGAGACGGATGAGATCTGAATCGGTGGTTTCCATATCACCTTCACTGAAGGATGATACCCTGCGGCAATATATATTGGTCTTTCGGTCCCGGAGGGGCAGAGAATAATCGGACTGTCTCTGGTGGTATAGGTTTCTCGTGAAACGGTTTTTGGAGTTCTGATGGTATATCCTGCATCTGTAAGGATTTTCCCTGAATGATGTCATCAGGAATGTAAAACCACATTTTTGCAATTGGTCTGATAATGATGCAATATCGGTGTTAACTAAAACACATTGTCAAAATAAGTATTGACAATCTATTTATTAGTCCGGTGCGGAGACTATTGCACCTGATAATGTGTGGTATACTTCAGGGGAAATGATTTATATGAGTATGGTTGACTTGGTTAACAAAAAGGGTCTGCCCTTCCTTTTTGCACTTCTTCTTGTGTTAGTAGTATGTGCCGTACCGGTAACTGCTGCTGCCTCAACCGAGGTGACGGTGCAGAAAATAGCGGCAGACGGCACGACCGTCCTTGATGAGAGGACGATCAGTGCCACAGAGATGGAAGCGACTCTCCCCATCATGGGAGACGGAACAACGCACTACTATGGGCATGGCCCTACTTTTAATCCTGACAATCTCTGGGATGAAGCTGAGGAGATTAACTGGGAAGATAAGGACTCCGGTGCTGTCAGGGGTACTGACATTAAAGACCTCTGCGATCTGGTTGGTGGTGCCAATGCCGGTGAGACCATTCAGATTGGAGAATGGATGGGCACGTACATGGGATATTCAAAGACGTTTCCATACGAAAATGTGTATTCACCTGATGCCCGTCAGGGTCAGATTGTGCTTACCTGGGAGACGAACGGCGATTCTGTGAATGACGGGTCATATAGTGATGGGATGCGTACGGTATTCTTCGCCGACACTTCATCAAATCCGCAGGGAAAACATGTCTATGGTACATGGGATATGCATGAGACACTATCTGAGGAGTATTGGCACTTTTTCAGTTCCGATGGAGTAGATTATCCCGCGACAACAGGACTGTACGTAAAGTGGGTCAATATGATCCGGATTTATTCAGATGATCCTGCTCCTGTTAATGTTTACGATGGCAGTGTCACGCTTCCGGATGGGACCTTCTCCTGGACGGATTCCAAGGGAGACTCCTATGACATCAGCTGTCAGACACCTCTTGGCGCCCTTGATGCTGCTGCAGAGAGTGGTGAATTTACCTATGAAGGGACGTGGAAAACGAACATTAATGGCGCTGTTTTGGATAATGTTCTTTCAAACGGTGACTGGTATAACTATACCGAGACGCACGGATGGAATTATCAGCTGAATGGTGAGTACATCAATTACTGGTCCGCCACTGATGGCATCTCTGCAAAAGCGCTTTCAGATGGCGATACACTGGTATTCTACTATGGTCCGCAGGACGACACCACGACCGAGAATGCAACGGCTCTCATCACGATTGATGTAAATATTGGTGGTGCAGGTCCGGTACAGGTCTATGACGGTAGTGTCACGCTTCCGGATGGGACCTTCTCCTGGACGGATTCCAAGGGAGACTCCTATGACATCAGCTGTCAGACACCTCTTGGCGCCCTTGATGCTGCTGCAGAGAGTGGTGAATTTACCTATGAAGGGACGTGGAAAACGAATATTAATGGCGCTGTTTTGGATAATGTTCTTTCAAACGGTGACTGGTATAACTATACCGAGACGCACGGATGGAATTATCAGCTGAATGGTGAGTACATCAATTACTGGTCCTCCACTGATGGCATCTCTGCAAAAGCGCTTTCAGATGGTGATACACTGGTATTCTACTATGGCCCGCAGGATGACACCACAATCGTCAATGCAACAGCTCTCATCACGATTGATGTAAATATTGGTGGTGTAGGGCCGGTACAAGTCTATGACGGTAGTGTCACGCTTGCAGATGGTAGCTTCTCCTGGACGGATTCCAATGGAGACTCATATGATATCACCTGTCAGACACCTCTTGGCGCCCTTGATGCTGCTGCAGAGAGTGGTGAATTTACCTATGAAGGGACGTGGAAAACGAACATTAATGGCGCTGTTTTGGATAATGTTCTTTCAGATAGCACCTGGTTCAACTATAGCGATGACGATGTTGGATGGAATTATCAGCTGAATGGTGAGTACATCAATTACTGGTCCCCCACTGATGGCATCTCTGCAAAAGCGCTTTCAGATGGCGATACACTGGTATTCTACTATGGTCCGCAGGACGACACCACGACCGAGAATGCAACCGCTCTCATCACAATTGATGTTTCGATTCCGGGCAACACGCCTACCGGCGCGGTAGACGTCCTTTATGAGGGTTCAGTCGAGCTCTCAGATGGTACGTTCACCTGGGATGGCCATGATATCGCAGAGATGACCCCGCATGGTGCGCTTGAAGGAGCATCAGACATTGCCGGGTTTGAGTATGTCGGCTTCTGGAGTGGTGATAAGAATACTGCAGCAGTTGATAACATCGGAAGTGGAGATACCTGGTATAATTATACAGAAATTGATGGAGTTCAGTATGCCTGGAACTACCAGATCAACGGTGTCTACCAGTACTACTGGTCTGACACAACCGGCATCTCAAACAATGTGATTGAAGACGGTGACTACGTAGAATTCTACTATGGACCAAAGGAAAGCGAGACACTTGAGGATGCTGAAGCAGTTATCCGCATCTGGGTGAACCCGGAAGAACCAATTGGTCCTGTTGATGTCATATACGAAGGTTCCGTCCAACTTGGCGATGGCACGTTCACCTGGGACGGCCATGATATCTCAGAGATGACCCCACATGGTGCGCTTGAAGCAGCATCAGACATTGCCGGGTTTGAGTATGTCGGCTTCTGGAGTGGTGATAAGAATACTGCAGCAGTTGATAACATCGGAAGTGGAGATACCTGGTATAACTATACAGAAATCGATGGAGTTCAGTATGCATGGAACTACCAGCTCAACGGTGTCTACCAGTACTACTGGTCTGACACAACCGGTATCTCCAACAACGTCATTGAGAACGGGGACTATGTAGAGTTCTACTATGGCCCAAAGTCAGATGAAACAACGGATAATGCAACTGCTGTCATCCGGATGCGTGTGTCTGATGGTAGCGGCCCCACACCGGGTGAGGACTGGGAGATCACCGTCATCAACGGTGATTGCACGTTCACCGTAGACAAGGCGTACTTTGAATCAGGCGTGGCATGTGGTCACGTAGCATCGTACACGGACGACGATGGCACATGGGCCGGTATGCCGCTCTACTTCCTCGTGGGTCTTGTAGATGACGATGTTGAACATGGGCCCGGGGCCTTCAACCGCGAACTGGCGGCGGCGGGCTATTCGGTTGAGGTGACTGCATCCGACGGCTACTCCATCAACTTCGAATCCACGGATATCGCGGACAATGACAACATCTTTGCCGCAAACACGCTCAATGGTGCTGAACTCCCTGCGACCATCGGCGATAACAAAACCTGCTGGCCGCTCCGGATGTCCGGGTCAGAAGTGGTTGCAGGAAAACTCGTCGGCGGTATCGCCACCATTGAACTCATTGGCGTCCCCGAGCCGTCCGCCGGCTGGGAGCTTGGCGTCAACGGTATCATATCTGACAAGGTGACCGAAGCAGAGTTCAATGACTTCTGCATGCACGCCGTCACCTGGACCGACGGCAACGGCGATGTCTGGGAAGGTGTCCCGCTCTGGGTCATTGCCGCTGTTTCAGACAACTATGAATCGACCACGCACTGGACCTTCGATGACGCGGCGGCAGCTGAAGGCTACACTGTCCGCATCACTGCAGGCGATGGATTCAATAAAACATTTGCCAGTGCCGACATGGCACGATCAGACGACTACATCCTTGCAAGCGTCTGCAACGACGAACCTCTCTCCCGTGAGGGCAACCCCTCTCCGTATCCCCTGCGGCTCGTGGGACCAGCGGTCTGGAACAATGACAGTGGGTCATTCACCGGCTCAGCTATCTCGAACATTACCACCATCGACCTCGTCGAACTGATCCCCCCCGAACCGGCAGAGGGTTCCTGGAACCTCCTGACGAAAGGTATCATAACGAGTGTCATCACCGAGGAATTCTTCGAACAGGCACTTGTCTGCCACCACACGCAGACCTGGATGAATGAAGAGACCGGTGAACTATGGAGTGGTATTCCGCTCTGGATCCTTGCCGGATGGGTCGACGACCGCACTCCGCATGGCTCAGACGGGTTCAACGACGCCGTCGCCCTTGCAGGCTACACGGTCATCGTCACCGCAGAGGACGGATACTCCAAGAGTCTCCCGAGTTCCCTTATAGCACGGAATAATAATCTCATCGTTGCAAACACCCTGAACGGATCGCCGCTCGAAGACAGCTTCCCGCTGCGTCTTGTCGGCCCTGACCTGCCGGAGGCAAGCTTCGGCGTCGGCAACATTGCAAAGATCGAGCTGACCGACTTCTGCGAACCGGAAGGATCAATTCCGCTAACCATCGTCAAGTACGCAGATGACGGTGTCACCGAACTTGCGAACGTTACCGTCACCTGGGACTGGATGGCGGATAACATGCCGGTATATGGCGACGGAGTTACCGAATACAAATTCGAGGGTCTCTGCTTCCCGCCGAATGATCCGTGGGACATGAACGAGACCTATCCGGGTGGCTTCAAGATCAGCGAGAAGATAAAAGGCACCTCTATCCGTGAGCTCTGTGAGCTTGCAGGTGGGATGGACTCCGGTACGGAGATCAAGTTCGTTGCAACAGACGGGTGGACCAGCAAACTCTCGTACGATGTCATCTATGAACCGGCCGATTGTGTCGGCGAACCTGTCCTTGCATGGTATAGCACCGACTGGGGCGGCCCGATGCCCGCCTACAGTGACGGGTTCCGTATCTTCTTTATAACAGACGATGCCATCTTCGGCCAGCGGGATATGTATGAGGGCATTCCCTTCCAGTACTGGCACTACAACTCCGGTCTTCCGTCCTGTGCGGGCCTCTCCGCAAAACTGGTGACCCGCATCGAGCTGACGACCTATGCAGATCCGATGTGGAACCTTACGGCACTTGGTGCTATCCCTGCGGAACTCTCGAAGGGATTCTTCGAGGGTGCAATGGGCTGTACGATGTCCGGCAACCACAAGGCGACTTACACCGACACCTCCGGCAATACCTGGGAAGGTATGCCGCTCTGGTTGATCTGCGGATATGTTGATGACGACAATCCGCATGTCGGTAAGTCATACAACGAGACACTCGCTGAAGAGGGCTATGATATCCATATCATCGCCGAAGATGGTTTCGAGACGGTCATTGACAGCCGGAATACCATCAAAAACAACAACTACATCATTGCAAACACCCTGAACGGCCAACTGATGCGGCCGGATGACGGAAACGGCTGGCCGCTGCGCCTGGTCGGTCCGAATGTCACCGCCCATTATGACGGAGTGAAGGGTGTCAGGAACATCGTAAAGATCATCCTGGATCTCCCCTATGCGCCGGATATGTACTCCGGCACAGTAACGGCAGAATGGGGCGACATCGCGGCAGGTGCCCCGGTGCAGGCATTCATCGGCAGCATTGCAGCCGGAACCGGTGTGATGGCTGACACCAATGTGTATGCAACCGAAGGTGTCCCCTTTGCGGTCACCGGTACTCAGTACCTGGTAGGTGAACCGATCACCTTCATCGTGGACGGTGTGGAGGCGCTTGAGCACCCGACATTTATGGGCGCTCAGACAGTCGCCCTCGACCTGACCTTCCCAATCGGCAGCCTGCCTGTTGGCGAAGAGGACTGTGACGGTGTGCCACCCTGTGTGGAGGTCGTCGATGAGAATGTCACTGTTGACCTTACCGGTGGCAATGTAGATGTCGATGGATCCAACATCGCAATATTCCCCGCCGGCAATGGCTGGGAGAGCATGCTCATTGAGACAAGCGGTGTAACAGAAAATGCGACCGCTGCAACCGGTGGCGTTACCGGTGTTGTTGCAACAGGTATTCCGGTATCAGGCATAATTCCTGAAGTTGGAAATGTAACTGCTGGATTTATGGTCAACCTGACTGGAATGCCAGGAAATAACGCATCTATCACCTCAATGATATCAAAGGAGCCCTCATCTGAGATGCTTTCGTACTTCCAGATTGCTGCATCAGAAGAGGGTGTAGGTATCACAGATGTGGCCTACACGCTTAACATCCAGAAATCCGGAATTACCAATGGTGGCGACATCACCAGTGCGGTCATCCGGATGGCAGTGACGCCTGAGTGGGTCAATGCCCACGGTGGAATGAATGCAATCCGGATCATCCGCCATGGTGAGGAAGGACTCACTGAAGTGCTCGAGACGGTCTTTGCCGGCTATGATGTAGACGGTCTGATGATATTTGCTGCTGATTCACCCAATGGCCTCTCGCTCTTTGGTATGGCAGCAGTCGCAACAGCATCCTATGGTGACAGTGATGACTCCGGATGGGTGCCGACTACCACCCCGACACCTGAAATCACCAAACCGGGAACGGTTCCTGAGTATGCGATCATCTCCTCAGCGGTGACCTTCAGCACGGCTGATGGAACAAAGACGTTCTCCATCGACCGCCGCGTTGCAGAAGCAAACGATGCATCTGTTGTCATCGTCGGTAAGGATGTGCAGATCCGCATGCCGAACGGAACGCTTCACATTGAGGCCACCGGTATTTCCGAAGATGGCAATCTCATCTCCGGTGACGTCACCCGTGTATTCTATGAGGCGAATCCTGTGACTGCCACACTGAATGGCATTGGTGGTATCACAGGTGGCATCACGCTTGACCTCCTTGTTGTGCCCACCGCAGATGACGAGATGCGCATCTATCTTTCCGGAGACGTGCCTGCATCGGTCAAAAACGGTCTGAAACAGGCAGCAATATCTACCGGAAAGATTGCGGGTGACGTGGCGTTTATCATGCCGCTCTCCTTCTCAACTCCTATAGCAGGCAGTGCAACCGTGACCCTCACGGCCCCCTCACTCTGGGTTGAGAGCAGCGGCGGGGCTGGTAATGTGATGGTTGCCGGCTACCGGTCCGACGGTACAGCAGTCCTGCTTCCGACGACAGGCACAAGTGAAGGTGTATTCACTGCAGAATCTCCTGTACTCTATGATGGCTACGGTCTTGTTGCAGTCAGTGCGGCAGAGACCGAAGACGTGGTGACGACACCTGCACCAACTGCTACCCCGGATGAAGCAACGCCGACTGCATCAGGCAGCATCTTCACCACCCTTGCACTCATTTGTGCAGTCTTCGGCATTGCCGGATATGCGGCAATGAAGAAGAGATAATCTTCTTTTTTCCGTCCGTTTTTTGTTCAGCGGGTTTACCGCTGCACACTGCTCAGGAACGGATGATTTTCCCGAATCGATATCGAATTTTGGGTGTGAAAAAAGGGGTATGCCGCCAAAAAGAAAATATAGTATCCCGATAGCCGGTTTATCGTGATATTTCCGGAGAGAAGAATTATTTCTGCTGTCTTCGTTTCCACCAGGACAGTCTGAGCCACGCAAGTTCATCCCTGACATATTCTGTCCAGGTGTGGGTCTCTTCTGCGAGCCGGGTGATCCGTGTGTCATTTTGGTCCAGCTGGCTGTCAACATGTGTGATCCAGGTGTCCACTGCTTCCATCTGTTCCTGGATGGCGGCGACCTGTCGTTCAAGCCGGTCGATACGTTCTCCGAATTCTTCCCGGTCTCTGACCATTTTCTCTTCCAGGGAGGTGATACGGTCGGCAAACCGGGAAAACTGCTGCCCCTGCATTGCAACCGTCTGAATGAGATGATTGGGAACACTACCGTGACCTGCCGTTATTTTTTGTTTCTGCACGGTATTCTCATCTTCACGTGTTTTGGAAATGGAACTGAGACGGGACGCAGGCGCGGGTTTCCCTTTGTGTTTTCTGAGCTCTTCTGAATGTCTTGTTTGCGCGGTTTTTTGTCCTGCCTGCTTCTTTTGTTCTTCATCAGCGATTGCCGTAAATACATCTGCTGCCCGTTCGTCGTATACCTGAATTCTTCCTACCTGCCGGGAAGATATCCGGTTGCCATGGCGGTGTGCGATATCATGTACCTGTTCTTCAGAGAGCCCTGTCATCTCTGCAATATCTGCTGCCTTCAGCTTTTTTCCGGGTATCTGTTTCATTGATTGTCTCCTCGGGTGCATTGCACACAAAACGGCCCTGCTAACACGTTGAGTACTTCTGTACCGGTATACATTAATGCTCTCGTCCCGTATTCTGAGGTATGGGGTTCTTTCACCAGGTGCTTCCCGGCATCGGGACGAAATATGAACTGGAGACAGATAGCGGAGACATTATTTCTGTCATCTTCATGGCAAACGGCAGGGTTCAGCTGTACACCCAGCCGGCACGATGTCCGGAATGTTATGCCGCAGATCTAAATCCAATGGAGACACGCCGATTGGGGAATGTCCTTACCGGCGCCATTATGGAGGCGGAGGAGGAAGGGGTGGAGATTGCATTCTCCGCTCTGGCAGATCTCAGGATTGTGGTACACACCTATATCATCGGTGCGAAACTCGCCGGAAAGGCAATCAGTGATCTCGATATCCGTTCCCGCACCGGAGTGACCGTCCTCGCGGTTTCACGTGATGGGAAAAATACGGTGAATCCGCGTCCGGATTTCAGATTTATTTCGGGAGATGCTGTTGTCGTTATCGGAGAATCCGACCAGATCCGTGCATTTGAGCAGGAGTTTATGGAGTAAACCGGATGGAAGGAATTGCCGTTGCACTGGCAGTATGTGTAGGAGTGGCACTCATTTGCCGCCGATATGCTATTCCGCCCATTCCCTTTTATATCATCACTGGTCTGCTCTTAGGGACTGCGGGCCTTGGTGTTGTGCATTCGTCTGAGGTTTCTGAATGGATCGCCCACATGGGTCTCTTGTTCCTGCTCTTCACGATGGGTCTTCATCTTCACCCGGGTGAGGTTGCGAAGCGGCGCAGCTCGTTTCTGAAGGCAGGAATTATTGATCTCTGCATTAATTTTTCTGCTGGGTTTGCGGTCGCATTTATCATTGGGTTGCCACTCTATGATGCGGTGGTGCTCGCAGGTGCATTTTATATTTCAAGTTCCGCAATCGCGCTCTCATCGCTTATTGATAACCGTAAACTTGGGTTTCGGGAATCTGATACGGTTATCTGGCTGATGGTCTTTGAGGATATTATACTCGTTGCACTGCTGATTATGTTAGCCTCACAGGACGTGTCCCCCCTTCGCACAATAGGAATTATCCTCTGTGTGGCAGTGGCTGCCTTTACCTTTGCATGGAAATTCAGGGGTCATCTCCACCAGTTCTTTGCACGGGAAGATGAACTTCCAATACTGGTAGTTTTTCTCAGTGTTGTGCTCGCCGTCGCCATCGCTGGTGTGACCGGTGTACCTGACAGCCTGCTTGTCATCATTCTTGGTTCAGCCATATCACTTGTCGCATCAGAACGTGCAGAAGCGGTCGCCCGCCCGTTCAGAGAGGTGTTCCTGGTTGTATTTTTTGTCTTTTTTGGGATATCTGTCAGTTTTTCCGGTGCACCATCGCTGATTCTCCTCGCATCTGTGATTATTCTTGCAATTGTCACCAAGTTCTGTTCAGGGGTTTTAATCGGGAAAGTTATTCATGGAAGAGCTCTCTCCGGAATTGATATATGGGCAGATACGACATCACGGGGAGAATTTTCTATTCTTCTGGCACTGTTATACGGGTCATCTGCTGTCGTCCCTGTCGTTGCTGCCCTCGTGGTTGTAACATCATGTGTTGGTTCATTCACCGGAAAATATAGCATACGTATCCGGCGGTGGTTTGGGGGTATCACTGCCGGAAAATAATCCCGGTTACCTGCAATTTTTATTTTTATTGCAGTAGGTATCCCAGGATTAATGGGGTTTCTTTCCTGTTCGTTGTGAATAGCATGATGAGAGGGTATCAAAATATGGGGAATATCTTGCTGAATGTCTTCTTTGGGAGTGAATCTGTTACTGTTGTATGCATTTGCCTGAAATAGCGATGGCTTGTTTTGCCATTTAAATCCTACAAAATTTATTTATATGGTTATTGAAGAATATACCATATCCTCCTATGATGTGATAATATGAAACAACAGTCAGTGGTGTATCTGAACAGTCGTAAACCCGCTGATTTTGAGAAACAAAAAGTTGATATTGAAAATTTTTGCAAATATCGGTTTGAGATTGAGCGGATATTTCATGATAATCAGTCTCCTTTCATTCCTGCGTCAAATCGTTCCGAATTCATTGAAATGGTTAATTACTGTGCGGAAAAAGGCATTTCGAATATCATTTTTTATGATCTGGATACAACGCTGAAGATCCCTGATGTTTTCATTAGTGAGCTTTCCATCGTTTTAGAAAGGGGGTATATCCCATACTGGGCCCGCGGCGATTTTATTTCAGGAAGGTATGATTCTGATGAACGGAGGGAAGCTGTAAATGCATTTTCCCGGTATCTTGAACAGTTTGCCGCCCAGAATGGTCTTGAAAATCGGATAAAAAAACGATCCGGTGTTTCCACCCGCAGGCCCGGTCGTCCGGCAGCCCTGGATGAGAAGGGGATATCTGATCTTCTGGCAGCACGGCGGTCAGGAAAGACAATTGGTGAAGTGTGCCGTATCTTTGGTGTTTCCCGTAGCACGGTGAGCAAGATCCTTCGTGATTATCCGGAACTGAAAGGAGAATGGAAGGGCCCTGTTTCTCCGGGAAAACGGAACTGATTAATTAAAACAGACGATATATGCAGAAATTCTTATAGCGGTGTTCACGCTGGTCATAATCTGCGAGAATGTTTGGCCGGTTTCCCAGTTCAAGCATTCGTGAAGTAAGTGTCTCCATTCCGCAGGTACGATTAATAATTGCACGCAGCTCATCATTGACATGAAAGAGCGGCTCTTTCCCGATAGCTTCTATTGCATCTGATGGATATGCATCAATACCAAAATATTCAAAGATTGATTCCAGCGCGATAACCCATACACGTTCGGAGATTGCTTTTTGTGCTGCCTGTTCCGCTTCCTCTTCGCTGAGGACCAGGTATGCCTGTATTCCATCGCAGTAATATGCGTGGTAGCCATAGAGTCTGCCCGTCGATTGTGTGATGCGACCCGCTGATACACCAAGGAAACTCGCCAGTATCTCCGTTTGTGATTGGGGCTCTTTTGGGTTCAGTAAATCATCACCTGGGGGGGTTGGATTGAATGCTACAGATCTGCCTGGATGTGGTCTTATAGTATCAATATGACACACAGGAAAAAAAGGTTTTAGAATGTAATCCGCTGGAGTGCATGGAGTGCCATCTGGCGGTAGGTTTCCGGGTCGTTTGCATAGAATTCCCGTGCTTTTTTGCTGTCTTCGGTCTCCCCAAAGGCATCCGCACGGTCAAGTGTCTGGGCTGCCGTTTCATCCACCCATTTCCGGTAGGTGTCCTCGTCAATCTCTGCAACCGTTTCTGCCCGAATAGAGACAAAGGTTGCACCGTCAGGAGTATTGCGTGCCTGTGCCTTTCCAACGACCGCCACCCAGGCACTCTCATCAATTCGTGAGATCTGTTGTTTTGCCTCAGGCTGGTAACTGCCGGCGTTCACAAAGAATATCCCGGTCGGGTCCTGCACACGCACCGAGTAAAATGCATTTTCGTCTCCTTTCAGCTCTTTACGTATCATCTGTCCGCAGAAAAAGAGACGGTTGGAGCGGATTCCGCTGGGAAGCATCACATAGACCGGACTTTTCTCATCTTCCCCGTCTTTAAAGGTGAGGCGGATTTCCCGGACTTCCGCTGCAAATGCTCTGCGTGCGGGTTCACGGATATAGCGGCGTTGTGTGTTTGCAGGTGTTGTTGTTTGTGTTGGTGTACTCATGAGTGATCCCCTCCTGTCTGACCTTCGGCCCGGTTGATGAGCATCGCATGTTCTCCCTGGTCGTAGGTTACCAGGGCGACAGTATCGGAGTCACGGACAAGGACGGTTCCGTCAATATTCGGACCATTGCAAGAGATGTATCGTCCCATCAGACGTTCCTGGAACTGCATGAAGACATCATCCGGCCCAAGTGGTGAATTTTCTGCAATTTCAATTGCTTTTTCAAGGGTTAGGCCTGTTACCTTTTCGACAGCTTCTCGTTGCATGATGATATTTGTTGCAGTGATACCGTCATCAACAACACCGGTAATCCTGAGGTCATAGCGGAAATCCTGCTGCATTTCATGAACCGGGCAGAAATTCTGACGCGAAAGTGCACGGTTGCATCCTTCAACCCTGCAGCGTTTGATCAGGCCTGACCCCGTACTCATGTGAACAACCGCACCGACAATTGTTTCATTGCGTCCGTCACTTCCGATTTCAATGTCCGCTCCTTCTTCCTCAAGAATGGTTGCCCCGGAAAGATTGAGAGAATATCGTTCGTTGTATTCCTCAACACCTGCATAATAGATGCTGTAGACGCGGTCTTCCTCAAGTGTGATCTCCTCTGCACTCTCGTCCCTGTTCTTCCAGATGATAAATTTCATCCGGTCGGTTTCATCACCGACAAGACCGGTCTGGAGCATCCGGTCCGTTCGCACTTCCCAGTTGGTGAGCATTTTTACGCGGACGCAGGCGACCCCTGGAGTGAGGTCTGCGAGGGGGGTGACAACTGGCATCAGAGCACGGTCCTCTGCAATTGGGGTGATGGTTGTGCCGGAGTGAATCTTCATATTGGGGGCACCCCGGAATTCGTCGATGGTTGCGTTCTCCAGTCTGTACCACTTGTGTTCTTCAAGCGGTTCTGCACCTGCTTTTTCCCAGATGACAAATTCCATTGCACCGCTTGGGTCTGCGATAATACCCTTCTGTGCAATGGCAGGGCTGGGGGATGGCTGAAGGGCTACAATTTTTCCTTCGACAGTCACCCAGTCGTTTGGCTTTGCGGATCCAATCTCGCCGACGGTATCCGGACTGCCTGATGTGGTATTCAGTGATTCCGCCATTTCATCCGCTGCTGATGCCACCGTATTCCCGGTATCAGTGATTGGAGTTACTTTAGTACCTGAATGGAGCTTGAGATTCATCTTTTCTTTAAAGCTATCAGCAACAGCCGACTCAATTCTGTACCATTTTTCTTCTTCCAGTGGTGGAAGTTCTGATTTACTCCAGATGACAAATTCAATCGCATCAGTTGCATCTGCAATAATTCCCCGTTGTGAAATCGCAGGATTTCCCCCTTCTGATGTTTTCGTCACCTTTCCTTCAATAGTGACCCACTCATCAGGATTGAGTGATGCGATGGTTCTCAGTTCAGACGAATCTGCAGACGTACCGGTCATCCTTTCGGCAATTTTGTGCCAGTCCTGGCTGACAATCCTGCTCATCCCAGGCACCGGGACAACATTTGTACCGGAGTGTAGTTTGACATTGAGATTATCCCTGAATTCATCTGTAACACAGGATTCAATTCTATACCATGCATTTTCTTCAAGAGCTGGTATCTGTGCCTTCTCCCAGATAACAAATTCAATGGCACCGCTTTCGTCTGCAATAATTCCCCGCTGAGCGATTGCAGGATTTCCTCCGGCAGTGACCATCACAACTTTTCCTTCAATGGTGGCCCAGTCGTTTGCCTGAAGTTCTGCGATCTGCTTTTTATCTTCTGCTTCACGTTTCGGGGTGATCTGCTGTTCACGCATCACTTCATTTGTGACCTGGCGTTCGGCGTCTTCTGCCGGGATAAGAAACTCATTGATAAGAAGGCGAAGTTTTGCCGCAATCTTTTCTGTTTCCGGCGTGCCCCCCCGTTCTTCAATTGTTCTGGAGATTCTTTCTGCTGTTTGGGTAATTTGATCCATTTTCCATCTCCGTGGTTTTTTTAATTATCTAAGTGTTCATCATGCGATACATAATACCTGATTGGTTTGAACATTTTGTATCCATACCTAATGATTAATACCTCGCCGTGGAGGGTGAAAGTGAATTTGCGAAAGCAATATGATATAATAATAAATACTCCGGATGTCAAAGAGAAATGCCATGACTGTTACCGCAGACAGTACAATTGCAGATGTATTAAGAGAGAAACCAGAAGCAGCAGATATCCTATTCAGATTTGGTATGGGATGTATCGGTTGCGCTCTTGCAAATGGAGAATCTTTACGACAGGCAGCCCTTGGTCACGGGATCCCTCTTGATGAGCTCCTTGAAGCTTTGGGTATGGAAGAATAAGAAATATTATTGGTAATTATTCTCTTTTTTGTGTATATTTTTCAGTTCTTCGGCTGATGCCTCTGGATGTAGTGTAAGGTATTCTGCTACAACGGGTTCATGTACAAGAGTGCATCCTTCGCAGGACCATATTCTCCCGCCGTTCTCGCGCTCAAGCCATTTTCCCAGTGTTTTGTCGCCGCAAGGGTATAGCGGGCAGTAACAAAAGTCACATATTTGCTCTTTGCTGGACGGATGGCAGGGGTAATAGGGACATCCTTCTGGATTCCATCGCGTCCACCGCTCGCCGCCAATAGAACTGTGAATATAGAATGGCGGCCTTCTCATGGATTCTGTCTCATGGGGCGCCCAGGTTTCGGGAATACCGTATGTGATTGTTTCATATACCAATGCCTGTGCCCGTTTTATCCGTTCTTGTTCATTCTTTGATTCTTCCATTTCCTCACAGCAGATCAGTATGGTATTCGCTTCTGCTTCAGTTTCAGAAAACCCCGCGGAGATAAATGCCTGATCTCGTGCATCCTTTGCAGTACGCAGAAGTGCCCGGAGTCCCTCTTCAGGGAGCGGTTCGCGTGAATTAACAATGACTGTTACCGGGCCGGGCTGGTTATTTGACCCAACCGGTTGTGAATGGATGAAGACCATAATGCCGTCGTAGGCAAAGACGCGAAAATTGTCTACGGATGTTGTGACGTGCAGACCGACTATGTCAGTACCATATCCGTTTTTCCTGAGAATCCTCTGAAAAAAAGATTGAGAATCTTCCTTTGTACTGGTATGATGCAGATGAGCTGCGATGACGGTCGATAGGCGCATACCTCCCTCTCCTCTATGCTGTGCACCAGACATAATCGCAGTGAATGGACCCCGTATAACGAATGCTCCGTCCCGGAGAAAATATCGCATATAACTATACTTCGTATCAAAAATAAAAAACACTGTGGATATAAAACAATTAAATGTAAATGAAATCAGGCTACGTTGTAGCGGGCCCGGTCTTTAAGTTCCTGCTGCTTGCCCTGGTTCCATCCGGCCACATCTGCAAGATAGCCGGTCACCCGGGATACCTGAGACACGTCATGGCTACCGCATTCAGGACAAACGGCCTGACCACAGAGTGGGCAGTATTCAATCGTTTCAGTGATATTGTGGGTGCAGTGGCAGTGGTCGAGCGGGCACATTATCTCCAGTTGTGTTTCGCCGCAGCAGGGGCATGGAGTTTCATCGACAACGTGGTGACAGGTGTGGCATTTGTACCTGCGTTCTTCAACAGGAATATCTTCAAGAGTAGAGTACTTTTTCTTCAGAGCAAGTTGTTCGGATGTCCAGTTCATAGAAATATTCTCAGCAACCGGGACGATAAAAGTATGGGTGTCACTCATGGTAATGCCCCTGAATTATGCGGCATTATCCTGAACTCCTCTTTTCCCGCAGTTTGCGTAATTAATTTCTCTTTGCATGCCGGATAAAAATCATCCGCAGATTTCTTCGGGAGGAATACTGCTAAATTACCATCCAAAAAGGGTTTGCCTCAGGTGACTCATAGGGTTCATCACCTGCCGGCCGTTATGGCCCGCATCAGAATCGGTCACTCATCATCGGCGGAATCGGGCATAAGTACGTGCTGCCTCTGCCGGATCCTCTGCAGTGTAAATACTCCTGCCGACGATCATGCCATCGATCAGCGGGGCAATGGTTTCGGGATCTCCACCCTGTGCACCGACACCGGGAGACAGGATCTTCTTATCGCCGATGATCGCACGTAGGGTCTGCACACGTTCCGGGCGTGTAGCCGGTGCAATGATGCCGTGCGCCCCGGCGTCTACCGCCATCTGTGCCAGCAGTTCAGCATTCTTTCCGCTCAGGAATTCAAGGGCTCCGGGATGACTCATCTCCGCCACAACATAACATTCTCCCCCGGCGTCATCTGCGGCCTCCACGCAGGCAGCAACAGAGTCACTCCCGCAGAATCCCTGGCAGATGATCGCAAAAAATCCGGCGGCAAAGACCTGCTGTGCAATCAGACTGTTGGTGTTCGGGATATCGGCCACCTTAAAGTCGGCGATAAGAGGGATCCCGAATTCACTCAGGGGTGCTGCAATATCAAGCCCTGCCGCGAGCACCAGCGGGTAGCCTATCTTTATCGCATCGAGATGAGGTGCTGCAGCTTCTGCCACGCTGAGCGCCTCCTCGCGGGAGAGCACGTCCAGGGCAAGGATCAGATCAGGCATGGGACATCCGCTCCCGCACGGCCGCAATTATTAGCGGCAGGGTGATGGTCGCATCACCATAGACGGTCTGTGCATGTGCTTCACCGGTCACCTTTCCCCATGACTTTGCTTCGTCCAGTGTTGCACCGGAAAGCCCGCCAAGATCAGGTCGGTCACCGGTTAACTGGACTGCGTAGTCAAAGCCATTTGGCGTCATGAGCATACTCTGGAATATATAGTTTTTCGGTACACCACCGCCGATCAGGAATGCGCCTGCCCGCTTTGCGTTGAAACAGGTGTCCATCAGTCCGTTCATATCACCAAATGCGTCAATTGTCACTTTATGCATCTGGTTGAAGAGCCAGTACTGCAGACCGATCATTGAGTCCTGAATGGCGGGGCAGTAGACCGGAATGTCTGCCTCTGCCGCTGCGGCAAGAATGCCGGTGTCAAGGTGTTCGCCGATGTGGCGCAGGAGGCCGGATATTGAAAGGGTTGTTCCGTCCTCAAGCTCTCCGAGTGTCTCCTGCATGAACTCCTCAAAGGTTACAAAGGCGTCTGATGGCAGGAAGATGTCGTAGATACGATTTATTTCCTCTTCAAAGAGTTCATCATCATCACAGATCTCGGTGCCGTGGTAATGGTGGCATCCGATGGCCTCGATAGTGTCATGCGTCAGGTTGGCACCGGTTGATACCAGTACATCAATGTACCCGTCACGGATGAGGTCCTCCACAATTCCCCCCATGCCACCGGGAACCATTGCCCCTGCAAGACCCAGAAACCGTGTTGTATCTGCATCGGAAAACATTTCTGTGCAGATGTCGGTTGCCCGTGCAAGATATCCTGCATTATACGCTCCGGCATTCCCCAGTTCTTCCACAAGTTCAGCCACTGTCATGCCTGCCCTGACCCGCGCCTGTATGACCGGGCTGGTGCAGGCGGTCTTCCCGTTCTCACCGTGCATATAAACTGATTATGTTATTGGCTGGATACTGCATTAAACGAATGGGCACCGGAAAATATGAATGGTATGGGGGGCTGGATTATCAGGCACAGGCAATCCCACCTAACTGAAGGGGACCTGTGCCAGCGGGTATCGTTTTTCCTGTCAGCACTCTTCTTCGACAGCCACCCTGTATCAGGAATCAGCCATACTGAATATAATTTCCTTCGAGGCGGTGTACCGGATTGAATCCTACATCCACAACTGTCTCTGCGCCGGATATACCCGGCAGCGTCTGTGTGGCAGTAAATAAGATACGAACCGGTGTTTTTATCCGTAGTCTTCAGTTCTCTCTTAAGAGGTGCAAGCAGCATGTTCACCCTACCGGCAATGTGTCCTTCTGGCAATACCGGTGATACATCAACCGCCAGCGTAGAGGCTTTTTGTGCAATAATGACACGGTCTCAGCAGCCATATCCGTGTAACAGGAAACGGAATTGCCCCATGTCCTGGTTCCCGGTATGCAACAATAGGCATGGGACTTGTTTGGGTTCAGTACCGGGTGACAGGAAGCAAGGATTAATGTGTGTTTATCATGCAACTGACAGTGTATGAGGTGGTGAAAGACGGAATCTCTTACTAAGTCAATAATAGCATCATATCCCGCACAACCACGCTATCTGCTTGCAATTCTCCAGGATGTTCAGGAGAAAGAGCATTACATCTCTGTTGATGTGATGCGGTCAGTTGCCGCGTACCTGAATGTACCTGAAAGCCGGGTTTACAGCGTTGCCACGTTCTACAAGGCACTCAGCCTTGTTCCTCTCGGAAAGAACGTCATAAAAATGTGTGACGGCACGGCATGCCATATCCGTGGATCGCCTGAGGTGCTGAAAGCATTTGAGAAGGAACTGGGAATCAAAAACGGGGAGACAACTGAAGATGGCATGTTCACATTGCAGACAGTAAACTGTCTGGGTGCCTGTGCACTTGCACCGGTAGTGACTATAAATGATCGCGTCTTTGGGAAGGTCAGGGTAAAAGATGTGCCTGGTATCATCCAGGAGGTTCTTGAAGATGAAACTGAATAGTCCGAAAGCACTTGATGAATATCGTAATTCTCTCCCCCCGAGAGGAGGGGGTGCTCCCATACGTATACGTGTCTGTGCCGGTACCGGCTGTCTCGCAAGTGGAAGTCAGGCGGTCTATGATGCATTTGTATCAGAGGCGGAGAACCATGGCATGGAAGTTGGTGTTGATTTCGCTGCTGATACCACCGGATGCCATGGCTTCTGTGAGAACGGACCGATTGTGCAGATCGATCCGGTCAATATTTTCTACCAGCATGTAACCCCGGATGATGTCCCGGAGATATTTGAGAAGACGATTGTGGGAGGTGAACCTGTTCAGCGCCTGCTCTACCGGGATGCGGCAACCAAAACGCGGTGCAAAAGCGAAGAGGAAATACCCTTCTATGCCCATCAGCAGAGAATTGTCCTCCAGCGGACCGGGCATGTCGACCCGACCGATATCAATGACTACATACGTGAGGGTGGCTATGCAGGCCTTGCAAAAGCGCTCTCAATGTCGCCAAAAGATGTTGTGGATGAGGTCATTGCCTCCGGCCTCCGGGGACGTGGCGGCGGTGGATTCCCGACCGGAGTGAAATGGGAGTCCGCCCGGATTGTGGAAGCCGAACAAAAATATGTGGTCGCAAACGGAGACGAGGGTGACCCCGGCGCCTTCATGAACCGGAGTCTCATGGAAGGAGACCCCCACAGTGTCATTGAAGGCATGATCATCGGTGCCTTTGCAGTCGGGGCAGGCAGCGGGCATATCTATGTCCGTGAAGAGTACCCCCTCGCCGTATCCAATCTCAGGCGGGCAATCGAGGAAGCGCAGCGTCTTGGCCTCTTAGGCACCGACATTCTCGGAAGCGGGTTTGCCTTCGATATCGAGATCACCCGTGGCGGTGGTGCCTTTGTCTGCGGGGAATCAACCGCACTGATGGCATCCATTGAAGGCATGCCGGGCGTCCCGCGGGTGAAATACATCCGTTCCACAGAAAAAGGGCTCTGGGATGCCCCTGCGTTGCTCAATAATGTGGAGACATGGTCCGATATTCCCACGATTATCCTCAACGGTGCGGCATGGTATGCGGGAATCGGGATTGAGAATAACAGCGGAACCAAGGTCTTCTCGCTTGTCGGCAAGGTAAAAAACAGCGGTCTTGTTGAAGTGCCGCTGGGAATTCCCCTGCGCAGCATTATCTTTGACATCGGCGGCGGGGTGATGAACAACCGTGCATTCAAGGCGGTGCAGTCCGGCGGTCCCTCAGGCGGGTGTCTGCCGGAGTCCAAACTGGACACTCTGGTCGACTTTGATCATCTGAAAGAGGCAGGGGCCATGATGGGGTCCGGCGGCCTCATCGTCATGGATGACCACACCTGCATGGTCAATGTAGCCAGTTACTTTATCGATTTCCTTGTGGGAGAGTGTTGCGGAAAATGTACTCCCTGCCGGGAAGGTCTGCGTGCCATGCAGGTGCTTCTTCACGGCCTGACATCGGGAACGGCCAAACCCGGTGACGTGGCTCTTCTGAAAGAGATCGCAGAATCCGTACGCGACACTGCTCTCTGTGGTCTGGGCCAGACATCAGCGAATCCGGTGCTCTCGACGATGAAGTTCTTCATGGAGGAATATGAGGAGCATGAGAAGGAAGGGTTCTGCCGGGCAGGAGTTTGTTCCGGTCTCTATGCGGTTGCAGTCGATCCGGAAACCTGCACCGGATGTGGGATGTGTGCACGGGTTTGCCCGGCGAATGCCATAACCGGTGAAAAAAAGCAGGTGCACCTGGTGGACCAGGAAGCCTGTATTACCTGCGGGTCCTGTGTGGATGCCTGCCGGTTTAATGCTATTCTCATTGAACGGAGGAAGGCCGATGACTGAGATGATTGAGATTACCATTGACGGGAAGAAGGTAACCGTTGAAAAAGGAACAAAGATTCTTGCAGCGGCTAAAGAGCTGGGTATTGAAATTCCCACCCTCTGCCATCATGAGGCCCTCCCTCCCGATGGCAACTGCCGCCTCTGTCAGGTAGAAGTGGAAGAACGGGGAAAGCGAAAGCTGGCAGTCGCCTGCATGTATCCGGTCCGTGGACCGATGGAGATATTTACCGATACTGACCGGGTAATGGATGCACGGCGGTCGGTGATCCGGCTTCACCTGAACCGGTGTCCGCAGGCAACTATCCTGCAGGACCTTGCCCGTGAATATGACGTGGAACCGCTGGATGAACGATTTGTTGTGGAGCATGACGATCTCTGTATCCGGTGTGGACGTTGTGTAAGGGCCTGTACGGCACTTGGCAACAACTGCCTCAGTTTTGCAGGGAGGGGGTGGGATCGAACCATCGTGCCGCCATTCAATGAACCCCCGGTAGGATGTGTTGGCTGTGCCGCCTGTGCAGAGGTCTGCCCGACGGGTGCGATAAAGGTCCGTGAAGAGGGGAATATCCGTGAGATCTGGGGCCGGGAATTCAGGCTTGTCCGCTGTCCGGACTGTGGGGAATACTTTGCGACCGAAGAACAGCTTGAGAAAGCAGACACCTTTGGAGCGGGGATTCCTGAACTCTGCCCCCGGTGCCGGAAACGGGATGAGGCAGAGCGCATAATAAACCCGTAATGGAGGGAACTCAGAAATTCCTTTTTTTTGTTCATTCCATTAACCTGAGGTTCCTGTAAATTATTGATAATTTACACATTTCTGGTTTTTTTTAAATTTGGGCCATAATCGTCCGTTTTTTTTTGGATGCAGACATGAATACATTAATCTATGTTGTCGGGATATGTGACGTTTGTAATGATCTGATTATAGAATCCGTTACAGGAGTTGAAATCCAATGGAAAATGCCAGAAAACTGCTGATGATCGCACCCGAGAAGTGTATCAGCTGCGGAACATGCGAACTGGCCTGTTCCCTTGCCCATGAAGGGGAATTCAGACCTTCCAAATCACGAATAACAGTATACCGGTTTGAGATGGGAGTCACCATCCCGATGACCTGCTTCCAGTGTGACAGTCCTGCCTGTGTTGCAGCGTGCAGAACCAATGCACTGGTAAAGGATACCGAAAGCGGAATTGTCAATATCAACAGAGAAAAATGCATCGGATGCAGGATGTGTGAGATGGCCTGTCCGTTTGGCAATATTGCATACAATGCGGTCACAAAGACACCAATGAAGTGTGATCTCTGTGGCGGAGACCCGGAATGTGCGAAATACTGCCCGACACATGCCATTGAGTATGTACCTGCAGATGCAGCAGTTTCCAAAAAGAAGTTTAATTTTTCAGCAAAAATTGCTGCAGCAATTGGGGAGGGGAATATATAATGTACGGCTGGACAGGCACAGTGCTGCGTGTGAATCTCACGGAAGGCACAGTAATCAAGGAACCCCTGAGAACAGGTGATGCAAACGAGTATATCGGAGGTCGTGGCCTCGGCTCAAAGTACTTTATGGACGAAGTTGATCCGACAATCGATGCACTGGGACCGGAAAACAAGCTCATTTATGCGACCGGACCCCTGACCGGGACGATGGGTATCTCCACAGGACGCCATGACATCATTGCAAAGGGTCCTCTGAATGACACCCTTGCAGCATCCAACTCCGGCGGGTATTTTGGCCCGGAAATCAAGTATGCCGGATACGATATGGTCATATTCGAAGGGAAGGCAGAAAAACCGGTCTATGTCTATGTCTACAATGGCAGTGTTGAGATCCGCGATGCAGCACATCTCTGGGGTAAAAATGTCCCGGATACAACGGATCTTCTGCTTGCAGAGACAGACCCTGACGCAAAGGTCAGTTGTATCGGACCTGCAGGGGAGAATCTGGTCCTTTTTGCGGCCATCATCAATGACAAACACCGTGCCGCAGGAAGGACCGGTATCGGTGCGGTGATGGGGTCAAAGAACCTTAAAGGATTTGTCGTCCGTGGAACCGGCGGAGTAAAGATAGCTGACAAGGCCGGTTTTATCAAAGCCATCCAGGACGGGCGTACAAAGATAACCGAAAACCCGGTCACATCCGGTGGTCTCCCGGCATTTGGCACAAATGTGCTCGTCAATATTATCAATGAAGTGGGAGCACTCCCCACCCGCAACTGGCAGGAGTCGTACGATACAGAAGCGGATAAGATCAGTGGTGAAACCCAGGCAAAAGAGAATCTCGCCAGTGCCAAGGGGTGCGCCGGCTGTGTTGTTGGCTGTGGGCGTGTTGAAAAGGCCCACGGAAAATTCGCCTCATCCGGTGAGGGCCCTGAGTACGAGACGACATGGGCTTTTGGATCTGACTGCGGTGTATCTGATGTCAATGCAGTCCTGAAGGCAAATTTCCTCTGCAATGACCTGGGTCTTGATACGATCTCGATGGGCAGCACCATCGCCTGTGCGATGGAGCTCTATGAGAAGGGAATCATCGACCGTTCGACGACACTCACTGACCTCCGGTTTGGAAACGCGGATGCCATGGTTGAGATGGTCGAAGCGACAGCGTACCGGAAAGGGTTTGGCAATGACCTTGCCGAAGGTTCATACCGGCTGGCGGATACCTACGGTCACTCCGAACTCTCGATGACCGTGAAAAAGCAGGAGATGCCTGCCTACGACCCGCGTGCCATTCAGGGCATCGGGCTTGAATATGCCACATCAAACCGCGGTGGTTGCCATGTCAGGGGATACACGATCTCTCCCGAAGTGCTCGGCCTTCCGATGAAGATGGACCCTGCGACAACAGAGGGGAAACCTGATATCCTGAAGATATTCCAGGACCTGACTGCAGCACTCTCTGCCTCAGGCACCTGTCTCTTCACCTCCTTTGCGATTGGCGGTGACGATATTGCTGCCGAACTCACGGCAGCAACCGGTGTCACCTACACCGCAGACGACATCATGAAGATCGGTGAACGGATCTACAATCTGGAACGCCTTTTCATCATGAAGGCGGGATACACCGGGGCAGATGACACGCTTCCGCCCCGTCTGCTCAATGACCCCATCCCTGCAGGACCTTCCAAAGGCACGGTGAGCCATATCGGTGAGATGATGCCGGTCTACTATGACGAACGCGGCTGGGATGAAAACGGTGTGCCAACAAATGAAAAACTTGAAGAGCTGGGCCTCACCGCCTATGCTCTCTGAAATTTCCTCTTTTTTATTCCGGGACTGTCCTGACTGACATACTCCGGTACCATTGGGAAATCGGGGAATCAGATCCTCGAAAAAATGGATGAATGGTTATTCTGTAGGTGTCCCGCGGCAGAGCGGTTTTACCAGATGACGGCGTGCAGATGGCGGGACTTCATACCATCCGGGTGATACCGTCCGCGATTCATGGATTATCTCCGGTTCTTCTGCCCGTGTTTTGCAGCGACGACATTTCCATCCTTTATTTACCCCGTCGCTCTTCATTCTCTTCCCACAGGAAGGGCAGAGGGGTGGGCGCTGCCGGACAATCTCCGGACAGGTGATAATCCGGATCTTCTCCAGGTTGATGCTCCCGTTTTTATAACTGCCGCAGATGGTGATCCCGTCACCCGGCGCAAGGCCGCGGATGACATCCCGGAATCCTTTGGTGGGTTCATACGCCATGCACCGGACTTCCTCTGACATGTCCCGGAGATGAAACGAGACATGCCCGCCGCGTCCTGTCTCCGGTATATCTGCAACGACTCCCCTGAGGCGGTATGAACATCCTTCAGCAAGAGAGCCAATTTCCCCCTCCAGCAGGTGAGCATCTGTTCCCTGGTTGGTGTGGTAGATGACTTCCATCACCGGTTTCTGGGACCGTACATATTCCCGTGCTTTTATCACCCATTCCGGAGATTCTCCCCGTATACCGAAGATGACCGGATCGGGTGTATGGGGGAAACAGACAATGCAGTCGTTTTCGATGTCCACGGTGTCCCAGGTATGGGGGAAGGTCTCCTTTTCTGCGCGAAAGAGGCTCTCTCTCTCAACCATGCGTTCCCCCTTGTCCTCAGGATTACGGTATGCCAGGAGTTCCCAGGTCATATCTTCCTGTTTGGCTGCAACTGCGGCAGTCGCCCCGATGATGCCCCTCCCGTTCTTCCATTTTCTGGTGCGTGCCCCTGCCGCATGACAGACAGCTTCGGCCTCGTTTATGGTGCAGAACCCGGTGACCGCCTGTCGGTAAAACGAAACGGGGAATGGATTTTCAGCCACTACAAGGCCGGGATTTGTTTTTTCCTCGTCAAATTCAGCCAGCTCTTCGATGCAGGCCGATGCAATCCTGAATGCCTGTTCTGCGTCCCCCTCTGCATCAATACAGATGGCTGCATTTCCTCGTGTTTTATATATCACATTTGGGTTCAGGCGGATGAGGCTCTGGCCGGTTACCTGTATTCCTGCCTTTGTGAGCCGGTGAATGAGCACAGCTCCAAGATAGGTAGTGCACATTCCTGCCGGTGAATCTGTATCGTCAATACCAATGCGCATAAATGCCACTCTTTATATGGAGTTCGCTGCTATAACAGTTTATAGCCAGATGTCATCCGAACGGTTGCTCCAGACAGTCACCAGTATTCTGATTATGGCAGGATATGCCGTATCTGAACGATGCGGAATGCGTCCACGGAGTTTTGACCTGATTGCCCGGCGGGCTGATGAACTTCTTGTCATCAAGGGAGTGGTGCACATTGACAGTATGAGCGAGGAGATTGCTCATGAACTAGCTGCAATAGCACATTTTCTTAAGGGAAAGCCGCTGGTTGTCGGTGAGAAGGCACGTGATGCCGAACTCGAGCGCGGTGCCGTATATATACGGTACGGTATTGTATCTACCAGTGCCATGACGCTCTATGACTTCTTTGTCGAAGAAGTGCCCCCGCTTGTCTATGCACAGCCGGGCGGGCTGTATGTGAATATCAATGGAGGTCTTCTCCGGACATTGCGGGAAGAGCAGGGAATGTCACTGGGTGATCTTGCATCTGCTCTCGGTGTTTCCCGGCGAACTATATCAAAGTACGAGAGCGGGATGGGTACGACCCTTGATATTGCATTCCGGATGGAAGAGATATTTGATATGGCACTCGTTGAGGCGATTGATCCGCTCTCACACCCGAATCCGTTTGCAGAAGGTATACCGGATCACTCTGAGGAACTCCCTCCTGACTTCAGCCGGATTGGGGTGGAGTATTTTAGTACCCGCAATGCGCCCTTTGAGGGGCTTGCGTTCTATGGCGATGAGACCATTCTCACCGGATATGGTCCTGCGCAGAAAGTGATGAGGCGGGCGGCCCTTATCGCCAATCTCTCAAATATTACAAATTCACGTGCGGTTTGCGTGATAAAAGGCTACAATAAACAAAAGAGGATTGGTATTGCTCTGATTATTGGAGAGGCCGAACTTGAGTCTCTTGAATCCGGATCTGACCTCATAGATCTGATTGATGATTAGAAATATTTATATAGAACCACAAACCTATTTTTGTATCGCATTTGGTGATAACTATGGCAGCAAATCTTGGAGGCCAGCCGATTTTCATTCTGAAAGAAGGCAGCCAGAGAACCCGTGGCCGCGATGCACAGAGCTCTAACATCGCAGCCGCAAAGGCCGTTGCAGGCGCAGTCCGCACCACACTCGGTCCGAAAGGCATGGACAAAATGCTCGTTGATACTATCGGTGATGTCGTCATCACAAACGATGGTGTGACCATCCTCAAAGAGATGGACATTGAGCACCCGGCAGCAAAGATGATGGTCGAAGTCGCAAAGACCCAGGACGATGAGGTCGGCGACGGAACGACAACCGCTGTTGTCGTCGCAGGTGAACTCCTGAAGCGCTCAGAGGATCTCCTCGAGCAGGATGTCCACCCAACCGTCATTGCACACGGATACCGCCTCGCAGCAGACAAGGCACAGGAACTGATCAAAGACATTGCAATCGAAGTGAAGGCTGACGATATTGAGATGCTCACCAAGATTGCTGACACCGCAATGACCGGCAAGGGTGCAGAAGCCGCAAAGGAAAAACTCTGTGACCTCGTCGTCCGTGCAGTTACCATGGTCGCTGACGAAGACAATTCGGTTGACACCGACTTCATCAAGATCGAGAAGAAGGTCGGCGGCACTATCGATGACTCCGAGATCATCGAAGGTGTTGTGATCGACAAAGAGCGTGTCCACCCCGGCATGCCAAAGGTTGTCGAGAACGCAAAGATTCTGCTCCTCAACGCTCCGGTCGAGTACAAGAAGACCGAAGTTGACGCAGAGATCTCCATCACCAGCCCTGACCAGCTCCAGATGTTCCTTGACGAAGAAGAGAAGATGATCAAGGCAATCGTCGACAAGGTCATCAATTCCGGTGCAAACGTCCTCGTCTGCCAGAAGGGTATTGACGACATCGCACAGCACTACCTTGCAAAGGCAGGTATCCTTGCAATTCGCCGTGTCAAGAAGTCTGACCTGACCAAGCTCTCCCGTGCAACCGGCGCATCCGTCGTCTCTTCCATCGATGCAATCGAAGAGTCTGAACTCGGTAATGCAGGTCGTGTTGAAGAGAAGAAGGTCTCCGGCGAAGAGATGATCTTCGTGACCGAGTGCGTTAACCCGAAGGCAGTAACCCTCATTGTCCGCGGTGGCACAGAACACGTTGTCGATGAACTTGACCGTGCACTCGAAGACGCACTCCGTGTGGTCTCTGTTGCCGTGGAAGACAAGAAGTTCGTCGCTGGCGGCGGTGCACCTGAAGTTGAACTCTCCCTGCGTCTCCGTGAGTACGCAGCAACCGTCGGCGGCCGTGCACAGCTTGCAATTGAAGCATTTGCAGCAGCACTTGAGATCATCCCCCGCACCCTCGCAGAGAATGCAGGTCTTGACCCCATCGACATGCTTGTTGAGCTCCGCTCAGAGCACGAGGCAGGACGGAAGACCGCAGGTCTTGATGTCTTTGAGGCAAAGCCTACTGACATGCTGGTTGCAGGTGTCATTGAGCCGATGCGGGTAAAGACCCAGGCAATTGCATCCGCAGCCGAGGCTGCTGTGATGATCCTGCGTATCGACGATGTCATTGCATCATCCGGCGCTGGCGCCGGCCCTTCACCTGAAGAGATGGCTGCCATGGGTGGCATGGGCGGAATGGGCGGAATGCCGCCTGGCATGATGTAATCACCACCCATCTAAATTCATATTTTTATTATTTTTCCTGACAGGGGAATGTGGCGGGAGACTGTGCAGGTTTTTATTCACAGCCTATCTGTCGGAATTGGCAGAATGATCTGATCCAATATTGGTGCAATGCAAATTACTAGATCCGGATGGGATTTGAATCTGCAGTCAGGTACCGCCGGTTTGATTATCTCAAACAGAGCAATGAATAGTGCATGTTTTACTTCCTGTCAGCGATGGTGACCCGGGAAATTTGGGTATTCTCATCTCTCGTTCTTCCTGCAAAGAAGCTGTAGTGTCCCGCCTCCCTTCCGGTGAATATATCATCCTGACCATTTGAAAATCCGTTGACTTTCCCCTATGGAAGCCTGCAGTCATTGTGCTGTTTATGGCCGCTGTCAATGGTCTAGCTATGTTGCGGGTATTGCAGATATGCGATATGAGGGTCTGCGAATCTTTTAGCTGATAAAATATAAACCCAAATTATTTTGCGGGTGGTTTCTTCTCACCAAAAAGCTATTTATACCGTGCCTGTGTAGTTTTCCGCATGACAGAAGATTTCATCGGTATGCGGTACCCGACTACCTGCTACAACTGCGGCAAAATGGCCGATCAGGAGATCGCCGCCTCTTCTTCACGGGCAGAGGTTGTCTGTTCAAACTGTGGAGCAACACGGATATTCGTGCCACGATTTGAAGACCCGGCAGAACCCGGTGAATTCACTCCTGTTGAGTGTTATGATGTCTGGGATTTGCTGACCGACGCTACCTGTAAAAACTGTCATGTCACTGGTCCGCACCGTTTGATCATTGGGTGCCGAAACTTCTCAACCCACTGTGAGAACTGTGAGTATACCCATTTTTTCCGGTTTGATGTGGAGTATATTCCGGAACGCGACGGCCCGTCAGATATCAGATAATTCTATTCTTTCTTTCTGCGGCACCTGCGGGTAACGAAAAGCATGACCGCAACGAGTGAAATACTTACAGGTACGAGGGATCCGGATGCGAATTCGGGTTCGGGTAACGGTTCCATTGTTATATTGAATTTTTGCGGATTATCCGGTAAGAGCACAAATGATTTCATATAGTCATGGTATCCCGCCTGTGTCATTTTTACCTGATGTATGCTCGGGGTCAGGCCGGTTATGGTAATGGGGGTGACACCCTTACTCACCGAATCAATGTATACCATTGCACCTGCAGGCGATGACGTTATAGAGAGTGAACATGGCCCTTTTGGTGGCTCTGTTATGGATATGAGTGGGTATGTTTCCGATATTTTGGTATTTTCCGTGACATTGACTGTTGTGGTGAAGTCTCTGAACCCGTCCATAGTTATTTCAACAGTATGCGAACCTGTTGTAATGCCGCCCACCATTATCGGGGTTGTGCCATAATCCAATCCGTCCAGGAATATTTTTGCACCCTCCGGGTCTGAATTCAGGGAGATTGATCCGAATGCATGAGTCTTCTCCATCCGGACATATACTTCACTGGTTTCACCGGCGGTGACAATTGTCGTCCCTTCCCATGTTTCATAACTGGGACGTACAAGTTTTATTATATACAAACCGGGTGCCAAATCAGGAATTGTATGTGGGGTTATTCCGGATTCTTCCTCGTCAATATAGATATCTGCTCCCCGGGGGTTTGATTCAATAAAAATACTTCCATTTATGGCCTCCCAGGGTACCATGGTAATAAAGACGGATTCATGACCCAGATCGTCTTCTGATTCAGGGAGGAATGCTATTGCAGAGCTGTATCCGTCCTTGTGAAGAATAACACGTTTGTATGTCGGGTCATCATCATCGTCATCGTCATCATCATCATTGTCATCGTCATCGTCATTGTCATCGATATTGATCACACGCACGGTCAATTTTCCCTGTGCAAGGTCCCCCATGTAATCACCATCAAAATATACTGCAGCTGTGTCTACATTTGAATAGATACTGTAGAAGCATACGGTATCTGCTTCTACGATTTCTACAGGGATTATGCAACACTGGCATATCAGCATGAAAATGAACAACAGACCGGCGCGGGATGATGGCATATGAGATCAATGCACGTAATATTACGCTATCTATTTAGATGTTTGCCATCCCGTACGGTCAGAATGGTATTATTTTTTGAAAATGTTGTTTTTTGGGTGTATGGTATATTGGTTTCTGGTGTGGTAAAAAGGAAAACTGTTATGGTTCCCACATGAACCCCGTCCGGTATGTGGGGGAATTATCTGGATTTATCCCGTCTGAATATGCAGGAAAGAACAATGCTGCAGATAGCAAAGGAGATAATGATTGCAGGAATACCTGTGGGTGACTGTTCGGGTGCAGGATCAAGGTTCACGTCAATGGATGCCGTTTCCCCGGCGGACAAGTCGACAGATGATCGATGTTCAAGGTATCCTGTGAGGGTGACTCTCACTTCATGCACACCGGGGGGGATGTTCGGTACAGTGACTGGTGTGGCACCTGCCAGAACATTATCCAGATATACCTGTGCACCGGAAGGTGCAGATGTCACTCTCAGTGAGGCTACAGCAACATCCGGGCTCAGCGGGGTGAGGGAGAATGATACCGGTGTTGCCGCGCCTGCATTAACAACGACGGACGTTACTGCATCATTATAACCGGTCAACGTGGCCTTCACAGAATAGCTTCCGGGTGCAAGACCACTGACGATGAGAGGTGTTTCAGGTTTCGTATCCCCATAATAAACCCCGTTCACAAAGACTGAGGCATAGGCGGGGTTTGATGTCACCTGAACAGAACCTGTGGAAGGATATGAGATCTTCTTTAAACTCTTTGATACGGTTGTCACCTGATCCGTGTAAATTCTTACACGCATCACAGAATCCTCATATCCCGCCTTTGTCAGTTCAAGGTCATGCAGACCCGGCACGAGTCCGCTGATGGTTTTCGGGGTGATACCATAATAGATACTATCCAGGTAGATGGCAGCTCCGGAGGGATTTGATCTCACCGTGAGCGTTCCCTGATCCTGCTTTGGGGTGAGCACCGCCATTACTGTAATAATCTGGCCCGCAGTGACTCCCACTGTTTGCGACCATGGTTCATATCCGGAATGGGTTATCTGAACCAGATGGTTTCCGGGGGTGAGACCGGGGACTGTCTGTGGGGTAATGCCATAGTAGACATTGTTTACATATACTGCTGCACCGGAGGGTGAAGAAGAGACGGAGAGCGTTCCGGATACAGGTTTTAATGGGTTTAGGGTAAGGTATACTGAGGTGTGCTCCCCTTCCGGCGGGACTGGGGGCAGGGTTCGCTGTGTAGGATTATAGCCTGTCTTCACGGCGGATACAACAGAATATGGTGTTCCTGTGGTATGGACGGGAACACTCAGGATCCCCCCTGTAGTTACTCCCTGGTATTCTCCGTCAAAGGAGATGGCAGCACCATCGACATTGGTATAGATATCATAATATGAGGTGCCCTCTCCCGGCAGATGGGTCGGTACCGGGAGGATGGTTGCCTCCGGTTCACCCGGAAGCACAACAGCTTCATCTGCGAGGGCCGGCCCTGTCATCCAGACGGTGGCACAGGCAATACAGAGGAGGAGAAGAATGAGACGACATTTCATGGTGATCAACCGCTAATGCCGCACTACACTATAAAAAATATTCGTCGTATCCGGGCAACCGATTGCAATGGAAAAGATTGAAAAGATAAAAATGAAGAAAAGGATGATTTACTTTTCTTCCCGTTCCATTGATATCGCTTTTTTAGGGCATTCTTCAGCACAGATGCCACAGCCTTTGCAATAGTCCAAATCAATTATGAGGTCTACACTTATCGCTGCATCCGGGCAGTAGAGGCGGCAGAGACCACATTCATTGCATTTTTCCCGGTCCACAACAGGTCGGAAAGTCCGCCATGAACCGCTTTTTCCCGCTGCACCTTCGCGAGGCCGGGAGATCGCCAGTTTTGCACTCATATCTTCAGCTCCTCATAGGCACGCAGTGCCGCTTCAACATTTCGAACGTCTTTGAATGTCTCTGCAATGACTTTTTTTGCAGATTCCTTTGATACCAGACCAAGTTTTGCGATAGCGCCAATAAGTGGCGTATTGAGGATGGGGTTTCCGGCAAGTACCAGATCCAGTGAGAGGGAAATACCGGTGAGGTCAACCGGGTATGTCCGGTGCCCTTCCACGTCCGGCTCCGTCTGGCTGTTTATCAACACTTCGCCGTCCGCCTTTAATCCATTCAGGACATCCACCAGTTGCATGATCGATTCATCAAGAACAATGACAAGATCCGGGTTTCTGATCTGGGAATAGACCCGGATGGGTTCGTCATCAATGCGGATGAAAGAGACCACAGGAGCACCCCGACGCTCGGCACCGTAAAGCGGTGTCGCAGTCGCATGTTTTCCATCCAGGAATGCTGCGTACGCAATCAGTTTTGCTGCAGTTACGCCGCCCTGTCCACCGCGTGAGTGAAGACGTATCTCATACATCAGTCATCCACCCCGAACCAGTGTTCTTTCCCGGGACATCGTATCCGGACAAATTCGGCAATATCATCATAGGTTACTTCCTGTCCACCAAGACCTGCGATCACGCTGAACGGTTTGCAGCCGCACTTTGCCTGCAGTTCGTTTGCAACCACACCGCCAAATCCAAACGAGTAGTCACGGTCTATGACGACCACCTCTTTTCCATCAAGGTCGGGGACAATGAACGGACGGAACCACCGCATGCGGATTGCGCCTGCGGCAACTCCTTCGTCGCGGAGAATGTCGACTGCGACTTCCATCTCTTTACCGAGTGTGCCCATTGCGATGATGACCACATCTGCATCCTCACAGCGGTATTCCTCGTAGAGGTGGTATTCGCGCCCGAAGCGGCGTGCAAAATCCGCCTCCGTCTCAACAATTACCGGAACGGATGCCTGCATTCCACGCTCGATATCGTGGCGGAACTTGAAGTGGGTATTTCCGGGTGTCAGTGTGCCGTATCCGCCGGGGTTATTGATGTCAATTGCATGAGGGGTTGCAGTTGGCGGTATGAAGTCCCCCGGTTCAACAGTTTCAAAGGTCTGGGTGATATGTGTCAGGAGGAACCCGTCAAGGTTGATCATAACCGGAAGGAGGACATCTGTGTGCTCTGCAATCCGGAATGCCATCACGGTGGCATCATATGCTTCCTGTACGGTTGAAACGTAGACCTGCAGCCAGCCGGTATCGCGCATCGATATTGAGTCTGAATGCTCTGCACCGATGTTCCAGCCTGGGCCGAGTGCACGGTTTGCATTTGCCATCACGATCGGGAGCCTCGCACCTGCGGACATATGCAGCATCTCGCACATGTAGACAAGCCCATGTGAACTGGTGGCGGTAAATGTCCGCACACCGGTAGCTGCAGCACCAATACAGGCTGCCATGGATGAGTGTTCGGATTCTACCGGGATGTAGCGGGCGTCAAGTGATCCGTCCGTTACAAAGTTTGCGATTTCTTCTACGATCTCCGTCTGCGGAGTAATGGGATAGGCTGCAACAACGACAGGTTTTGCATCCCTGACCGCCATTGCCACCGCTTTGTTGCCTGTTCCGAATGTCAGCATATGCCATCCACCTCCCGCTGGAGACGGGCAATAGTATCTTCAACGGTCTTTTGGACCTCTGCTGTTTCCGCAGCAGTTATCTTCCTGAAACGGCCCTGCACCGAAAGATAATCCTCTACCGGAATACGCTTCTTCATCGCCGCCTTTGAAGCACCGGTGATAGAGAGTTTTCCGTTCTCGCGTTCATAGAGCACCCAGAGGCCTGACTTCACCGCAAGCTTTCCCATCTCAATGGTCTTCTCCGATGGGAAGCGCCATCCGGGAGGACAGGGTGCGAGAACATGCATGAACTTCGGTCCCGGAATAGAGAGTGCCTTTTCCACCTTATTGTAGAGATCCTGCGGATAGGCGGCGCAGGCAGTTGCCTGGTACACCGGATTGTGCGCCGCAACAATCGCATCCAGATCCTTTTTTTGATCTTTCTTACCGCCGGGAGTGGTCGTTGTCATCGCACCCAGCGGGGTGGCACCCGACCGCTGCATGCCGGTATTTGAGTATGCCTCATTGTCGTAGCAGATATAGAGGAAGTCTGTCCCGCGTTCAAGTGCACCGGAAAGTGCCTGAATGCCGATGTCAATCGTTCCGCCGTCACCGGCGTAGCAGATCACATTTGTCTTGCGTCCCTCTGCACGGAATGCCTCACTCATTCCTGATGCAACAGCGGCAGCAGAAGCAAATGCGACATTATAGACAGGTATATTCATTGCGGTTGTAGGGTAGACTCCCTGTATCACGCTGGTACAGCATGCCGGGATTACAAGCACCGTATCCGCTCCTGCAGCTTTTGTCACATAGCGCAGAATGAGGGATGACGGGCACCCAGCACACGCAGATGTGGTTTTGAGTAAAAACTCTTCATCAGGTATGGCCATGGTATCCAGTCTCTCTTAAAATATTTCTCATGAATAATAATGAAGTATTGGTTTGACACTGGCAATAAGCAGGATGCCCTCCTTGTATTCAGTCAGTGGCAGGAGATGTAAAATCGATCACTTCATCTGTGAAGGTGGAGAGATGTGACATTAAAACCGGGTTGAGCCCATTTTCTACGGCAACAAAGAATACTGGCATACCAAGAATTGCCAGTTTGCTTGTCATGAAATGAACAAACTTTGAGATGTCTTCTGATGACAGGTAGATAAGCATCGTACTGATACTGTCCAGAATAACACAGGTATCAGTGCCTGCAAATTCTTTCAGCATCTCGCTGATTGCAACGCTGAGATTTGTGAGGTTGCGGGGATTGCTGATGAATACTGCACGGTCTATGTCCTCTGGCAGTGTGCCAAGGGCATATTTTGAAACTGCATCGATGAATATTATTGTATTGAGATCAATTTCATTTTTTATATACGTCCGTTTCAGGATTGGTGACGGCTGATTGAAGGTGATCATGATTGTCTGATATCCCAGACGCTGAATCTCTTTCACAAGACGGATATTATTCTCTTTCAGCGAGGATGCCGATGACAGGACCAGAAACGAGTCCCCTTCTCCCAGTTTGTCTGCCGTAATCCTGTTCATTCGTGAATCATATTCCTGTATGCCGTGGGGATTTCTTTTTTCCCGGCAATGATTGCCTCGCTGAGTTCCCGGAGGTTTTCAACGACAGTACTTGCCACCTGTATCTGCAGTTTCAGGATTGTCTTCATCTCCTCTGTATCGCAGTTACCCCCGTTCGTTTGATTCAGGATTTCCCTGAGGTTCTCTTCAATCAGGGATACTGGCGTCTTTAACCGTACTGTGGCCTCCGATACATATGCGAGAAGGTCTTCGTTTGCCACACGAAGATTATACTCTGCTTTTTCTCTCTTCTCCAGTTCACATAGTGCAGTATTCTTCATCTCACGGCATGCCTGAATTTCATCTGTCAGGCTGGTCACATCCTCACAAACAAACATTGCATAATGCCCTGATGGCTGTTCAATCGGCAGAACCGTTGTATGTTGTCTGCGCATTGCACCTCCGGGCAGCGGCGCATCGAAGATGTAGGTATGAATCTGTGATGAGAGGATGACGGGGGTGTTGCTGCCGGTGAAGATGTTCTCAAGACGGTGCTTCAACCTGTCCTGTTTTAGTGCGGAAAAATAGTTTCTGAGGTCATTCCCGGTGAGTTCATTCTTTCTTCTTCCCGTCCACTGTTCCATGCAGGAATTCCAGAAATGGACGGTGTAGTCACTGTCGATAATACATACACCAACCGGGAGATATTCCAGCATGGTAAAGACAATGTCACCGGAACTTTTCATCATAATGAACCGTCCCATGTTTCTGCGATTTTTGAGAGAATCTTTTCGAGAGATGAGAACTCTAAAAGCATCATGATGTAACCGTTCACATCGATTTCACTAACTAAAAAACGGGTTTTCACGATAATGATCATTTGTTTGCTGATTGAAGTGTGTCTGAAAAGATCCGGGACGGTATCTTCCTCATATCGGGGTGGTGTATAGCTGATATGTTCATGAAGAATATTACCGATGGAACCCATCACGCCGTTGATGCAGATATTGCCCACCTCTTTCAGTGTCTCCCTCATCATCACGTCCAGTTCTGGTTTTTCGAACTCTTCTCCTGTGATGGCATATATGAGGGCGGCAGCCCCCGGTGTGTCAAAGACAAGTGCGGTTGACCCTGCGATGTATCCGTTAAAATCGATCATCACCGCAGATGCGGTTGCCCCACCAAATGATCCTGCATGGTGGCCGAGGTTCTCTCTGTTGATCAGTTCGACCACCGGCACTTCCAGGATCACCCGTGCCAGGGTCAGTTCATTTAGTATACCTGCTGCTCTGCCGATGCCGATGTTGATAAGCTCTCTAAGGGTATCCATATCGGATTCAGAAATCTCTTCCATCAGATGTCAACCCTTTTTGCCCAGAATTTCCTGAATGACCGCCTTTGCCTTGTCGTGGTCAACCGGCTTGTTCAGGAATGCCCGCGCACCCAGTTCCATACATTCATTGCGTGTTATGTCCTGGATATCTGCCGTGATAACAACGATAGGAATGTCAGATAACTGGTCTTTTGCATCAGAGAGGACCGCAAAACCATCATATTCCGGCATCAGGAGATCGAGGAAGATCAAATCCGGGTTATATTTTTTGGCCATTTCGAGACATTCATGGCCATTTTCAGCTTCTAATGGATTATGTCCGTTTTTTTTCACAATCGATGTCAGAATACGCCTCTGAAAAAGAGAATCATCACATACAAGAATTGTACCCATCTTCATCCTGTCCCTAACTATCTGTCAGATAGGTTTATAATTGAATTAAATAAGCGTGCGGATCTGTCCCTTACGATACCAAGAGACTCAATATTAAATATCTTTAATTCCTCGATATTGATTAGGTGTTTTGCGACAATGAGCGTTGAATCTGACGAAAAAACGATGTCTGTTCCCTCTGGGAAAGATGTTCCCGGAAAAGCCGATGCTTCAGTCGTGCTAAACCAGTTGCGGGGAAATATAATCCCCGATAATACAAACTCAGAATCTCCTGCAATGGGAAAAAACACTGAAGATATTCTGCCACCCGCCGATATGAACGTCCGTGATGAAATCCCTCCTGATACAGATGAAATTCGACGTAAACTGGAGGATGAAGCGGCAGATATAAAAATACGCGAACAGCTTGCAAACGCAAAGGTATGGGAAGAGAAGCAGAAAGCCATTGAACAGGAGCGTGTTCGTCAGAGAAAGGAAATTGAACGGGAAATTGAGGCTGAATCGCGGAAACAGTCTGCCAGCAGATGGAAACGAAACGCAGGAATTGGTGCTGCAATTATCATTGTCATCATTGCCGCAGCTCTGCTCACGTTTTCCGTGCAGCCAGATCTCCCGGCGACCGGGGACTCTTTTCCGTATGTAAGCTCTTATAATATGCGGATTCCGCAGGCTGAATCAGTCGATTTTGCCGGCATTCCGGTGACGGTGTCAGGAACAGGCGATAAGGTCATAGTTAGTATCAGTGGTGGTCTGGGAACCGAGATCGGTGTGGGAGAAAAGATCACACTCTCGTCACCCAAACGGATGGTAATCCGAATATTTGGTATTACCCTCTTTGAAAGTGATTACCAAATTGTTGCCACATTCCGTGGGTATGTCCCGCAGACCAATCAGAATGATTTTGCTGTTGCTGTGATGACTACCCGACCGGTTCCGGAATGGGCGGTAAACGTAATTATGCCTGATGGGGTTGATGTTACGCCGATCAGTGTTGATACGTTTTAATATCCGGAATTTCCATTCTGGCTTTTTCAGGAATGAATAAATACTGTGTGGGTGCAGTGTTTCATATACCAGACATAATGGGGTGAAATTCGAATATGGATGAAGAAAAGAAGGACAATACGTCATCGCCGGCTGATACCCCGCGGGAAAACGTATCCCCGGAAGAAGTGGTGCAGAAAGAGCCCACTCCCTCAGCCCCCGAAACACCAATGATCACTGAAGAAGAGAAGCAGAAGATCATCGAGGAAGAACGCAGGCGGGTAGAGAATGAAGAGAAGATGAAGAAGGAGGCGGTAAAAGCCTATAAAAAAGAGCACAAAAAAGGATTTGGTCTGTTTAAGGGCCTGATTCTCCTCGTAGTTATCATAGGTGTGGTAGTTGTCGCAGGATATCTGACATTTGATGCCTTTGGAAACCAGAATGCGTGGGGGAACAGTTACCCGTATGTAGCCACCTATGATGTGCTCCTGCCGGACAGTTCTGAAGTATTTTTTGGAAATGTGCCGGTTCTTGCCGTCAGTTCAGGCAACGACGTGACACTGAAAATTGGTAACGAACGCCAGATCCTCTCCATTGGTACTCCTGTAGAGTTTCAGCCTGCACACATGACCGTGAAAATGTATGGTCTCACTCTGCGCGAGAGTGATTATCACCTGACAATCACCTATCGTGGTCTGGTGGATAACCGTCTGGATTTCCTGGTCTCTGCACGCACCTCTGATTCCCCGATGTCCTCATGGATGCGGGAACTCGTTGTGCCTTCTCAGGCAACGGTGCGTCCGGTCTAATCCAGAAGCATATCCACTTTTTTCATTGTTTCAAAATAACGTCTGCGTTCTCTTACCGCGTCTTTTCTTCTCCCGCTGACCGCAAGTGGGGTGAATGTTATGCCGCAGTCGATATCCCAGAGGATCAGTCCTTCCGCCGGTGCCGGTGTAAGGTGGCGCATACGGGGTGTTGCGTTGAGCAGTGCTGTCAGATAGTCTGTGTCTATTTCATTTCTGCCTATGGCAACGAGGGCGGTAACAATACAACGCACCATATTCCAGAGAAATCCGGGTGCCGTTATTTCATATACGTAAAAGCCGTTTTCAATGTGGATCTGTGAGGACAGAATGGTCTTTTCAGGATTTTTCCCTTTTAGGCGGGAGAAATGGGTGAAATTATGGGTGCCTAAAAGGAGGGATGCTGCCTCCTGCATGCAGGCAAGGTCGGTGGTACCGTCATCATAGAGATAATACCGGTACGTACGTGTTTTTGCATGATACCGCGGGTGGAATGTTTCATCCGTTTCTGCCCACCCGGTACACCAGCAATCCTCCGGCAGAATCCGGTTCAGGCGTCCTATTGCACGCTCTGGGAGGGAGGTTGTGAAGGCACAGATTTGTCTGCGTGCATGGACGCCGCGATCGGTTCTGCCGGAGAACGCGAACCCGGCTTTGCGCCAGTCGTCAAAGAGGCCAAGGTCCTGGCAGTCACGAATGAAGGTCCCTTCAACGGTTCGGCTGCTGGCCTGCATCTGCGAACCATGAAAATCGGTTCCGATATATGCAACCTGAAATGCCAGTCTCATCGATGAATCCGCCGGGAAATTCTGCGTTTTGCACCCCGCATGGACTGACGGGTGTAGGTGCGAAGGGGTGTCATCCGTCCATGAATACTGCACCGTCCGTCACGAATGGCCTCAAGGATGGCAGGGACCTCCGGCGGCGCATCAATGAGGGTAACTCCATAGCCGACGTACCGTGCATTGTGTGCGTCGCTCCCGGCCACACAGGGTTTTCCGGATTGTGCAGCCTTTCGGGCGGCTTTCCTGTTTGCTGCACCGGTGATATAGCGGCTGTTGAACGACTCGACTGCGTCCACCATCGCGATGGCCGTCTTTACTTTGAGGGCGGCACCGTGACGCCATTTATGATATGGATGGGGGATGATGCAGAGTGCACCTGCTGCATGTGCCCGTTTTACGCTCTCGGCAAAATCGAGGTCTGCCGGTATCTTCTCTGTGATACCCAGAGCAATGAGATGGCCATCTGCGGTGGATATCTCTATTCCCGGGATGACGAGCACGGGCGTTTCGCATTTAATGGCATATAATGCGCCCTCTGTGGTGTCATGATCGGTGATGGCGATGGCGTCAAGCCCCCGTTCTTCCGCCCGTTTCAGGCATGCCTCCACACTGCTTTCCCCGTCACGGGAGTAATTGGTATGTACATGCAGGTCACACTTCAGCATCAGATCAGTACCTTTATTCATTCATGGATAATTAAAGTGAAGCGTGAAACGTATGCGGATACTGCTTCCGACAGGGACAATTGCTGAGAAGATTGTGCGAAGAGCAGCTGCCGGGTTTGACGCTGATGTTGTTGTCACCGGTAAAATCGCCTCTTTTTTAACACCGGACCAGCTGTGCGCGATAGCAAAGGACGGTTTCTACGATGTTGTTATAACTTCAGGGATGTGCACCGCATCCTTTGCCTCAGCAGAAGAGGAGTTGGGGATTCCGGTCTATCGTGGTCCCCGGCACGCAGCAGATATCGGGATGATGCTGCGCCTCTTAGGGGAAGTGGAGTTCTCCCGCACGGTGCCCGCCGATGAGTTTCTTGCCGGTATCCGTGAAGAAGAGGCGCGAAACCGCCTGATCCAGATGGAGGAGGGTGCGTCCTGTGCCTTTACACTACGGGGGTGCCGTATTGGCGGGGATTCGCGTATGAAGGTTCTTGCAGAGATCATGGACGCCCATCGTCAGCCTGACATCCGTGGCACAGCAGAGCGGTATCTCGCAGCCGGTGCGGATATTATTGACATTGGCTTTGGATTTGATGCGGTCCCCGATGATGTGCGGCGGGTCTTTGCCGTATTGCGGGATCTTCCTGTCCCGCTTGCCGTCGATACGCAGGACCCGGCACTCATAGAGGCTTCCCTCCCGTATGTTGATCTAATCCTCTCGCTGCAGGAGGAAAATATTCCGTATATCGGCGCTGCGGCGGCAGCAGCCGGCGCGGCAGCGGTGATAGTTCCCGGTGATGCCTCTCTTGGTGAGAATCTCCGAGCGGCAGAGGCGGCTGGCATCACCCGTATTATCGCAGATCCTCTTCTGCAACCGGCAGGGAGCGGGCTTGTCTCCTCCCTTGGAGGCTTTGAGGACAGGGGGTATCCGCGTTTTTTTGGCGCGGGAAATGTTACCGAACTCATCGATACCGACTCTGTGGGAGTAAATGCCCTCTTAGCTGCAATGGCACATGAGTGTCATGCTGCCATACTCTTTACGAGCGAACACTCGGATAAGACACAGGGGAGCGTGCGGGAGATGCGGCGTGCTGCGGAGATGATGGCACTCATGGGAGACCGGCCGTATGCGAAGGATCTTGGCCTCTCGCTCTTCTGCATCAAGGAGAAACGTCGCCGGCATGAACCGTCAATACCACGGGAAATAACCCGTGACGTGTCGCCTGTACCTGATGAACTGGTCTTTGATCCCCGTGGGAACCTGAGAATTGGTATTGAGGACGGGTGGATTATCGCAGAACACAAAGGCATTGCCTTCCGGGGGAAAAAGTGGGATGAGATATTCCATGCCCTCCTCGCAGATGACAGGGTCTCCCTTTTGGACCATGCTGCCTACCTGGGAAAAGAGCTCTATAAGGCGGAACTGGCCCTCCGTTTCGGACGAAGTTTTGAACAGGATGGGGATTTTTAATCCTCTTTCCTGTTTTTACTTCTCATCATGCGTATGGACTACAAGAGTTGCGATGGGACTTTGCGTAACGACTGAAGTGCTCACGCTGCCCAGAAGGAACCGCTTTGTCATGCCCTTCCCTGCCGATCCCAGGATGATGAGATCTGCCCCTATCTCTTTTGCGGTCTCCAGGATTTCGTCCCGCGGGTCTCCGATAACCATGTGGGGGATAATTTCTATTTCAGCAGCGGCGGCAATTTCTTTTGCCTCCTCAAGCATCTCTTCTGCCTCCCGTTCAAGCATCTGGAGCCAGTGTTCTGAACGGGGTTCGACGACACCTATCTGGGGGTCAACGATGGTGGATGCATAATAGCGGGGATTTACCACATAGATGGTATGCACTTTCGCATCCCAGAGGGGTGCATTGGCGACCGCTGTCCTGAGCGCTTCGCGGCTGAATTCTGAACCGTCATATGCGACGAGCAATGTTTTAAAAACCATTTTTCCTTCTCCACTCTCTTTGATTATCACTATTCTTTCTTTATATTGAAGGTATCTGTCCACTCAACCGCCGTCTCTAGTGATACCATTATCTGAAGGCTATACCTACATATATGAGATAAATGGAGATTCGCGGCATCAGAAGAGAGTGTCTGGATACCCTTCGGGCAGTTGGAAACAGCCAGCATCCCCGGGAATTCGTGGCAGTTCTGCGGGAAACAAACGGGGTCATTGAAGAATTTGATCTGGCACCAGGAACCGTTGTCACCGAACGGAGTGCCGGATTTTCTCCTGAGATGATGCCTTTGGATGTCCATACGGCAGGGAGTGCCCATTCCCATCCGAGTGGTGCGCTGAGGCCGTCTGATGCGGATATGCGGTTCTTCGGAAGAATGGGTCAGTATCATCTTATTTTCGGGCCGCCATACGGGGAAGAGGACTGGCGGGCATTTCGCCGTGACGGGACACCGGTATTCCTTGAGGTGATCGAGTGAAACGGGTGGTTGCAACCGGTACCTTTGATCTACTTCACCCGGGACATATCTACTATCTGGAGAAGTCGCGTGCACTGGGTGATGAACTGTATGTCATTGTCGCCCGTGATGTAAATGTGGTGCACAAACCGGCACCGGTTGTGCCCGAAGGGCAGCGGCTTTGCATGATCCGGTCCCTTGCAGTCGTAGATGAGGCACGACTGGGGGATACGGAGGATATGTTCCGGCCGATTGAGGAGATTAACCCGGACGTCATCACTCTTGGGTTTAACCAGCACTTTTCAGAGGATTCTCTTAGGACAGCCCTCCGGGAACGGGGTATTGATGCGGAGGTTGTCCGTGTCGGTGCCTGTAAAGGTCCCGGGTTTACCGGTTCACGCCAGATAATGAAACGCATTCTTGAGACCCGATGTCCCGGCTGGAGTGGAGAAACAGATAATACGGACTGAGGAGGAGATGAATATATGGCTGATACGGAAAAGAGCGAAAAAGCAGAAAACACCGAAAAGATTGAATACGAAACAGTGACCTGCCACGCTTGTGATGGCCTCGGTTGCACCTACTGCAATAAGACCGGATCTGTTGAAGTGAGAAAACCGGCGAAACTCTGTCCAAAATGTGGGGGGGATTGCTGTATCTATTGTGGGTATACCGGGTGGGAGCATCCCCGCGGTAAGTATGAGTGATTGTTGAGAACGTTTCACCTTCGTCTCAGCGGCTATAACCTCTCGGATGAGAAGATTTGTCCTGCTGCGTTTGACAGATGGTTATGCAGGAGGGAAATGACGAAGGGAGAATGTTCATCTCCGTTTTTTTTGGATTTCTGATGACACACGGTTCATCTGATATCTGCGTATGCGGGCCTCCTCTATTGTGAATTTTTTTCTTCGGGTACCGCTCTTCCGTTCCTCAGTCTGCGTTTTCCCCAGATATATACCGCGACAATTGCGACAATAAGAATCCCTGCCCCCGCAATTCCGGAGATGATACCGGACTCGACGAGGGAGATGATGAAGTCAGCAGAGAGCGCAATTGCTGATGCCGAAAGGAGTGATCCCACGCCGACACTCACGAGGATCTTCAGGTAATCCATCCCGAGCATGCGCCCGATGAGGGACGCGGCAACTCCTCCCGACCCTTCAAAGGGGATCATCACAAAGAATGCAAGACCAACCGTTGAGATGTGTTCGATCACCGGGTAGCGGTCAAACTGCTCACGACCGGTTGACATAAACCGTTCCGCCCAGCTTCCGAACCAGGGTATTCTGAGGGCAAGGGGGAAGTTCCAGATGATGAAGAGTGCCCCCATCAGGTCAAAGAGCATGATGGAGATGGCTGCAAGCCACCACGGCAGACCGCCAATCACCATCAGGGGGATGACAGTCTCTTTTCCGGCGGGGGGGAACAGATATGCAAGTCCCAACGCCCCGAATGTCCAGAATTGCGCTTTGGGGAGGGCAAGGTAGAGGATTGCGAGATACACGGCGAGCACTGCAAAGGGAAAAATAGCATAAAAGATGTGCCACCGGTGAAGGGTTGGATTCCGGCGCATCTCGCCGCACCACTGTAAAGCCCGCTTCATCTTTATCCTCCTGATTATTTCTGTATGGTGTTCCACCAGTGATTGCGTTCTATTGCGACCCAGTACCGGCGCAGGTCTGTCTCTGCGTTTTTATATTCCGGATACTGTGTGGCAACCAGAGACCAGAATGCAGGGGAGTGGTTCAGAACGTTCAGATGTGCAAGTTCATGCACCACTACGTAATCCATTAGATGTGCTGGCAGGGCATATAATTTGAGGTTAAAATTGAGGTTTCCTGCAGAGGAACAGCTCCCCCAGCGGGTCTTCTGCATCCGGATGGCACAGCGGCCGGGCGAGACTCCCATCTCATCTGCACGGATGGCAACGGTTTCGGTGATTAATGACCGGAAATCATTCGTCAGATGCTGCCTGAGGGCAGGAGGGTTTGGGGCCGTGATCACGGTATCGCAATGGTCGGTCTCGCAGTGACTCCCTTCACGGACTGAATATCCGGTGCCGAGGAGAAGCATCCGGTCTGATGCCACTGTAATGCACCCTGCCGCCAACTGGTCCATTTCCGCCTGGCGTGCGCGAATCCAGTCTCTCTTTTCTTCAATGAAGCGTGCCGTGTTAAACCCCTTTGGTGCGGTTATCCGGACGGTCCCGTCGGGCATCACCCGCATCCGGGCGTTGCGAACAGGTTTTCGGGTAATGATCACCCGGTATTCATCGGTAGCATCATTCACGAGAGTAGATAGTTCGCCCGCAGTGTAATCAAAGGTAATGGTTTACGAATGAGGATAATAAATGATATTTGGCCTTGTAGAAATCCTTTGCCTGCAGTATTGGCATTTTGCTTTTTTTTGCTGTTTTATTGGTTATTCTCGTCTCTCACTTTGCAAAAATGGAATGATTTCGCGCTTTTAGGGAAAATACCGCCTTCTGGTTACGCATCGTATACATAGCCCCCTAAACGGGCCCGCACCTCGGAAAAACGCATCCCCACAGATGGTCGGAGGGAGCCGTTCTCACTATGAACCAGGCCATGTATCCTTCCAAAAATGCAGACAACAGCACCCGCATAATACTCTGCAATAATTCGGTAATATTTAAAATAACGTACAAAATTGCCGTATTTTGGATGCCACTGATACTGATTGAAATGGCGTCCGTTTCACCCGTATTTTCGCAAAAACAGGGAGGTTAGTATCCCTGTTTCGGGCATCAATCAGCTCAGTTCAGCTCAGTTCAGGCTTCCCGTCGGCCCAGGCCTCAACCGCTGCACGGATGGCATCATCCGTATAGGATGAGATCCGTACTTTGTCGCGGGAGAGGGTGACGTAGTATGTCTCGCTGTTCGCGTCATGGCACTTCAGCTTGCAGGAGAACGTGTCCTTTGCGGTGTTGCGGGACTGCGTTCCGCCGATTGCATTCGCAAGGTCGTTGTCGGCCATCACATGACCGGCAGCGGCTCCGAATGCTGTGACGGACTCCACCTGGACGGAGACGTCGCCGACGGTATCGGCCTCGAGGTTTTCGTAGATGATTTTTGCGTCATACCGTTCCTGGGAACGGACGACGGGGTCGATTGGTACACCCTTCTCGGTGTATGAAGTACAGCCGAAGGGGTTGGTGTCGATGATGTCCTGCACGAGGGCATCGAAGGTGGTGATATCAGCGATGGGGACAGTAAGGTCCCGCACCGCACTCTTGGTGTTGGTGGTCTGGATAAAGTCAGCCATTGTTGGCACTTCCTGCCAGCCGGTTCCCGGGGTTCGACTGACATATTAAACTATTACTTTGAGTAATATTAACATGACTTAACATTGGATGTTCTGTTACAAATTTTCGGCAGTATGACAGAAAAATGAGACACATCCGGGTGGGAAATGGGCGGAGGCGCACCGGCAAAACCGTCTGTTTCTCGTACGGCATCTGGCGCCGCAAAATGGACGAATATTTATTAATCGGATGGTTGCATCCATTCACGGACATGGAGGCGATGAGCATCTGAAAAAATATGGTGGGGGCATACACAGTTGCCTCACCCTGCTCCGGATGGTACCTGTAATCTGGCCATATATTACTATAGGTAATATTTATCCTCGTTGGCGGTAGAGTATATGCAGAGAAAAATATGGAGAAGGGATGAGAAAGTGATGGATGACCTGAACGCCAAAATCATCGAGACGCACCGTGATGTAAAGTGGATCTGCCGGACACTGAAAGAGATGAAGGAGACAGATGCAGACTTCGAGGCCCGCATCCGGGACCTGGAAGGGTGGCGGGCTGAGAAGGCCGGGGCAGAGATGCGGACCGGGGGTATTGTCGCGGGGTTGAGTGGGGTGGCAGGAGCCTTTGTGGCGTGGGTGGTGCAGTGGTTAGGGGTGGGGTGACCTCGCAGTCTTGCCAGCATACTCAAAATGGATGCCGTCGCCACTGCCATATTACCTGCAGATCATTACAGGATTGATTTCAAATGCTGAATTCGCATCATCCGCACTTCCATTGATTTTTCAATAGATGGATAATGACATGTTATCTCTTCATGTGTACCTGCTATGTAGACATAGGTCACATCCTTCTCCCAAGGAATATTCCAACGTTCAACGCTCGTGAACCAAGCACCATACGGCACAGTCTGACCCTGCATATACTCACCGTACATAGTTGGATCAAAAACCCATAAATCTCCGTTTTCGCGGGTAATTTCAACCCAAGCATGGTTATTTCCACCATAAAAATTTGCTGCAACCACGTGAGAAGGTGTGCCGGTTCTGTTTGCAATCTCTGAAAAGAGTGTTGCAAGCTCACCACATGCCCCAGTCTTATAATATGCAATCCATTGGGGGTTGTTTGCATAGGAACTCGGTGGATATACACGTAATCTACCAGAAGGATCGTAGACATATCTGTTCATACCCGGCCCAAAGTTTGAATAGTCATACTCGGAATTCCCCCGGATATTCGTTTCCCAATTGATATTTGTAAAATTTGATGTGACCCAGAGAGCAATGCGCTCTAATCGTTCCTGTTCACTCTCATTGGAAGGGAGAGATGAGATGAAATTTCCGATTTCTTCCTCCCCATGGGAGTAAATTTCTGTCTCATACAGTATATCGAAATATTCGTTGATATGTTCTGAAGAAATCTGGGATTGAGTGATCATTCCATATAGGGAACCAATGAAAAATACTGCCAAAATCATTACCACTGCTCCCCAATAGGAGAGAATTGAATCTTTACTGTAATCCTTGTTTCCAGACATAAATCCTCAAAATAGTCACCAAATATTACGGATATTCAATTACCCCTTTATTGACAAGATATTGGTATCGTGCATGGCCACATGAGTGTTTCGCCTGAGACAATCACCATTTTCACCCCCCGCCCGCTCAACCAATATCACCCCGCACCCCGACCCCTCACCATGTCGCAGCACTATCTCATGTACAACCAGACACTCATCCGCGACCCCGAGGTCTTTGAGTTCAATTATACACCTGACGCCATCCACTATCGTGACATCCAGCTCCGGCAACTCGCCGGAGCCCTCAGCCCTGCCCTGCAGGGGGCAAGCCCCATCAACGCAAACCTTCGCGGGCCGCCGGGGACCGGGAAGACTACCTGTGTCCGGAGAATCTTCAGCGAACTGGAGGAGACCTCCTCCTGTGTAGTGCCCGTCTTCGTCAACTGCGAGAGCGTGGGTACCGCCTTCCGTGTCTTTGCAGCCGTCTTTGAGCGGCTCTTCGGGCAGCAGCCCCCGCTCTCCGGCATTCCCCTCCAGCGGCTCACCGATCCTATCGCAGCGGAACTCATCCGGCGGGAGGCAGTCCTCATCGTCTGCCTGGACGACGCCAACTATCTCAGCCAGACGGGGCAGTTCGACGTGGTGATCCGTTCCCTTGTCCGGATGTATGAGAACTATCCGGGGGTGAAGACCGGCGTCGTCACCACCATCAGCGACCATTCCTTCTGCCCCCTCACCGTCCTCGACCCGGCGGTGATCTCCGTCTGGCAGCCCGATGAGATCCTTTTCTCCCCCTACGGAGAAGATGAGGTTCGGAGCATCCTGCAGGATCGTATCCGGATGGGTCTCTATCAGGGAGTAATCCCGCCCGGCATCCTGGACCACATCACTGCCCTCACGATGGAGGCAGGGGACCTCCGGGTCGGCATCGACCTCCTGAAACATTCCGTTCTCACTGCCGAACGGGATGCCCATATCTCGGTCGTGGAAGACAACGTCAACACCGCCTATGAAACCGCACGCGGTGCCCACCTCACTCTTCTCATAGAGGGGCTGAAACCGGGTCCGGAACGGCTGCTCTCCCATATTATTCAGATGAAACAGGAGGAACAGACGGCATCACTCACCTCCCGCATCCTCTATGAGTCATTCAAAGAGACACGGGACATCTCCTATACCGCTTTTCGTAGCTGGCTTCGGAGGCTCTCTGATCTCCGGCTCATCGATATACGCCAGCGGGCCGCGAAAGGGAATGCACACGAGATTGAACTCCGGTTTGATCCCGGGTTGATGGAAAATTGTGCAGACATAAATTGAAACACTACTATTCAATTGCCTTGCGTGAGAAATGAATTCAATTTAATTTATTTATCACTGTTTCTGCCTGGCGTATTGCCTGCCGGGCAATTTGTTCATTTGCTTTGTATGAGGGGTCATTATAGTCACTACTATTCCGCCATTCCCGAAGTCGTTGAAGGCTCCTCACAATATCGGATTTTCCCGATGTTCGGAAATGTTCTCTCAGAATTAAATGATCATCTGCAGTGTTTTCCGGTATAAATCCAGAATTATCCTTTGCATAATATTTTGCATGGCAAAACGCGGCGTAATAAGCACGACTGATAGCACTGCGGTAAGCGGCCTCTTCGTTAATATCATCAATATTTCTTAAAAGAAAACGTGCAATTCCAATATAATGAGACCATTGAAAAGACATGATTAGAATGATTTTGGTTTAAAATCCGTTGTTACCAATAACCAGCCTGAAGTATTTGTTAACGCCTCTTCATATTCGTCGCAGACAGTTTCAATCTGATCTAAAATATTATCGTCATACGAATCCTGCCGGACATATATGGAAACATATTCATCATTAAATTCCGGATCATGATATAGTTCAACAGAAATCTCTGATCCCTCCCCGAATTTTTCTTTCGTCAGAATAGAAGCATAGAGCAACACATCATAGAATCCAGGATTTCTCACGCTGTAATCAACCACTTCATCTACATTTGGAAATTCAATTCCCAGATACGTGTTCAATCCAAATAATGAATTTTCAATTGAAGAGTAGGAACTAATTGTGTCAGAACACATTTCGTAAAAGAATAATTTTGCAAACTCCTGAAACATTTCCTGCCCTGAATCAGAATAGGCATTGCCAAAGAGACGGATGAAAAGTTTCCATAGCTTTGTTAGCCAGGGATCAGAATCCTCAATTTCATTAAAGCATTCTTCCGGGAATCTGAATTTCTATTCCTGTTGACCAAATGGCAATAAGACTGAAGACTGATTCAAATACATTATTTTATCTCGTTGAATGATTCTTTCATTTTTTCAGTAATGCATCCATTAAAGAGCTTTTTTAACTCCATATGTGCATTCTCGATCCATTCAATTGCATCTTCCGGCCGGACAGAGTAGTTCGGTGCTGTATAATATTCCTCTCTGAGCAGAAATGCATTGCTCTCTTTTTTTGAGGGGAATGTCCTTCCCAAATCCAGTTTTGACAACTCAGCTCCGTTTTTGTGGACAAATTCACATCCAACAATGAAATTTGCGACGTCCTGAGGGAATTGGGGGGATACGTGAGGATAGAAATTAAAATAGTCTCTTAATTCGAATTTTTTGTCCTCAATTTCTATCTTATTAATGTATAACAATCCAATTCGATCAATTTCTTTTATTTCAACAATTTCCTGTAGTGTACTATAGACCTGATCAATTTTCTGGCTGAAGATTTCCCAGGATGGATACGGTTTAAGACAGTTAACTGAAATCATCCGGGGATATATCTGAATAAGGATTTTACCGTCTTCGCTGAGAAATATATCATTGGAGACAGGTTCGGCTTTTTGACTTTCTATCCCTTTTACATTGGCTTTTAATTCTAATTTATGGCTGATTTTTTGTTTCTTTTCAGGAAAATCATCCTTTAATTTATCGTATAAAATTGAAGCAAGATCTCCCTTCCATTCGGTATCTTTTGAGAATCTGAATTCACAAACTACCTCTTGTATTGGGGAGTACTGGAGATCTGCCATTATAGATCACACAAATAATGTGGTGTTGCTTTACGTTAAATGCGACTTTATATTTTATTGTTCTTACATGATCATTCACATTCCATCAATTTATGAATGTGGTGTTTATTGTTCTTCGCCGGGTTTGATAAACCCATTATTTTGTTCTCACACCACCCCCTCTCTCCGGTTCCACTCCCTAACCAGCCGGGCATAGCACGCCTCGCAGATACTTGTCCGCTGTTTTTCGGAGTGATGCCGCCCTCTCACCACAGACATCACAGCTCCCGAGCGAGACCGGCAACCGGCGAAAGGACGTATGATCCAGGATGCCGTGGGAGGGACAGAAGTGAGGGGAATCCCGTTTCTTCCCCCTTTTAGCACCATTTTAGCCGAGATCTAAATTTACCCCTGTAGCAAAATAATCCAAACGGTGAAATGTTTCAAATATTCTCAAATTTTAATTATTTTCTCCATTGGATGAGAAATATTACCAATATATCTCAATGATAATAACAGATAAGCTCAATACTATTTTTGTGGATATTTTCATCGATGTTTTAAGAAAATACGGCAAAATGATCTCAAGAAAGAGATTAAACAAATGTCTGAATTTAAATTCAGCAATTCGAATGACCTCATAAAACGTCGGGTATTTAAATGCCTTAACACCTGCAATATTTCTATTGCCTATTCTTATTTTAGAAAAGAAGAGATAGATCCACATTTAAATGGGAATTATCAGAATCTCTATGTTGATCTTAGCGCTTCTTTGATATCCCAAATTTCAGCGCATTCATCCAGTGTTAAACCCATTAATCTTGTAATAGACAGGTCACTCTATGGTAGGAAAAAATCAGATTTTGACTATAATGTGACATCCAGAATACTGGATTATCCGGGGAATGGAATTGATGATGCCAATTTCATTTCAATTAAACATGTAGACTCAAAACGAGAATACTGTATTCAGGCAGTGGATTTCATTGCGGGTGCTATCAACAGGAAATATCTGTTAAATGAAACTGAATATTACGATATAATTAAAGATAAAATGATAATGGAGCTGAATTTCTTTGACGAATTCAAGAATTAGAAGATGTGAACCCTCCCTTACTTTGTCCCATCCACCTCAAGGTAGCATCATTCGTTTCAGGGAGGACTTACTCACTTACTAAGTAGAACTACCACATTCTATTAAAATATTTTGGATTTATCCGGATATTTATCGATTATACCAAAATTTCCTTATCATCAAAATTTTATGATATTATTTTGGGAAATAAGGCCAATCTGGAATTTAATCTGCAATACCTTTTGATCATTCTATAGTGAACCAATGATCAAATAAACTTAATCTTCTCACACCACCCCCTCTCCCCGGTTCCACTCCCTAACCAGCCGGGCATAGCACGCCTCGCAGATACTCGTCCGCTGCTCTTTGGACTGATACACCGCTGCCCCTTCACCACAGACCGAACAGCTCCCAAGCGGGACCGACGACCGGTGAAAGGACGTATGATCCAGGATGCCAGGCAGGGGCAGGGTAGCGCCGGACGGCCTCCCTTTGTGCACCTTCGTGCTCCCTGTGGGAGTGTTGCAATCTGGTTTCCACCTCATATTTCCCGTCTGCGGCCCGGAATTCTGCAACGGCCGATTCACCACTGAATTCACCGCTTCTTTTGCACTCCCGTCGTGATCACAGACACCATCACTCCCCCATACTGAGGCAGGTGATACCGCGGTGTCGGGTGTTACCGGTAATCCGTGCAACCTCTCCTTACTCTCTGTACGCCTCTCTTCTCTCTCTTCCCCTGTACAAAAAACAGAGACAGAATGGGCTTCCGGTTTGTTTGCGCAATCCCTGGAATTCCGGTGCAAAGAGGGTGGAAGGATACGATTCTCCCCTGCACCACCTGCAGCATCACCGCCATCGTCATCATCGTCTCCATCAGAATCGCTGCCATTCACTTCTTCATCAAGCCAGACGTCCGCCTGGGCTGACCATCCCCGATAATGCAGAAGGTCAAAGGAGAAGTAGTGTTCACGCCTGCGACACTCCACGCCGCAGATCTCTTCTGCCACGGTTGCGTCAATGAGACTTACTGCAGGGCACTTATCAAGAATACCCAGATAGGTGGACCGGCTGTTCGTGTAGCCATGCAGGAGCCGATAGGTCTGGTGATACGAGAGACCGAGGGCATCCTGAAGCTGACGGATGGTGAATACCTGCAGGTCCAGCCGGGTGATCGTTGCAAGGGCAGCCGACTCGTTTCGGGTCAGCTTCGTCTCCTGCCCGCCGACATTGCCGTTGATCGCAAGAAAGAGCTGCCGGGCATAGACGAAGTCATCATACGTAGAAATGACAGTCCCGTCCTCATCCTTCTCCCGCTGAAGGAAGTTCAGCACTGCGTGACACTTGATCAGGTCGAAGAGCATCGCCGGGTTGCGTCGGTTATGGGCCGCTGAAAAGTTTATCCGACCGGCAAACGGGATACGCACCTGCCGGACGGCCCCTTTCAGGATCTCCCACATCGCCCGGCAGACAAGAACGTCCGGGTCATTGGTTGCCGAAGGCACCATTCCCATCTCAACCTGTTTCAGATGGGCAAGAACTGCCCGGTCCTGACCGGTTGAGTCGTCTATCCAGACCGTGAGCATCCGATTCATCACCTGATCGTCTCCGATGGCCTCCACCTTGGCAAGCCACCAGACGCACCGCTCAGGGATGCTGCATAACTTGAGATGCCGATCGCGGGTGAGCGTCCGGTGCTCAACCGGTTCCTGGAAATTGGCTGTTGCAGACTTCAGGAGTTCCTGCATGTCGTCTGAAAGTGCGACGTCATCAAAGAGAATTACCGTCCCCGGCAGGAGGTCTTCGTAGTAAAAGAGCGCCTTGTTCGAGACCGTGCCCTTCAGCCGGTACGCCTCGGGCAGAAGGCGGAGCATCGCATTGCAGGCATGGGTCTTGCCCTTGCCGGAGTTGCCGGATATGGCAACGTGCAGACCGGAGGTGTTCTCCACTGATTGTGAGGCAACGGACATCGCCAGGCACTCGGCGACCGTCTGGTCGCCGACATGGTTGCGGTGGAAGACGTCAAGGAGGAACTGGACCGGGTCGCCGTTTGTAAGAATCTCCAATGCCTGTTTGCGTTGTTCCTGCATTTCCGCTGAGGTGTCCGGCAGAAGAGGAGGAGATGGGAGATTCTCCGGCGGTTCTTCAGAACGGTGTGACGACTCCTTTTTGGGTGGTCTCGTCCCACCGTTTTCTTTCCCTGCGGCCCGCTCCGGTTCATACATGGCCCGGAGTTCCTGCCAGCGCTGGCTGCCGCCGCCGCAGGAGTTGTGATGGCATCCGGCAAAGAGGGCACCGTTTCCAAACTGGATGGCAAACGCCCCGTCGGTGTGGGCGCTGGAGAACGGGCAGGTGTCGAGGGTGAATAACGTGCCGCCCTGCCAGGGTTTTTCGGTTTTGACGCTGATGCCGTGGGTCGTGAGCCAGTGTCCCAGGTCAAACGAACCCCGGCGTTTGCCGGTCGCGGGGACGGAGCGGGGAATCGCATCGGCCAGTTCCCGGAGGAGTGCTTCGGAAACGATCTGCGGCTCATCGGGGGCGGAGCAGATGCGGGCTCTCCGGTGGGGCCTCTCAGGAGTGCTGTCCCCCTTTCTGGCTGTTGTCCCGTAGAGTTTCCAGATGCGTCCGGCGTTGAAGTTCGCGGTGTCGCAGTGGACGGTTGCGTCTGAGAAGAGGGCATCGAGGACGGTGAGACACCCCTTCACGAGCCGGGTGGCCTCGCCATCGTTCGGGAGGTCGATTGCGTACAGGAGGTGGGCACCGTTGCCGGAGTCGGCGAGGATTGGTTCCGGAAATCCTCTCTTTGTGAGCCAGGCCGCAACGTCTTCGGCCCGCTCAAGGGCGGCGGCATGTTCCGCGTCGGTCGCGGAGACACCGCTTGGCCGGACGGGGTCAAAGTCAATCGGGAGCCACCGGCGGCGGCAGATGTCTGCGTCAGCAGTGGTGGCGTCACTCCGGGAAAGATGTTGTTTGACACGATTCGCCCGCCGGGAGAGGAGGGCCGGGTTCACCTCGTTCAGGGTGACATAGATGCCGTGTACATCGGTGAAACGGTTCATCGCTGCCGCCCGCTCTGCCATCGCATCGAAGTCGGTGAAGTAGCCGCTGTGCACGCCGCCGTCGCCGAGGGCCCGGAGTTCGACGACGGCTCCGTCGGAAAAGAGCAGGGAGAGGGTGTCCCGGATCTCCCGGAAGCGTTCGTCTTTTGGCTGGTTGGCACTCATACGAAACACCCCATGATGTCGGGCATCACCGGGAAGAGCGGGGCGGAGACGGCCTCACCACGGACCACCTGCCGGAAACTTGCCAGGGGGACGGAAAAGAGGCCCGTCCGGGTGACCACCAGCACCGCCCGGCCGGAGGTATGGACGGTGATGTGTCCGTCGATGACGGTCGTTCCGAAGATGGCTTTGTCGGGGCGGACGTCTCTGTCCCCGATCCGGGCGAGAGGCACGCTCTGCCCGTAGGTGAGCAGGGTGTGGGTGTCGTCTCTCGTGAGGGGATAGGTCTCCTCTGCGATGGTGATGGAGAGGGTTCCCCCTCTCCCGCGGGCGATCGTGCCGGGTTCAGTCTGCATCTGCACCACCCGGATTCCTGTTCTGTTCCCTGCCCTGATTCCGGGCCTGTTTGTGAGCCTGTTTGTTGCTATGTTCCCTATCCTGTTCGTGGTCCTGTTTATTACCCTGTTTGTGACCTTGTTTGTGGCCCTTTTTTGGCGTTTTGGTCAGGGTAATCGCATAGACGTGCTGTCCGGTCCGTTTGACTGCAATCTCTGAGATATCCCCGCCGTGTGCGTGAATCTCTGTGGAAAGTGTATGCGGGACGAGGAAGAGCGGGACCGGCCCGGCCCTGATGCGCTTCCCTGCATCATTCGTGGTGTTTATCTTTTTAGCCGCCGATTGTTCATCGGCAGTTCCTGACATTTCACTGTTGGCGCAGGGTTTTGTGGTGGGGCTGCCTTCTTCTATCGGTTTTCGGTCTGCGGGTTGCATGTCCGCACCTCCCTCTCTGGCATGATCTGCCGGTTCTGTTCTTCTGCGATTTTTTCTTCTGCAATCTGTTCTTCTGTAATCTGTTCTTCTGTGATTCGTTCTGTGGTGATTCGTGTTTCTTCTGCGATTCGGTTCTCACGGACGACGGGCAACGCGATGGGCAACGCGATGGGCGTAGAGTGCGGGTCCGGGATGTGGTTGCGATTTATCTTCGGTTCTGTTTTTCTCATGGAGTTTTACTCCTGTGCGACAGCGTTTCCTGTGCACAGAAGATAATTGGGCGAATGGGAGTATAAAGAAAAAGTGTGCGATGTGTATGTAATAATTTGAATAAAAATATGCTTGAGCGGAATTTAGAATTTTAGATAGTTCCGTGTAAAATCTGGAAAAACTGAAAGCACGAATTGACGGTTTATTTTGATGATTTAATGGCAAACTGGCAAACTGCCAGTCTTAGGATTCTGGGGGTTCGAGTCTCTTCCCTCTCTTTTCTCATCATGGGTGGGGGTTATCGTTGTCCTGTTATTATTGAACCTCTGAAGACAAGGTTCGGATTATACTCCTCGAACATGAGGTTGGGGTTATAGTTAGTTTTGAAAAATGTCACTATTGGACTAACGGCGTTCTTGCTGGGAAAAAAGACCGATTAAATTATCAATCAAGAAAATCGTCTATTCTAAATGATATCAGAATTGGAACATTACTTACTGTAAGGCCTTTACCATCTGAATCCTCTTTTGCATCAAAAGGCCACATTCTACAACGTTTATCTTTTGGATTCTGTGTCATAACTACGCCACCAAAACCGGGTTTAATTTTTGTTGGGACGATTCGGCATATCTTTCCATTATATACGTGGTTTTCAATATGTGAGCACGTTCGAGGATCTTGATTACATATACTACAAATGCATTCTTCGATAACAACCTCTGGGCTGACATACATTCCCTTCCCATATGCCGTTTCAATTTGGGTACTTACATCTCGAAGAGTTATCTCTATAAAAAATCGCACATCCTTTGGAAAATTCAAAGCTGGTAAAACACTTTCAAATCGTTCAATACAATTCTGAAGTAGAAACCAAACGCGTTGAACATCTTTCGGGCGTGTTATCCAATCCATTGATGAAACAATTGAAGAAATTTCTGATAATTCTTCAATTCCCCTAAAATAAATACCAAAAATTAGTGCTACATATTTCGCTTCAGAACTTGCATTTTCATCAGACGTGATAATCATTTTACATTGTTTAATTTTTACATTGGCCTTTTTTGATGCAGACGAGTAATCCATATCTTGGATATTCTGCAAACATCGAGATGCCGTTTTATAAAATAGTTTAACTATTTTTTTAAAGCTCTTCATTTTCAGAATGATTTATCGAATTTAAAATTTGATTAAGTGTCTCCCCATCCCCAAGATAATCTATACTAACAATTTTTTCGGGCTTTTGTATTTTTAATTTTAAATGGATTTTGGGATTAAACAATTTACTAGTAATCCAGGTACTTAAGATGGTTACGATGATTGGGAGCGCAATTTCTTTAACAAGTATTGTTCCAAAATACAAGTCATCACACCGCCTTTCATACAGCGGTGTTTTAATGCCAAAATCGTGTAAAGCAAGAACATTGACACCCTTGCTTTTAAGGATTTTATAAAGACGCAGTGACTCCGCGGTCTCAATATAATTTTCGGCATTAGTGGTTGTTTCGATATTTTCAGGCAAACATAAAACATCAAATGATTCCTCATCAAATTGGGGATTTAGAGTTTTGATATTGTCGAATCCCTTCCAATGGGGTAAAGTCGGGCTCATTATTGACTTATTCATACAGAGGGAATTATAGGTAACGATATTGTTAAAAATGGTCATAAAAAATATAGGAGAATTTTGATTAACCTCTGATTAAGGCACTACCGTGTATTAACCATTTATATGTTGATGGCATTACTATGGGGATTATGGAAATTCTCTTCAAGATATTGATATAATTCTTCAATAGAATCCGTTAGTATTCATTTCATTTTCAAGGTGTATGAATCACATACTCTTCATGTGCTCATTTTTTTCATGCATCTTTCAATTCTCTTATCCCAATCCCCAGTCCAACCCTGCATTTTTGCCTCATTTGCAAGACGGATCGCCTCATCATAATTCTTTTGCTTTTCCATAATTATGCAGAGCTGTTTATATCCCGCATGAGAAGGAAGTTGACCACATTCTTTCAGAAATGCTTGTTTTGCCTTTTTGGAAAGTGCAATTTGTTGTTTGCATGCTTCAATTGCAGTAGGTAGAGCAAAGTCATCCATATCACGATTGCGATAGTAAATCTCCTTTTTTGCCTGGTATAAGAAATGCCGATCCATAATTGGCGTTCGATTTGAGATACTACTTTCTGCTTTCTCAATCAGTTTATACCCAATTCTTCGATATTCAGGTTGTTTAACCCAACCTGATAGATTTGATAAAAATGCAACCTCGGATTGACTCGAAGATGTGATTTTCCCGTGTACAAGTGAATCGGGACTTAAACCTAGAGGCCTGTAAATAGAGAGTAGTATATTTTGTTCGTCAGAAGTTAATGTATTCAGCCACCATTCTTGGAGTTTGTAATACTCAATTTCCCCTCCGACAGAGCCACTAATTATTTTGTTAATTTTCACTTGTTGTTGAATCGGTGGTATATAATCAGGTGATTTTATTTTTACTGTATTGTTTACCATTTGGGATTTCTTCTCGCAATCCTCACAGCGTTCAACACCAGATAATTTTGAAAAAAAACCTAAACGTTTCCCACAATCTCTACAGAACTTACTCATTTCTACCAACGATGCAAAATATCAATTAAGTTACGAAGAAGTTTCCCATTTTATTTTACCTAAATATATCGTAGACTATTATCCACTGTCGAAAATTAATATCAACCCTTATCAACCTGACACTCCGGTTTCATGAAACTCTCCGACTGCTTCTTCCCAGTCAGATAGTACGCCAGCTCCATGAGGCGCTGCTTCCACGTCACTGTTTCACAGTCACGTTCCATCGGCGGGATAGCACCCACTCACCCACCTCTTAAAACAAATAGCCCAAAAAAACAGTAATTAAATGAATAAAATTTCGTCTGAGGTTAAATTATAACCTTGACGGTATTCTAATATTATTTTGCCTAGAATTATGCATATTTTTGAATCCACATCTTTAAGTTCAGAAAATGATTGATTGACTTTTAAAATTGTTTCTTCAAATTGATCTTTTTCTAGGATTTCCATAAATTTTGAACGAATATTTAATGTTTCTTCAACTAAACCATCATCAAAGAAGTGTTTTTTGGAGGGTTCACTCACATTAAAAAATTCACATATCACAAGATTAACAATCGCTTCAATAAGGTTTTCAATGGAGAAATAATCTGAAGCTAACGGAACATGATATTTCTTCCCTTCATGAAAGTAAGTTTCGTATTCATATATTACAAACAGTTCCTCATAGATACCTTCTTCCTCATCAAGCGTAATTTGTTCAAAATTAGAGTCCTTTCGGATAAGAGTTTCAAGTTCGCTTTTATAAGAATCAGTAGTTAACCCATTTTTTAAAATTTCAATTTTGGATGCAATAGAAGTATAAATTCCCCAACGTTGTTGTAGCAGTTCGATTAAATTAGGATGATCTCCTGATATTTCTAATACCATTTGGTTTTTTAACTCATTTTCTAGTGCTTTATGCTCTAAACCTGTTTCAGGTGCATAGAAATATTTATTTTTAGGAATTGGAAATATCAAACAGTTAAATTTCGGTTCTTTTCCTCCAAAACAATATACTCCATTTTTAACTAGTCCTATTTCGTGTCCTATTTCTTCATTTAAAGGCATAATTATTTGTTTCAAACGTTCTAACGCATGTTTTTGGTCTGAATTTTTTTGATCAAGATTGAATTGATTTCTTAAAATTTCTAGCTGTTCTTTTGAAGAAGTAACTGAAGATTTTGTGTATCTTGCCAAAAGAAAAGTAGCAATTGCCAAAATCGCTGTTCCAATTCCTACACATAGATTTGCAATTGTATCAATAGAAAGCCCCCAAAAAAAGAGTTCTGGCATGTCATTTAATATATAATTTAATTATTATCAACATTCCTATTTTGATCAAATCACAATATGAAATCGGGGGATAATTTTGATCCCTATTCCACTGTGGGTGGTGGGATCGTGGGATGAACGAATAAATAAACAAACAAACGAAAAAAAAAGATATTTAAAAAATCTTCACGCAGACTTTCGGGCGTTCCAGACGTCCATGACTTCACTGCCCTCAATGAAGACAAGGCCATGCTCGTCTGCATACCTGCGTGCATCCTCTTTCGTCAGAGCCTTCCCGGTTGTCTCGTCGAGCATCTCGCAGATGGTGACAGCCGGAGTGACTCCGGCCATCTCTGCAAGGGCAATCGAGAGTTCGGTCTGTCCTCTGCGCTGATCGAGGAGATCGTCTGCGGCCCGCAGGAGTGCCATGTGTCCCGGTGTCCGGAATTCCGCTGCAAAGTTGTCTCCGCCGCCGTTCAGCGTCTTCTTCACCTGGTCTGCAAGGCGGGTTACCGTGAGTGCACGGTCGTTGTCGGTGATGCCGGTGAAGGTGTCACGGTGATTGACCCAGAGAGAGAAGGAGGAGTGGTTGCTCCGGTCGTATGGAATATCCCCTTCTTTTTCTGCCAGATTTGTCGGCTGGAGGATCTCGCTTGCAAACGGCAGACCAAAGTTCTTTGCCGCCTGTGAATGCAGAGCAGTGCAGATGAGGCCACCTGCATCCTTGCGCATCTGGACGATATGCTGTGGTGTCACTGCATCTGATCTGATTGCAAAGTCCGTTTCTCCTTCCCGGTCATCAAAGTCAAAGAGGAGAACAAATTCTCCTCTTTTGAATGCCTCAAGTGCTTTTTCTATCATTATCGTGTCACCTCAATAGTCACTGCCGCCCCGTCTTCAATTCCAAGAACATCACGCAGCCGTACTTCTGATATCAGTTCAATAATATCCTCCGGGTAGTGGCTTCTCCCCGGGATGAGTATTGCACATGCATGCCCGTTGATGGAACATTTCAGGGCTTTTGCTCCGCCAAATGTGCGATCATGGTCGGTAAAACCAACAATTTCTATCCATTCCATTGCATCGAGTTTGCGGCGCGTTTCGATGCTTGCCGGACTAAGTTTTACATTGAATGTCCCGGGATACGGGGTGATTCCCAGCTTGTCTGAAAACTGGCTGACATATCCTTCAATGCTTACATAATACCGGCCTTCTCCGAGACCACTGATGAGTTCCCCCTCCAGTACGTATTGCCTGTCATGTGTCTCGAATATGCGGCGGTATGCTGCATATTCAGCTCTTAGGCTCTCCTCCCCTGCTCCGGTTATGGTCACATACTGTCCGTCACCCCGCATCGTCCGGGAGATCAGGTGGGCATTCTCGAGGGAGATCAGTCTCCGGGAGGCGGTCTGGGGACTAATCCCAAGTTCCTGTGCGAGACTCTGGGACGAGACGGACACAGCACTGGAAAGCCCCCCTAAAAGGGCGATCGCTTTCAGGCAGATCAGGTCATCGGGTGCGATCATCTAACATCATTTTTGGTATGCATGCCATATATGGGTTGCCCTTTCGCCATATCGTTCATGGCAGCTGACAGTCTACAGGGTGCATTTCACGAATTCTACCGGAATTTCAGCAATGGTGATCCACAGATTCCTGATCGACGGATTCATCTGTGGCGAATCTCCGTGCATCTCCCTTTCGGGTCCTGTCTGCACGTTGGCCCGCCCTAAACAAACAAACCATGCGCTCCGGTGCCCTTCCGGCCTGTCGATATTCTCACCAATGGTCTCTATGCCCGGGTACCTCTTCGCACCTGTGAAAGGTGATTGTACCATATATCCAAAACAATGGAGTATTCGTCATTTTACGTGTCCTGTCTGCACGAATATCAGGCATGTGAGCAGTTCTTTTCACGGACTGTTGCCCGCCCTCATGTTCGTGCAGACGCCACATCCTGTCCGGGCGCTATCGACATATGCCGAATCGCTCTTCGCTAATTATATAATAGAGGCGTGCAAAGAGTATATACATGAAATCCGCATTGCGGACCCGTCTTGCTGAAAAAATGGCCGGAGAAATCACACTCTCTGCATCTCCCGGTGAAGCCCTGAAGAAGTGGCGTCTGGCATTTAACATTGCCCCGGGTGTTCTTGCAGATGAGATGCATGTCTCCCCATCTGTTATCTCCGATTATGAAGGTGGCAGACGCAAGAGTCCGGGTACCGCGGTTGTCGGAAAGATTGTTGACAGCATCCTGAGTATTGATGAAGCGAATGGTGGCAGAAACATCAATAAATTCGCTAAAATACTCTACAATGATTTTGACCCTGATGTCATTTATGACATGCATGATTACAACATGCCCATCCCGCTCACCCAGTTCTGCAATGCAATTGCCTGTAGTCATCTGGGGGGATCGATGGATCAGCAGATCTATGGATATACTGTTGTCAACTCCGAAAATGCTATTCTGAAGCTTTCAGCCAATGAATTCAACCGGATTTATGGATGGAGCACAGAACGGGCGCTCATCTTCACCAATGTATCAACTGGTAAATCGCCGATGATCGCAATCAGAGTAACTCCATTCAAACCACGCTGTGTAATTCTCCAGGGAATCTCTCCGGAGGAAGTGCATCCGCTCGTTCCCCGCCTTGCAGAGAGCGACCGGATTACCCTGCTGTGCACTGAAATGGATGTCAACGAGATTGTCGATATTCTGAGGGAAGAATTATGGTAGGAATTATTACGTACGGTGCGTACATCCCGCGGTACCGTATCAAAACCGAGGACATTGCACGGGTCTGGGGCGCAAACGGCCCTGAGATTGCTGCAGGTCTCGGTGTCAAAGAAAAGTCCGTCCCTGACCTGGACGAAGACACAATCAGCATGTCCGTTGAAGCGGCACGCTATGCACTTGCCCGCAGAGATGTCCCGCGTGATGCAATCGGGGCCATCTACGTTGGTTCCGAGTCTCATCCATATGCGGTGAAACCCAGTGCGGCAACCGTGGGTGAGGCCATCGGTGCCACACCGGTGATGACCGCAGCAGACTATGAGTTTGCGTGTAAGGCAGGCACGGCAGCTATCCAGACCTGTATGGGACTTGTCAAGTCCGGCATGATCAAATACGGATGTGCCATTGGTGCAGACACCGCACAGGGTGCACCCGGAGATGCACTGGAGTACACTGCTTCAGCAGGCGGTGCTGCCATCTTCATCGGTGAGGACAACCCCATTGCAGAGATCAACCACACCTGTTCCTTCACCACGGACACTCCGGATTTCTGGAGACGTGAAGGACAGGAATACCCCCGGCATGGCGGTCGTTTCTCTGGTGATCCGGCATACTTCAAGCATATCCAGGGTGCAGCACACCTGATGCTCGAGCAGATGGGAACAGAACCGTCTGATTATGACTATGCCATCTTCCACCAGCCAAATGCGAAGTTCCCGACACGGGTTTCCAAGATGCTTGGATTCACCGGGGAGCAGATAAAGCCCGGGCTTGCGGTCCCCCGCCTCGGAAACACCTATTCCGGTGCTGTTCCGGTCGGCATCTCCGCAACCCTCGATGTGGCAAAACCCGGTGACCGTATCTTCGTCACCTCATACGGGTCCGGCGCCGGCAGTGATGCCTTTGACATCACCGTAACCGATGCCATCGAGTCAGATGTATTTGACCGGTCTGCCGCACCAACCGTTGAGGAACTTCTTGCAAACGGGAAGTATCTTGACTATGCACTGTATGCCAAACACAAAGGAAAGATCGTGATGCAGTAATGAGAGAAGTAGCAGTTGTTGGAATCGGCCTCACCGAATTCGGCGAAAAGTGGGACACATCGTTCCGGAATCTCTTCGTTGAAGCAGGTGCAAATGCCCTGGAAGACGCAGGAATGAGCGGCGACCAGATTGATGAAATATTTGTCGGAAATATGAGCGGCGGACGGTTTGTCCTGCAGGAACACATCGGTGCACTCATTGCAGACCATGCCGGCCTCACGAAAAATCACATCCCTGCGACCCGTGTTGAGGCTGCATGTGCATCCGGCGGGCTTGCCTTCCGGCAGGCATACACAACGGTCGCATCAGGCATGCAGGACATTGTCATCGCAGGCGGTGTAGAGAAGATGACCGATGTCGGCGGTAGCGAGACCACCGACGCCCTTGCAGGCGCAGCGGACCGTGAATGGGAGGGCCTTGTCGGTGCCACCTTCCCCGGTCTCTATGCGATGATTGCAAATGACTATATCAACAAATATGGTCTCACGCGGGAACAGCTCGCGATGGTCTCGGTCAAGAACCACCGCAACGGTGCTAAGAATCCAATAGCACAGTTCAGAAAGGAGATCTCCGTTGAGGCCGTTATGAAGTCCACGCTTGTTGCAGATCCCCTGCGGCTTCTGGACTGTTCCCCGGTGACAGACGGTGCTGCCGCAGTTATTCTCTGTCCGATGGAGATGGCACGGGAGTTCACCGATACGCCGGTGAAGGTGCTTGCATCGGCACAGGCAACAGACACCATCTCTCTGCATGACCGCCGTGACATATCAACCCTGGATGCAACCGTCGCCGCAGGCAGACGGGCGTTCCAGCAGGCAGCTCTCACGCCGAAGGACATCGGTATGGTCGAGGTGCATGACTGTTTCACCATCGCAGAGCTCTGTGCGATTGAGGACCTTGGGTTCTGTGCAAAGGGAGAAGCAGGAAAACTGACCGAGGACGGCCAGACTGCACTGGACGGTTCCATCCCGGTGAACCCCTCCGGCGGCCTGAAGTCATGCGGCCATCCGGTCGGTGCCACCGGTATCAAGCAGGTCGCTGAGATCGTTGAGCAGCTCCGCGGAGAGGCAACCGGACGGCAGGTCGATGCAGAGATTGGCATGACGCACAACGTCGGCGGAACGGGTGCGACGGTTGTCTGTAATATTCTGGGGGTCTGAAGATGTCGGTACCACGTTACTGGAGAAAGCAGCAGAACCGGTACAACCTGAAGGGCAACAAATGTGAGACATGCGGGCGGTATTTCTTCCCCCCGCGTGCCTTCTGCCCCGAGTGCCGGAGAGACGGAAAGATTGTTGACTATGAATTTTCCGGGAATGGTACGGTGCGTACGTTCTCGGTCATCCGAACGGCAAGCGACGACTATGATATCCAGACACCCTATGTGATTGCTATCATAGAACTCGAAGAAGGGACCTGCATGACAGCGCAGGTGATCTGTGAACCTGATGAGATTTCAATCGGCATGCCGGTAAAGAGCGTGTTCCGAAAGATTATCGCTGATGGTGACAGTGGTGTTATTGTCTACGGCACAAAGTTTGTGCCTGCATAAATTATACCGAATAAATAACTCTATTTTTCAGCACTCATCTGTGCCAAAGAATTTTCATCATTCCTGTCAATGGTATATTTAATGCTCCTCCACCGTCATCTGTTCTCCCGCATGGGAAAAGGGATTCTGGTGATTCTGGCGCTCTGTGTTTTCAGTGCTGCAGCTGCGGCCATAGACTGTGATGCATACGGGAGTAACCATATTCTTATCATTCATTCATACGGGCCTGATATGGACTGGGTCGATGCGGTCACAGAAGGTCTTCACCGTGTTTTTCCGGCAGATGATCCGGCCAACATCTTTTATTCTGAATATATGGACGGGAAGATTGTCTCGGATGACGAACACTATGAAAATCTCGCCGATGTGTACCGACATAAATATTCGTCTGTCCCAATTGACCTGATATTTGTCTCCGATGATGATGCGTATACCTTTATCCGAGCATATGGTGACGAGCTCTTCCCCGGTGTCCCGATTGTATTCTTCGGGGTGGGTGGATATGACCCCGTACACCGTGAAGAGATGCCAAATCTGACAGGGGTTGTCGAGATGACCCGTGTCAGCCTGACGGTTGATCTGATCACAACCCTGCAGCCCGGTGTGCAGGAAATCTATGTGGTGAATGATCCGGGAACAACCACCGGAAAAATCTTCGCCGAAGAATTGCTCGGGAGGACGGCAGTACGCGCCGATACCCCGGTATTCAATGCGCCCGGTGAGGTACGGATGTCAGCACTCTGTCGTGACCTGCAGAATCTCACCCCTGGCACGGCCGTTCTTCTGATGGATTTCAACCGCGACAGTGAAGGCCGGATTTATAGTGACCGTGAGATTGCCGGTATCGTTTCGGCCTGGTCGCCGGTGCCGGTATACGGAATCTCTGATACCTTCGTTGGGTATGGCATTGTCGGGGGGTATGTCACCCCCACTGCCATTCAGGCAGAACATGCAGCACGGATTGGTGCAGATATCCTGAACGGTACTCCGGTCGGTGATATTCCCGTTTTCGAATCGCCTGAGGGACAGATTGTTGTTGACTATCCCGAGATGCAGAGGCATAATCTTCCGTTTTTTCTCCTGCCGGAGGGTAGTATAATCGTAAATGAACCGGATACAGCGATTGTTCTACCCAGCTGGGTGGTCGCTGTTATGGTAGTGATAGCAGGTTCTCTTACGGTTGTGGTGGTTGTTCTGGGTATCACGAACAGGCGTGTCACAATGGCAAGACGTGAGGTGGATGCATTAAATAGGAAATTAAAGACGCTCTTCTCTATAACGCGGCATGATGTCAATAATCAGGTGATGGCCGCCTCAGGATTCCTTGAACTCCTGGGTGAAGATGTCACGGATTCGCGTCTTCATTTATTCATTGATAATATCCAGAAGTCTTTGCATGCTATTGAACACCAGATTGAATTTGCCCGCGAGTATGAGAAGGCGGGTGCATCTGAACCCGTATGGCAGAACCTTCAGGCAGTCGCAGAACAGGAGGCGGCAAATCAGCATGCCGTCTCCATTGACGTGGATGCTGGTGGGATTGAGATCTATGCTGACCCGATGTTGGAGAAAGTCTTTACCAATCTCTTTGAGAATACCGTCCGTCACGGAGACCATGCAACCCATGTGCGGGTGACAGCCGATGTTCGCGGTGATGCCCGGGTCATTGTGGTGGAAGATAACGGGGTTGGTGTCCCTGATGAAAAGAAGGATCATATCTTTGGACGGGGATATGGTTCACATACGGGATACGGCCTTTTCCTTGCATCTGATATCCTTGCGATTACCGGCCTTGCCATTGCTGAAACGGGGACATACGGGACTGGCGCCCGCTTTGAGATAACCGTACCAAAGGGGCGCTGGCGCACGGTCCGATAAGACAAAAAGATGATATTAACGCAGTTATAGGGGGGAGAATTGTTTGCCCCCCTCATTCACCCGGTCCGTGTTATGTCATAGACTGCATGGTGCTGAGTGGGTGAGTATGACCGGACCTGACGTTCTTCTGCGATGGTGCAGGGATATTTTTCAATCATCTCCCGGTACTCCCCCTCTCTTTCCTGCATCGCATAGAGATGGATGGTGCCACCGGGACGCACAAGACGGACAGCCGTTGCAAAGAAGGGCACCGGGCTCATCGGGAGGTTCATGATGATACGGTCAAACGAATCCCCAGCGAGAATATCTCCCAGATGCAGGGCATCCGCGAGCATGGGGATGACGTTATGGCGGTGATTTATTCTGACGTTTTCCTCCATCAGCAGGACTGCGCCGGGGTTGATGTCGCCTGCGATGACGATCGCTGCCTTCTCTGCAAGAGCGACGGCAAACGGCCCGACACCGGCAAACATGTCGCAGACCCGTTCGCCTTCTTCCATCAGGGAGACAATCCGCTGCCGCTCGTTTGCGAGGCGTGCGGAGAAGTAGGCGGCTTCGAGGTCCACTTTCAGGCGCATGCCGTATTCTGTGCATTCGGTGACGGTTACCTGCTCTCCTGCAAGTACCCGGAATTTCCGTGTCCGGTATTCGCCTGATACCGGTGTCTCTGCATACAGCACCGTGTGAATGGACGGACGGGACGCTAAAAGAATCTCTGCTTCCTTCGGGTCATCGTCCTGCATGATAGCAATACCGCCCACCAGGTCATGCCGGGGCAGGGGGACTGCTTTCGGGAGTGCAACACACTCCCATCGTTCAGTTGCACGGGCAGGATCTGTCACCGGAAAGAGCAGATCTGTCCCGTCACGGGCGGGTCTGAGTGAGATATCGAGGATTCCGTCACTGATCAGTTGCCGCCGTGTGGGTTCCCCCTCTGTTACCGGCACGCGGACGCACCATTGTTCCTGTTTCACCTGACCACCTCCATTTATTGTCTTTCTCTTCTATGATATGTACATGGATGATTATATGCAGCGGATACGGGACGGTTCACTGAAACTGTACGCCCTTGAAGCAGAACTTCCTCCTGATGAGGCAATATCCGTCCGCCGTTCGTTCATCGAAGAAGAAACCGGAGTTTCTCTGGATATCCTTGGTGAGTATGCAATCACAACAGAGCGCGTCACAAAGCGCAACTGTGAAAATATGATTGGAGCAGTGCAGGTTCCGGTCGGTGTGGCAGGCCCCCTGCGGGTGATGGGTGAGTACGCGGACGGAACATATTATCTGCCGCTCGCGACCACCGAGGGGGCACTTATTGCGTCGGTGAACCGCGGGTGCAGTGCCATCACAAAGGCGGGCGGTGCCGAGGTACGCATCCAGCGCGACGGGATGACGCGGGCACCGGTATTTGCCTGTGACAGTGTGCCGCACGCGATTGAAGCGGCACGCTGGGTGGAGGAGCATTTCTCTCTCCTTGCTGATGCGGCGGCGGCTACCACATCACATGGCCGTATGGAGCGTATCACCACCCATATCGCCGGCACCAGCCTGTATGTGCGCTTTGAGTTCTTCACCGGGGATGCGATGGGCATGAACATGGTCACCATCGGCAGCGAGAAGGCCGCTGAAATCATTCAGAGAGAGACCGGTGCCCGCCTGATTGCGCTCTCCGGCAACCTCTGCACCGACAAGAAGCCCTCCGCAGCAAATGTGGTGATGGGCCGGGGGAAGACGGTCGCAGCAGGTATCTTCCTCTCCGATGCGATGGTGAAGGATATATTAAAGACCGATGCGGCTTCACTTGCCGAGGTCAACACACGGAAGAATCTGGTGGGCTCAGCCCGTGCGGTTTCCCTGGGGTTCAACGCCCACGCAGCAAATGTCATTGCCGCAGTCTTCCTCGCCTGCGGACAGGACCCGGCGCATGTGGTTGAGGGTAGCAACGCAATTACCACCGTTGACCCGGTGGAAGGCGGCGTCTATGTCGCAGTGACACTTCCCTCACTTCAGGTGGGAACGGTAGGTGGCGGTTCGGCAATTGAGACCCAGCAGACATGCCTGCAGATGCTTGGTGTCGCAGGCGGGGGAGAGCCGGCAGGGTCCAATGCCAAAGCCTTTGCAGAGATTATCGCGGCAGGCGTGCTTGCAGGGGAACTATCGCTTCTGGGCGCCCTTGCGGCGGGCCACCTGGCACGGGCGCACAAAAAGCTTGGCCGGGGATAAACCCGCAATTTCCATTATTTGGTATGGGAATCACGGTGTAATTTTTTTAAAAAATCGTGTACAAAATATCTGTTTTTGCGCATGCTCCTTTACGTAAACCAGCGCATCATCAGGACGCCATCTTCGCCGTTGCTGTAGTAGCTGTCGACCATGAAGACCTGTGCATATCCGTATCTCTGATAAAAGCGCTGTGCATCGTGGTTTGAAACACGCACTTCAAGCTGCATTGCCTCTGCGCCAAGGATCATGCATTCAAATTCGATGCGCTGCAGGAGTTTGCCGCCGGCCCCCTGTCTCTGGGAGGATGGTTTAATCGCAATATTCATGATGTGGCCATAAACAGCATCTCCGGTATCTTCCATTCCGGCGCATACAAAGCCAATGACTTCGTTACCTCTCTCAGCGACGAAAAAGAGACCGGGGAATAGGTATAGTGCATCCTGGAATGCAGATTCATCCCATGGATCCGGAAACAGTTCGTGTTCGATTGCACAGATGTCCTGCAGGTCAGCCTGCCGGGCCCGGCGAATATGGATGTCAGTATTCTGCATTCAGTCAATACTCCGCTCTTGGATACTGATATTATATCTGAAGTCCAATAAATGACGCACCCGAAACCTTCAGGCAGGTATTTTCGTTATGGTCCAGATATTTAGTTTCCGGGCGTTTCGCCCTCCGGCAGAAGAGGCACAGCAGATTGCCTCTGTTCCGTATGATGTGGTAACCACCGATGAATCACGCGCAGCCCTTGCAGAGAATCCGCAGAGCTTTCTCCAGGTCATCCGTTCGGAAGCCACGCTTCCCGCAGACATTGACCCTGCGGCGCCGGTTGTTTATGAAACTGCCGCTGCAAATCTCCAAAAAATGATTGATGAAGGTCTTCTCATGCAGGATGCGGAACCGGGTATTTACCTCTACCGTGTCAAGCAGGGCGGCAGTATCTACACCGGGTTCGTGGCGAACGTCAGTGTGGACGATTATCGGGACAATAAGATAAAACGTCATGAGCATACCCGCTACGACAAAGAAGAGGACCGGACACGTCATATTGACGCAACCAATATGCACACCGGTCTTGTGGTGCTTCTCTACCGTGACCCCGGCGAGATATTCCCGTATGTCGCTTCTCTTATTCCGGAGGGTGCACCTGATGGTGTCGCAAAGAGTGGTGGTGCGGTTCATGAAGTATTCCGCATCGCTGATCCCGAGGCGATCACTACCATGCAGGAGATGTTTGCAGGCGTTGATGCCTTCTACATCGCAGATGGACACCACCGCGCGAAATCGTCGGTCAATGTAGCAGACAAACGCAGTGAGGAAGGGCGGCTTACTCCCGAATCCGAACGGTTTATGGCGGTCATCTTTGCAGAGAACCGGGTGAAGATTCACGGCTACAGCAGACTGGTGCGGGATCTGGGGGATTATACCCCTGAGAGCTTCATGGCAGAGCTTACAAAGTCCTTTACGGTGAAGCCATACGGTGATATTGACGATACCGTCTTCTGTATCCCGCCGCTTGTCGAGCCGGCGTCGCCGGTGCATGTGGTGCACATGTACATGGGTGGTGTCTGGTATGAGCTCTCCCGCCCGGTGGATGCCGGAGCAGATCGCATTGCCTCACTGGATGTTTCCGTCATCCAGAAGACCGTCCTCGAAGGGATGCTGGGCATAACTGACCCCCGTGGTGACCCGCGCCTGCAGTATCTGGGCGGTGCCCGGCCGCTCTCGGACCTGCAGAATCGTGTGGACTCGGGTGAATTTACCCTTGCATTCTCTATGCAGCCTGTTCGTGTGGATGATGTGCTGGGAATTGCAGACGATGGAGGGGTGATGCCGCCGAAGTCGACATGGTTTGAACCAAAACTTCTCAGCGGTCTCGTGCTTCATTCACTCGAATAATCCTTTATTTTAAATATTTTCTGCGAATGGTTAGGATACCTTAAATACCGGTCTAATACGAAAAGATATTCAAATACCGGGCGTTATATCAATCTTTATTATCCGGTATTGCAAAACAATCAGTAAGGAAGGCTTTCTGTATGACTAAATACGGGGGGGGGCTTCTCCTGCTACCTGGGGTTCCGGCATTTTGCTATGGTTGTATAGCAGGGGAATTGATATTTTCAGGGGGGCATTCCCAGACATTTGGTTCGGAAATACCCACGGAGCGAAGCAAAGGGATGGCTCTTGATGAAGTGCCGGCTGAAGATGCTCTCATCCGGTATGAGGAGATAATCTCAGGGAAGAATCAGCTTGTTTTTGCCGTTCGGGAAATGCCGATGACCGCAGGCGGGCGTGCATCGTCTTATACCTTCTTTGCACGGCCGGAAAATGAAGTCCGGAGAGTGTTCCTTAATCAGAGCGGGCGGGCCCGGAGTGAGTATGAATGGGAAACGGGTGTTGGTTTCATCCACGGCCATGCGGCGGATGTTCACTCTTCCGATGATATCTTCGGCCTCCATGAAGAGAAACTCTCAGGGTATTTCATAACAGAGGGGGCAGAGGCAGACACCTTCCTCAGCACCGACATCTGTGGGGCTTCGATCCATAGGCCGGATCTCTTTGCGTCATTTTGGTTTAATGAATATACAGGGGAGTGGATGTAATAAGACGAATAGCAGATGAGGATGCGATCCTCTCGATTGATTTTCTGGCAGGGTTTACGATCTTTATTCTAGCACTTATTATGGTCATATCGCTTGTTCCGGGGGTTCTTGCAGGGATTCAGAGTGAGAATATCGACTATGATGCAGTTGCCTACCGGACATCAGTGATCCTGGTGGAAGATCCGGGAGCACCGGATAATCCGTCATGGGGTCTGATGTCTCCCTATGATATGCAACACAAAGATGAGATCCAGCGCCTTGGTCTTGCGGTGTCCAAGGAAACTCCCAATATTCTCTCCCGGGAAAAAGTAGACAAATTCTTTAATCTCGATCCTGATTCGGATTTTGTCTTTTATGCAGAGGATTATCGTGATAAGGTCATCTTTGGTGACTTCACGTATCTCTATAATATCTCCCTTGCGACCGGGGGTGATGTATACTACGCAGGTGGCGGAGATCCGGTGCCTACCTTCCAGTACGGGTACATGCGGCGTCTTGTCAAGGTGAAGGAACCTTCTGCAGCGGATATTTGTTTCAATAACTATTCCCAGTATACGGGGGACCTCGCGGCGAGCGAAAACAGCACTTCTGAGGAATTTGTGGTGCATATCCCGTACGGTACCCTTATCAACCGAACGGTGAATCCTGCATACCGCATTGACCCTCAGTCTGAGCAGCTCTCAGTCACTCTGGAAAATATGTGGTCTCACCTGAATGAAACAGACATAGAATGGATGAATTTTGAGGATATGGGACTTTATATTGGTGGAAGCAGTGATCCCATTCCGGGTTTATATCCATGGGCAAATAGCACCTATTCGCTAACGTTAAATGGGAATCCACGTCGTGCAACAGGAGTATCATCTGCAGTCGACAACAGTTCGGTGATTACACTGGAGCTCTATCCGCCACTCCCGTTCTCGAAAGATATCACCACAGATCTAAATGTAAACTTCAATTTCTCCTATAAGTTCAAAGACAGCAACGTGACGCACCAGTATCTGAGCGGCATGCACCAGTATGACTATACTGCAAATGTGACACAACCTGATCTTGTTGACGGTGTGATGGAGGTTGCGATATGGTGATGAATGACGAGGGGCAGCTCTACACGATTGAAGGCATCACCGCAGGGGTGATCATGCTTGTGACAGCGTTTACCATATTCAATACCGGGATTGTCTACACACCGGGGGATGCACATATCACGGATATGCAGATCCAGCAGCTGGGATATGACGCCCTGCAGATGATGGATACGCCGGCGGATTCATCTCCGCTTTCAGTAAGTCCGCTTGCATCGATGGTTTTGAATAAACATAAAGGGATGTCCGATACCGAATTTAACAGTGCATTTTCTGAATATCTGAAAGCAGAAACGGGCACAACCGATATTGTTAACAGTCTTGAATTTAATGCAACGGTCTACAACAGGGTGAAAGGAAATACCGTGAATCCTGAGGATGATTATATCCATTCCTATCACTTCAGCAACTCTGCTCAGTATGAAGAAAGCCAGTTGACCCGCGAACCTGCCATCAGTGTCACCAGATATGTATGGTTACCTTCCAGTCCGGGTGGATATGGGGCGGATGAATACGACGGCGGTGAACAATTGGTTCTTCTGGAGGTGCTCATATGGAGACGCTGAACGATGAAGGACAGTGGATCGTGATGATGGGTTTTCTCGTTGCAATCGGCATGTTTGTGCTGGCAATAATTGTCAGTCAGGCACCGCTTGTCGGCCAGACAACCGCTGAGTCGGTGATGGAGTTCCCGAAAAATGAAATACAGGATATCCGGGGAAAACTGGTTTCAATGGGGAGTACACTGCCGGGAGATCCAAATCCGAATATCCTTCAGAATCGCTTCCGTGGTGATATTGCACTGCTGTCAATGTCACGCAACAATGCGATTACAAACTATTCTATTGACGGATCATACTGGGTGGAAAATGGAACGTACAGTGATATCTTCTACAATTATCATCAGATTGATATCCATTACAACAATGGTGTCACTGAATACAGTGAATCCCTGCTGCTGCCGCAGTGGGATCCGAAGGGGGTGTGAGAATATATGAGGGGAATATGCAGAAATCTGGACGATGACGGCGTCTCAATGATGACAGAATATCTGTCAATCACCTTGCTTCTGGTGTTCATGTTTGTCGTCATGATGTTTGTGGTGAACGCCGGTCTGATTGAAGGACCGTCTGACACGCTGAAATATCACTCGTACGTTGATATTGGAAACGGAGTGAGTGTTCGTATGGTTGACCTGTATGCCATCGCACCAAACGACGGAACCATCCGGACACAGTTTGACCTGCCCGATAATGTAGCGGGAGAGGAATATGAGGTTTTCCTGAAGGGTAGCGAGGAGAGCCAGTTTATCAGAGTTACCGACGGGTCTGTTTTGGCTGAGATAGCCATATCGGGTATCGGTGCCACCAGAGGGGTCACCGGACAAACCACCGGCGGGGGGTATAATATAATCTCCTATGACTCTGCAGGGGTGTGATTTCAATGAAGATAAAAATAATAGAAGATGAATCAGGGGTATCTGAAGCCATTGGGTTTATTCTGGTATTTACGATTGTCATTCTCGGAATTTCAATTGTGACGCTGTATGGATACCCGGCGCTTGCGGATGCAAGAATCAGTTCGGATGAAAAGATTATGGAGCAGAATATGATCGTCCTGCAAAATGACATCAAGATTCTGACCAGAAGCAATGTGCCGTACCGTGATACAACCATCGGGGTCTCGGGTGGCAGTATATTTGTAACCAACTCGAGTCAGGCAAATGCTGAGGGTGGTGAGCATTTTAACATCACATACTATGTGGATGACACGTTTACCAATATCACGACGTACTACCCCGGATCGATGGAATTTGTCTCTGATGAAGGGACTGCGGTAATCTCAGTTGCCAATGGGGCGGTCGTCAAACGCCAGCAGGACCTGGGTGGTTCTGTCATGGTATCCGATCCCCGCTGGTTTTATGATGAGACTGAGGGGACGCTTGTCATCTTTATGACATCCCTGAACTCGACACAACCGATGGCTCTGGGCGGCATCGGGACTATCCAGATGGCGATGCTCACGCCTCCTGTGATCCATGACTATAGCTACAGTATACAACGCCCGGTAATTATTGAGTATTTCCCTGATCCCGATGATGATTATTCCCGTGCCTGGGAGACATATTTCACTGGCCCATACATTGTTGCGAGTGGTTTCACACCGGTTCCGCCAAATGCCTACAGGCTTGATGTTGACCGTTTAGTCATAAAAGAATATACCGTTGATATCCTGGGAATCTAATCCGATTTCTTCTTTTTTGCAAAATTATTATTAACAATCTTCCAGCCGTGGCTGAACGCCTGTCAACAGGACCTGATGACCGGACCTTCACAATTATGATGGAAATCCCGGAGATAAAAGAATATGCGATTGAAATCCTGCGGGATTCAATCCTGAATTATTATGTTCAGAGATATTTGTTGCGCTGCAGCCACTCACGCTGTGGCCGGGTGTAGCGATAGATGATGTCGCACTTTTCGTCCTGGAATGACCACGGTACAACGATTAACACATCCCCCTCGCGAATCCAGACACGCTTTTTGATCTTCCCTTTAATACGGCCTGTACGTGTCACCCCGTCAAAGCAGCGTACCCTGATATGGTTTGCACCGAGCATGAGATCTGCTTCTGCAAACATCTCCCGGTTTCTTTTATTGGGCAGTTTCACCCGTACGATTGCAGGTGGTTCGGCCTGCCCGCTTTTTTTTCTGTTTTGGTTTGCCAGAAGACTCACTCCTTTTATATTTATATGCTCTCTTCTGATAAAAAGGTCATCCATACCTGTGATTTAAAAATAATATCTGATATCTGGCTTTTTTTCCGAAATTGGTGGTCATATTTCATTCAGTCTCATATACTTATTTTTTCGGGGATGGTTGGAATATTCTTCTCCTGATTGATTATTTCGGTCCGTCTTCGGTCAGGAATGGCTCCACCCCTCATTACCTATCAGGGGGACAAACCGGACAGCACCATGGTGAGAGACCGTCAGCGAATCCCCCTTTTTGTGGATACAGGTCAGTACCTGCACATCCATGTCTCCGACAGGAATTGCCATTCTTCCGCCATCAGCCAAAAGAGCTGTCAGTGAGGGGGGAACATCCGGTGCTGCAGCAGTGATGATTATCCCATCAAATGGTCCTTCCACTTCCGGCAGTGCGGTACCGTTCCCGGTGATGATGGTGACATTCTTCACATCTGCTTTTTTCAGATTTTCTTCTGCGAGATCTGAAAGTTCGGGAATTCGTTCCACTGCGGTGACTTTGCACCCGATCTCTGCGAGTATTGCTGCCTGGTACCCGGATCC